>JANODF010000794.1:0-9636 GCA_031412555.1 Archangium sp. | reverse complement strand
GGTTCGGCCGAGAGCTCGGCGCCTCTGACGGTACCCGGCTCCCACGGTGCGCCGCTCAGCTCGAAGTACCGCCCCTCGACGAACTCCACGAAGACCGCTCCCCTGCCCTGCACTTCGACGCGCGCGTACTGGGCCATCACTTCGCTCCCAGCACGTGCGTCATGTCGTAGAGCCCGGCAGGCTGGCCGATGATCCACCTGGCGGCGCGCAGGGCCCCGCGGCCGAACTGCTCACGGCTGGTCGCCCGGTGCGTCAGCTCGACGCGCTCACCATCACCGAAGAAGAAGACGGTGTGTTCGCCCACCACGTCACCACCCCGCAGCGTCTGCACGCCGATCTCCTTGCGCGGGCGCTCGCCGATCTGCCCCACGCGCGAGGTGCGGATGTCGTCGTGGTCGCGGCCCAGTGCGTGGGCGAGCTCATCGGCCAAACGCATCGCGGTGCCTGACGGCGCGTCCTTCTTCATGCGGTGGTGCGTCTCCATCACCTCCACGTCGAAGTCTTCGCCCAGCCGCCTGGCCAGCGTGGCCGCCAGCTCGATCACCAGGTTCACGCCGACCGACATGTTGGGCGACATCACCAGGGGGATCTTCTTCGCGGCCACCGCCATCTCGGCCTTCGCCTGCGGGGAGAAGCCGGTGCTGCCCACCACCAGCGCGACGCCTGCGTCAGCGCAGAGCCGGGCGTTTTCGACCGAGACTTCCGGCGTGGTGAAGTCGATCACCACGTGCGCACCGTTCAACGCGCCGTCCAACGAGTCGACCGTGGAGACCTCCAGCGGAGCGAGGTGCGCGGCGAGCCCCACGTCGAGACCGATGGAAGCGCTGCCCGGCTTGTCGGTGCCGCCGTGCAGCACGAAGCCCGGGGTGTCGCGCACCAGCTTGACCAGCAGCGCGCCCATTCTTCCCGAGACGCCCGTGATGACGGTGCGAATCGGCTCGTTCATGACGCGTTCCGGGAAAGCAGGCCGAGCTTGTTCAGCTCCTCCTTGAGCTTTGCCGCGTTGCCTTCGGTCATGGGGGTGAGCGGAGAGCGGATCTCCGGGCCGAACAGGCCCATCTGGTGCAGCGCCATCTTCACGGGGATGGGGTTGCTCTCGATGAACAACATGCGGTGCAGCGGCTGCAGCTCGAGCTGGTGCTTGCGCGCTCCCGCGATGTCGCCTGCGAGCGCGGCCGCGCAGAGGTCAGCCATCTTGCGAGGCGCGACGTTCGAGGAGACGGAGACGACGCCTTTGCCACCGCTGAAGATGAACGGCGCGACCACGAAGTCGTCGCCCGACAGCAGGGTCATGCGATCGCCGACCTGCTCGAACACGTCGAGGGTGCGCAGGATGTTGCCGGTGGCCTCCTTCAGCGCGACGACCTCCTTCACCTCGAGCAGCCGCTTGACCGTCTCGGGCAGCATGTCCACACCGGTGCGGCCGGGCACGTTGTAGGCCATCAACGGAAAGCCGGGGTGCGCCTTGCCGACCTGGCGGTAGTGCTCCACCAGGCCCGCCTGGGTGGGCTTGTTGTAATAGGGCGTCACCACCAGCGCGCCGTCAGCGCCGAGCTCGCGCGCGACCGCCACGCCTTCGATGGTCTCCAGGGTCGAGTTGCTGCCCGCGCCTGCGAACACCTTCGCGCGGCCCTTGTTCACTTCGATGCACAGCTGAATCGCGCGGCGCCGCTCGGGTGCGGTCATGGTGACCGCCTCGCCGGTGGTGCCCATGGGGATGAGCACCGAGGTGCCGTTGGTGATCTGGTATTCGATCAGCGCCGTGTACGCGGCCTCATCGAGCTTGCCGTCGCGAAACGGGGTGGCCAGCGCGGTCATCGAGCCTTGCAGCGTCATGGGGTCTCTCCTCTCCAGAGTTCTTCGATCGCCTCGCGCTTTCGCACGACGCGGTATTCCTTGCCATCCACCAGCACCTCCGCCGGACGGCAGCGGGAGTTGTAGGTGCTTGCCATCGACATGCCGTACGCCCCGGCGGTCTTCACGGCGAGCAGGTCACCCTGCTCCAGCGGGGCCATCGAGCGGGCGTGGCCCAGCACATCGGTCGATTCACACACCGGGCCGACGATCTCCATCGTGGTCTTCGGGCCGCGCCGTGGCTTGACCGCCACGATGTCGTGGTGCGCTTCGTACAAGGCAGGCCGGAGCAGATCGTTCATGCCCGCATCCACGATCAAGAACCGCTTGGCCGTCGTCTTCTTGCGGAAGAGCACGCGGGTCAGCAGCACGCCTGCGTTGGCCACCATCACCCGGCCGGGCTCGAGCACCAGCGTGCCCTCGAAGTTCTTGGCCGAGCTGAGCACCGCCTTGGCGTAGGCCTCCAGCCCGGGCGGGTTCTCCTTGGAGTACTTCACGCCCAGCCCTCCGCCGACGTCGAGGTGGGTGAGCGGAAAACCCTGCGACTTGAGCTCGGCGTAGAGACCGCTGACGCGGGTGATCGCTTCTTTCACGGGCCGCGCGTCGGTGAGTTGGCTGCCGATGTGACAGTCGACCCCACGCGCCTCGAGCCCCTTCATGCGGCGGCTCTGTTTATAAAGCGCAACGGCCTCTTCGAAGGGCACCCCGAACTTGGAGGTCTTCAAACCCGTGGCGATGTAGCGGTGCGTCTTGGCGTCGACGTCGGGGTTCACGCGGAGTGCGAAAGGAGCACGCACTCCCAGCCGCCGGCCGACGCGATCGAGCAGCGCCAGCTCTTCGGCGCTCTCCACGTTGAACATGAGGATGCCGGCTTGAAGCGCGGCCACCATCTCGTCTTCACGTTTGCCCACGCCGGAGAAGACGACCTTCTTCGCGTCGCCGCCCGCGGCCAGCACGCGCGCGAGTTCTCCGTGGCTGACGATGTCGAACCCGGAACCGGCGTCCGCGAAGAGCTTCAGCACGGCCAGGGTGGAGTTCGCCTTCACCGAGTAACAGACCACGGTGGGCACCGCTTCGAAGGCCGCCTGCACCACGCTCAGGTGACGGCGCAGCGTGGCCGAGGAGTAGACGTAGGTCGGCGTTCCCACTTCTTCCGCGATGCGGGAGAGCGGCACTTCTTCGGCCCAGAGCGAGCCGCGTCGTTCGTGAAAATGATTCACTTCTTCACCTCACAGCAACCCGCGTCCGGTGAGTCGACCAGCGGGGGGCTCGACAGTGGTGGCTCGTCGAGCGGAGGGCGCGGGGGCGCCTTGATGCCACAGCCGGCCAGGAGGATGAGAAGCCAGAACCCCCGGGCCATGCTCAGAACTTGATGCCGACGACGGCCCTGAGCGCCTGCGGGTTCTCGATGGTGACCTGCTGCACGCCGTTGCTGCTGCCGTCCTGCAGCGGGCCACCCTTCTTGAAGCCCTCGAGGGGGAACAAGATGCCGTACTGCAGCTGGCCGTAGAAACCGTCTTCGGTCTCGTACCGGGCGCCGCCGTTGATCTCCACGCCGAGGCTCGCGTTGCTGTTCGCGTAGAGCGCACCGGGCGCCGACTCGGGGAAGAGGGCCCGCGAGTAGATGGCGGATGCGAACGCTTCGAAGCCCTGGGTGATGCGGTACTTCGCGCGGGGCTTGAAATAGAGGCTGTCCGTCACGCCGCCGAGGATCTCGCGGTAGAGGATCATGTCGACCCGGTAGTCGCGGTTGAACCGGAAATTGGTGATCTCGTTGTCGGCGCAGCCGTTGTCACAGCGGTACTGGGGACCTTCGGTGTCGCCCAGCTCCGTGGCGCCGTTGAGCCCTGAACCCTTGCGGCGCGGGGCGTTGCCGAAGCCCGCCGCCTTGTCACCTGAGGCAAAGCCGACTTCGCCGCCGATCTCGAGGTCGCCGTTGAGCAGCTTGACCTCACCCTGAATGACGCCGCCGAACTGGTACACGCCAAGGGTCTGGTTGGTGTCGGTGGAGTTCGCGGTGAGTGAACGGTTCTGAATGCCGCCCAGCACGGCCGCGAACTCGGCCTCGATGCGCCACTCCTTGCGCTCCACCTTGGTCCAGAGGTCGGGCATGAAGATGTCGGCCTTGCGCAACACGACCGCGGGGTACGCCGCGGTGCTGCCCGAGGTGCCTTCGCTGTCGCCCAGCGGCGCCGCCAGGGCGTCGACGTTGTCGTTACGCTGCGTGCGGTAGGTGAAGTGCAGGCCGTAGTTGAAGACGGTGCCGTTGGCGTCGAGCTTGGCGCGGCGCTCCTGCTCGGTGTCACGGCGCTGCGCGGCGATGATGTAGCTGTGCGCGTCGTCGGAGTTCGAGAGGTCGAACGGCTGCCCCCCTTCGAGGGAGCGGCGCGACGAGAGGCCCTCGATGTTGAAGTCCATCATCGGGGTCACGTAGAAACCGGGCAGCGGCTCGGCGGTGAAGCTGACGCGATCGACCGTGTCACCCCAGTCGTTGTCGATGCCGTTGCCGTCGTTGTGCAGCATGCCCAGGCCCCAGTGGCTGCCCATGCGGCCGAAGCGCAAGATGCCGACGGGCGTCGAGACCTCGCCCCAGACGCGCTTGACGGCGATGGAGTCCTGCACGCTGTTGATGCCGCTGCGCTGGGTGGTCTGGCTGGCGGAGAAGATCGAGAACTCGTTGCGGTCGCTGTAGAAACCGTTGTCGCCATTGCGGGAGAACGCGTAGTCGGGCGTGCTGCCCCAGATGAGGTTGTCGAGCGCATCGACCTGCGCGCGCACGCGCACCTCTTCTGAAACGTTGATGGTCGGCTCGAAGCGGAAGCGCATGTTCACGCCGGCCTGGGTGCGCTCCGAGGCGGAGGAGCGCGGGAACAGGGGGAAGCCGGCCCCATCGTCGCCGCGGTTCATGTCGAACTTGTAGAAGAGCTCGGGGCGCACGCGCAGGTAGCCGTCGAAGGTGACCAGCTCGAGCTTGCGCTTCTCGTCGACCCAATCTTCCTGCCAACCCTGAGCGACGGATTGGGTGGCGAGCTGGGCGCGCATTTCTTCGCGCAGCTCCTTCACCTCGCGACGGGCGGCGTCGAGCTTGGCCTCGAACTCCTTGCGGATGTCGGAGTCGCCGTTGGAGACGGGAACGAGGGTGCCGGCATCGGCCTGAGCGAGAACGAGAGTGGAAGACAGCGCGAGGGCCGCCAGCAGGACGCGTTGCATGTGCAGCGTTCTCCGAAGGGAAATGAGACGCGCGGGATGTAGCCCAGCAGCGAGGGAGAGGGCAGGAATTTCAGGGGATTTGGACGGGGGGCCCTACGGCGGTCCGTCGGCCCGATTTCAGGGAGCCCGCACAAAAAGACTCCGCCCGGCGCAGTTGCTGGCGCCAGGCGGAGTTTCACGGCTTCAGTGCTTCTCAGTTCGCCACGCAGTCTCCCTGGACGTTGCAGACGAAGTTGCCGATCGCCCAAAAGTCGCAGGTCATCGTGAGGAGCAGGTCGCCGTTGGGGGTGCAGGTGCCAGCCGCGGTGCCGTGATGCCGCACAGACCGGGGAGCCCCCGACCTGCTGAAGCCCGGCGGACAGAACCTGTGCGTCAGAACCCCGAAGGTTTCCGTCTTGGGGACCCCGACCTCGCAGATCTTTAACTGTCCCACACTCTGGAATTCGGAGGGCAGGAAGCAGGCCTGATTCGCATAGGAATTGGAGTCTTTGCAGTCATCGGTCGCATTGCAGTTCGTCGTGAGCCGGGTTCCAGGGGCCCCCGAACCATTCCCACACTGCGTGAAGGCGGCCCCGATGCAGTAGGTGTCGCCGTCGGCGTCGACCCGCACCGAGCTGTTGACATACCGGTTCGGGTCGGACGGATTGCAGTCGGTCCCTTTTCCGAGAGAGGAAGCCACGAATCCGTTCGGACAAAACCCGAACGCCGCACGGGTGTTGTCGCGACACTGCTGAGTGACCGTCGTGTCGTTTGAGTAGGTGTCGTTGTCCGTATCGGGGTAGCAGGAAACTTTCACCCCCTCGTCGATGGCCCCATTGCAGTCGTTGTCGATGCCGTCGCAGATTTCAGTGCTTGGAGCCCCGGCGGTCGCGTTGCACGCAGCGCCACCGCTGATGCAGGCGATCGCACCGTTGCGCAGGCACGCACCGATGCCGGCTGAGCACGAACCGCCCAACGTCTGGCAACTCGAACCGCAGACGACCTGCGCGCCAGGGCACGAGCAACTGCCGATGCTGCAGCTCTGACCGGTGGCGGGGCACAGGGAAGTGGAAACTTCGTCGGTCTGTCCGTCGCAATCGTCATCGATGTTGTTGCAGGTCTCAGTGCCCGGCGTTCCAGCGACCGCGCTGCAGGTGGCGCTGCCACTGGTGCAGACGAGCGAGCCGGTCCGAACGCAGGCGCCCGTGCCGCGGGTACACGCGCCTCCGAGAGGCTGGCAGCTCGTGCCGCACACGGCCTGGCCGGCGGGGCACTGGCAGGTGCCGCCGGTGCAGGACTGACCGTTCGCAGGGCACAGGCCGGTCGAAGCTTCATCGGTCTGCCCGTCGCAATCGTCGTCGAGGTTGTTGCAGATCTCCGTGCTGGGTGAACCCGCGACCGCGGCGCACGAGAGCGAGCCGCCACCGCAGATCGTCCCCGCCGTGCGAGCGCAGGCGCCCACGCCTACGGAGCAGCGGCCGTCCAGCCCAATGACGCCGCCATCGGTCAACACCAGAACACCGCCGTCCGGTGCGGTGGTTGCGTAGAGTTCATCGGTGGTCCCATCACAGTCGTCGTCGATGCCGTTGCACACCTCGGGAGACGCGGCGACCGTGCACATCGACAGCGTCGCACCACCGTCACGTGCCTCGCAGGTCTGGGCACCGCGGCCCGCGCAGCACGCCTGCGTCATGCCGACGTTCGAGCAGCCGCAGCTCTCGTTCACCATCCCGTCGCAGTCTTCATCGGTGTCGGCGGCGTCACAGACTTCGTTCGCAGCAGGGCTCACGGACGCGAGGGTGTCGTTGCAATCGCTGTCATTGGCAACGAAGCCGGCGCGGGGCTCACAGCCCTGAGCCGTCTCAGCGCCTGAAGCGTTTGACCCAAAGCCGTCACCGTCGCGATCGATGTAGAAGGTGATCAGAGCGCCGTTGTCGACGGTGCCGTCGCAGTCATCATCGATTCCATTGCAGGTCTCGTTGGTGCCCGTGACCTGGTCAGCGCAGGCCATCTCGAAGACGCCGCTGACACAGCGCTGAACCCCAGGACGACAAGCGCCGACCGGGTCAGCACCACACTGCCGGGTTTCCCCTTCGGTACATCTGTCGTCGGCATCGACTCCAGGAATGCCCGTGCGGCAATAGCCGTCGTCGCAGTAGGCGCTCGCCTCACATTCGGCGTCGGCCGTGCACAGCGGGGTGACGGGGATGGGGGAACAGGAAACGAAGAGAGCAAGGACGAGCAGGCGGTTGGCCACGGAGGCCTCCAGTGTGGGGAGGCCATGCCGTTGTTCACCCCTCGTGCCGACTGCTTCCATCTGAAATGGCGGGGGTTTGGCTCTGGGCCCCCGTCCGCCGCCAGAGACGGTCAGCGGTAGATGGAACAACCGCCGTCGCAGGTCTTCCCTGCGATGCGGAAGCGCCATTTCGAGATCAGCGCGTAGACCCAGTCAGCCGCCACCCGAATCCCGGGAAGGCGGATCCAGGCGAACAGGGGCGCGAACCAGCGGTGACGGAGCGCCCCCAACAGGGCGCCTACGCCGTGTTCGATGCGCCCATCCTGTCGAATGAGGTGAACCGATTGTTCACAAGCCTCGAGCGTCAGTCCGTAGGTGGTGAGATCGATGTCTCGAAAGGACTGGAGCGTGAGCGAACCACGTGCCCATCCGCGGAGTGACCGGGCGGACGCCCCACACAAGCGGCAGTGGCCATCAAAAAGCAGGAGATCACCGCTCATCGGTGCGCGGCCTGATCTGCGATCTTTGCGTGCGCCTGTTCCCAGATCTGATGCTGGCGCTTGATCGGATCCTGGGCACCTTGCACCCCCAGACGTTCTCCTTGTGCCATCGCAGCAGAGCCCAGCTCGGCCGCAGCAGAGCTCAGCTGGAACGCAGAGGATTGGTGGAGTTCGCAGTCTCCGTTCGCGTTCTCGTCGAAGCTGAACTGGTTGACGCCCCGCAGCGGGTGCCCGTCGAGGGTGGTGATGCGCACGGTGCGCGAGGCCTCGTCGATGTGGACCTCGATGGGCGCGAACACAGGGGGCGTGACGCCTGGCTCCGCGAGAAACACCCGGGCCCCGTCTTTGAGTTCAGGGGTCGGCGGGTGCAGCGTGATGCCTGAGGCACCAAACCAGGCTGCGGGGTTCTTCACGAAATAGTCGAAGGCGGCTGCGGGGGTGACGCCAGCGAGGGTGCTCGTGTAGTTGGTGTATTCAGTCTTGGCGTGGGTATCAGGCGGCGTCGCGTCGAGCGTGCCGAGCACCGTGCGCGACTCGCCATCCAGGTTGATGCCCACGGCGTTCACCAGCGCGAGGTCGGTCTCGTAGGCCATCACTGCAGCCTGCTTCGCCTGCTCTCGAGCAGTGCCCTGCGCCGTCGGCGCGGCGTTCGGGTTGTCCAACGTGTAGCCGGTGTCGACGCAACGCTGGTTCGAGAAATCCGAGACCGCGTTCTGCTGGGAAGGCGGTCGCGGGGTGATCTTGGGTGCGTCGTCCTGCTGCGGTTCGACGCAAGTGTTCGGAGTGCTGGTGAGGCTGCTGACGTTGGCCATGGTGGGCTCCTGGTGAATGGGAGCCGACCCAGACTGCACAGCACATGCCTCATTTCAGCATAGTCAAACTGCGCGGTTAGCTGCTCAGGACGTCCCGAACGAGGGACTGGCCTATTGGCAGCCAGGGTTGAGCGGAAACAACGCATCCGTGTTGCCCGCGTTTCCAGCGGTGCGCTGGTACTTTGGCCAGCCGTTTGGTCGAGCTTCCGAGAGTCGACAGAGACTGCTGTCGCCTCGCGAGACTATGGGCAGGCGATTGGCGGGCCATCGAAGTTGCCTGTATTCCGAGAATCGCGCGCGTACTTTGGCCACGGTGCCGCGGGGTCAAGACCCCGTGAGTCAACGAGGTAGCTGACGAGCCAACCCGTCTCAGTCGCGATGTACAACACCCCCGTCTGGCTCATCGGCGCCCTGCGGTTGCAGTCCAGATTCGGCGAGGCAGTCACCACCACCCCAGAAGTGGTAACCGAGGCGGGAAGGGCGACTGACCATTGCGCGTCAGCGCTCGAGAGGAAGTCCTGCCTCACGACGAACAAGCTGCCCTTCTCATCGACGACATAGGCCAGGTTGCCATTGCCCAGTGTGGGGGTCGGCGCTCCGTTCGAAGTGAACGAGGACTGGACTGGCCCGCTCCCACCCAGGGCGCCGCTCTGCGCCACTACGACGCCCGTGCTTGGATTCACGCGGATCAGGTTGGATCGGCCGCTGACCCGGTATTGCGCGAAGACACCTCCCCCACCCACGCTTGGGCCAGAGGTTGGACTTGAGAGAGTCGTTGCCGCCGGCCAGGCGTTCACGGAACTGTCGGTCACGCTCGCGGTGACGTCGAACGCGAACAGCCTTCCGATTCCCGGCCCTCCTCCTCCTCCTGCAACACGTGTACCAGATAGCATCGCCAGTCCATTGACGATGCCCACGCCGCCCACCGACTGGTTGAGAGTGCCTGGAATGGGTGCACTCCCAGCCGCCACGCCAAGCCGCCGGAGGTTGCCGTCGCTGTTGGCGTAGTACGCGGAGTTAGCACCGATGACCATGTTGCCGGGCG
>JANODF010000793.1:0-10219 GCA_031412555.1 Archangium sp. | reverse complement strand
CCGGTCGCGCATTCGAGTCGGCTCACGATGTCTTGCTTCGTTTGGATGACCGGGCTTTCTTTCGTTCGGCGTTTGCTCCGTTCTGGCACCCCGGGGTCAATCCCACGGTGGACGTGGTGGTGTTGCGCGTGGTGGCCCCTCACCCCGACCCTCTCCCCGCTTCGCAGGGAGAGGGAGACAAGGTGTTGCTGATTCGGCGGCATGACGATGCGGCCGCCGAGCCAGGGCAGTGGGCCCTCCCCGGCGGCTTCGTGAACACCCATGCCGCTCGGGGTTCACCGTTCACGTTCGACGCTGAACAACCGCTCGAGACCGCCATCCGTGAACTCCATGAAGAAGCCGGCCTCGACGTGCGCGCGTGGCGAGACCGATTTCAGCTCGTCGCCCAGGTGGAAGGCGGAGGCCGCGATGAACGAGACAGCCCCGCTGCCTGGAGCCGCACCTGGCTCTACCGCGTCACCCTGAACGAGCACCGCGCGGTGGCCGGTGGCGATGATGCCTCCGATGCCCGCTGGTTCCCCCTCGACGCGTTGCCGCCCCGGCTCGCTTTCGATCACGGCAAGCTGCTCGCCCTCGCGCTGGAGTCCCGATGAAACAAGTACGTGAGCTCGGACTGACCCAGGGCCGCGGGCCGCTCCCCAAGAGCCTGCTCAAGTGTTGTCACCAGGGCCGGCTGGTCGGTGGTTTGAGCATTTCGCTGCAGGCCACTCCGGATGAAGTCGTCGGCGCGCTCACCTTCGCGATGGGCGTGACCACCTTCAAGGTGCTCGACGTGCGCACCTCGACGCCGCTGGTGATGGAGATCGGCTGGGGCGAGCTGGTCGAGAAGTGGGAGCTCGAGAACGTCGAAGCGCTCGTGCACAACCTGAACGATCTCTTCCGTGAAGAGCCGCGCGTGAAGCTGCTGGTGGTGCTGGGCGACTGGGAAGACATGCTGCAGGTCTGGGCCCTCGAGCGCGACGTCTTGAAGAAGCTGCTCGCGGGCCGGCTGCTCGACGAAGCGCGCAACGCGCCCGTCTTGCGCCGGCTCTTCGGTGACTAAAAGCCCACACCGGTGATTGAGACGGATCCCTGTTCCCGCCAACCCTCTCTCGGCGAACGGTTCAGGCCGCGAAAGCGAGCCGGCGCGCTCTCATCTCCACGCCGATCGACTCGAGCTCGTCCACGTAGAGCAGCCGCTTGAGCGCGGGGAAGACGATCGACTCTTCCAGCGCGTGATGTTCGGCCAGCCGCTCGCGGAGATCCTTCACCGCCGCGCCCAGCTCGAAGCGCAGCGCGTGCAGCCGCGAAATGTCGCGCGACAAAATCATGCACAGCATGCGCACCCGCGCCATCGGTGCTTCCAGCGAGAGGTGCTGCAGCTTCATCTTGCCCAGCGCGTCGTCGACCACGCGGTGACGGCCCATCAACCGCGGCGCCACCGACTGGTCTTCGTCATCACAGTGCAGCGGGAGCATCCACTCCACGTGATCCGCGATGGTCGTCGCGGTCTCCTGCGCACCACACGTGGCGCTGCCACCCGAGAGCGACTCCGCCATGGAGACCACCTGGCGCGCTTCGATGTGCGCCTGGAGCAGGAGCTCGACGACGTCACGCTGCTGAGAAGGAAGGTCGACCACGGGTGACGCTGTAGAGGAAATGTGAGGGCCCGTCACGGCCAGCCTCATGACGCAGCGCTCCTTGCTACGAGCCGGTGACGGATCGCGGCTATGCAGTCCGCATGCGAGTCGAATCGGGCACACCCAGTCACCTTCGTTTCCACGCGCCGCACCAACACCTCGCGCCCCCTTTCGGCGTCGATTGGTTCGGCACCCGGGCCGAGCGGTTCGCGCGTTTCTTCGGCACGCCCCGGTTCCTCCTGGCACAGACCGCCCTGGTCATCGCGTGGGTCGCCCTCAACGCCAGCGGGCTCACGCACTTCGATCTCTATCCGTTCGTGTTCTTGAACCTCGCGTTCAGTCTGCAGGCGGCCTACTCCGCGCCGCTCATTCTGCTCGCGCAGACCCGCCAGGCCGACCGAGACAAGGCGGCGACCGAGGCCGACGCGCTCCACAGTGAAGCCCTCGCGCAGACGGCTCTGGATCAGTCCCGGCAACTGTTCGAGTTGCTGCAACAGAACACCGAACTCACCCGGATGACCCGCGAGCTGAGCGTGCGAATCGAGGGGCTCGCCCAGGAGATCAACCGCAAGGTCGCCCCCTGAATCCGATAGGATGGGGTCGTTCGTAGAAGTGAAGCCGGAAAGTCGGCTTCATCAGGAAACAAGGGTCTTCGATGCTGGCGCGGAGTGATCGTCGGGAGTGGGCCGTACTGGGGCTGGTCGCCCTGGGATGGTGTCTGCTCGTCGCACCGGTTCTCCATCGGCAGACGCACCTCGAAGGTACGAAGCACTCGCATGGGGCGCCGGCGCAGTCGGAGCGCTCTCATGGTGAGGGGAGCTTCGAGCACCAGCTGGCGGTGTTCGTGGCTCCGGGCGAGGCGCCCGTCGTTGTTGCTCGGCTGATGGCGATCGAGGCGCGCGACTTCGTTCTTCCTGAAGCGCCCTGGGTTTCGTCGCTTCGTCGCGTCGAGATGTCTCAAGCACCGTAGCGAAGGCGTCTGCCCTCTCCCCAACCCTCTCCCCCTCGGGGAGAGGGAGAGCAGTCTTCCTTTTGCAGGCGAACTTCCATGCGTGTGTTGCTGATGTTGTGCGTCGCCATTGCGGGCCCGGTGTGGGCTCACGAAGGTGAAGAAGAAGAACTCGATGCCGGCGTGATCTTGCCGCAGACCGTGGTGCGCACTGCGCGGCCCGTGCATGGCGCCTCGGAGGTGGTGGTGCCTCGCGAGGTGATCGCCGCCGCGCCCCGTTCAGGTGCGACCGATCTGCTTCGCCTGGTGCCGGGCCTCGTCGCCTCGCAACACTCCGGTGAGGGCAAAGCGCAGCAGCTCTTCCTGCGCGGCTTCGACGCGGTGCACGGGCAAGACGTCGAGCTCAACGTGGCCGGTCTGCCGGTCAACGAGGTCAGCCACATTCACGCGCTCGGTTACGCCGACTTGAACTGGCTCATCCCCGAGGTGGTGCGCGAGGTGAAGGTCACCGAGGGCAGCGCGCGCGCCTGGCAGGGCGACTTCGCGGTGGCCGGCACCGTGCGTTACGAGCTGGGCCTCGACGAGCCCGGCCTCACCCTCGCGGGTGGCTACGGCAGCTTCAACCGCCTTCGGCTCTTCGGCGGCTTTCGCCCCCAGAACCAGGCCGAGACCTTCGCGGCCGTCGAATACGTGCAAGGCGACGGCTTCGGAGCTCAGCGCGCGTTCGGCCGGATCTCCATGCTCGGTCAGGGCGTGCTCAAGCTCGACCACGTCACCTTGCGCGCCGTGGTGGGCAGCTACGCCACGCGCTTCGACTCACCCGGCGTGGTGCGCGACGCGGCCTCTCTGGCGGGCCGCGCGGGCTTCTTCGACGCCTTTGGTCAGAGCCAGGGTGGTTCGGCCTCACGTCACCAGCTGCTCGTCTCTGCAGAGCTGCAGCACGAGAATGGCCGCACCACCTTCGAGCTCTACGGCGCGTTGATCGATCTGCGGCTGCGCAACAACTTCACCGGTTTCCTCGGCAACCCCGCGGGAGACGGGCTGGAGCAGACCCAAGGCACCGGGCTCGTCGGCGTGCGCGCGCTCCACCAGAGACATCTGCATTTTGGCTCTCAGGTGCTTCTCCTCGACGTGGGGGTCAGTGGCCGGCGCGACGGCATCACCCAGACGCAGCGCGGCTACGACGAGGTCGATGGCCGGGTCCGCCCCCCTGCTTTCGACGGCGCCGCGACCCTCACCCGCGAGGCCATCGACGTGCGCATCGCGCAGAGCGTCGCCAGCGCCTGGGGCGAGCTGGCCTGGTCGCCCGGCCGGTGGCGCTTCATGCTCGGCGGCCGGCTCGACGTGCTGCACGTCGAGTTGAACGACGTGCTCGCGTTTGGTGGCGCGGGCACCAGCCGCTCGGCCCTCGGCCCGCACTTCGGTCTCAAGGTGGGCGTGGAGCGCGAGCTCTCGGAGGCCTTTCGCCTGTTCCTTTCGTACGGCGACGGCTTTCGCAGCCCGCAGGCGCGCCAGCTGGGTGATGGTGAGCGCGCGCCTTTCGTCGACGTGCGCGGCGCCGAGGTGGGTGTGCGGTACGAGTCGAAGACGTTGAGCGCGAGCCTCGCCGCGTTCGGCAGCTCCGTCGCCAATGACTTCTTCTTCGACCACTCCGTGGGCACCACGCGTTTCCTGGGCCCCACGCTGCGCGGCGGTGGCCAGGCTGCGGTGACCACGCGCCCCATCGAGGGTCTGTTGATCTCCGCCAACGTCACGGGCGCGACCGCGCAGCTGATCGAACAAAAGGCGCTCCTGCCCTATTTTGCGCCGCTCGTGGGCCGGCTCGACGCCTCGTGGGTCAGGCCTCTCATGCTCAACGGCGTCATCGTGACACCGCGGCTGGGTCTGGGCGCGACGTTGTTGGGGCCCCGCCCGTTGCCGCTCGACGAGTTCAGCCGCACGGTGTTTCTGCTCGATGCGCGCGCGGGCGTTCGCGTGGGGCCCTTCGAGTTCACGGTCGATGTGCAGAACCTGCTCGATTCCCGCTGGAGAGACGGTGAGTTCGTCTTCGCCTCGAGGTGGGACGCCGGGGGCGCCACCAGCCTGCTGCCTTCCCGGCAATTCACCGCGGGCAACCCCCGCACTCTCTTCGTGTCGTTGGAGGTTCACCTGTGAGATCGCTGCTCGTGTGTTCGATGTGGTTCTTCATGGCGTGCGGCACGGAGTACAGCCGCCGCTCTTTCCCGGTGGAGATCTCGGGGACCAGGTCGACGTTGGTCACCGACAGCGGCTGGTCGGTCACCTTGACGAAGGCGACCGCGCAGCTCACCACGCTGCGCTTCTTCGAAGGCAAGGTGCTCGCCTCGCGCCATCGCAACCCCTGGTGGCGCTCGATGCTCGTCTCGGAAGCCTGGGCGCACCCGGGCCACTACATCCCCGGTGAGGCGATGGCCGAGCTGCTCACGCCCATCGAGGTCGATCTGCTCGCGACGGAGCCCACCTCGTGGGGGCTGGCCGATGGAATCACCGGTGGCTACGGCTCGGTCGAAGTCGGCTTCGGGAGCAACGGCGTTCAGTTGGAGGGCACCGCGACCTCAGGCAGCCAGACCGTGCCGTTCTCGATGCGGTACGCGCCGGCCTCTGCGCTGGAGGGGGTTCGTTTCGAGCATGAGATGGCCACCCAACCGGGCACGGTCCGGGTGCAGCTCGATCTGGGGGTGGAGTTGTCGCGCGTCGATTTTTCGAAGGTGGGCGCGAGCGCTCTGCCGGTCGACGAACAGAGCCCCGCGTTCAATGGATTTGCCCGCGGTGTCGTCGACATCAGCGGGTACCTCGTCACCTGGAAGGAAAACTGAAAATGAGATTGTTCGTTCTGGCGTTCGCGCTCGTCGGCTGTGGTGGAGTTGGAGAAGTCTCGCTGACCACCTGGGGCGAGGAGTACATCGAGCAGGGAATCCCCACGGCCATTTTCGAAGACGGCCACACGGTCCGGTACGACAAGTTCCTGGTCGTCATCAAAGACTTCACCATGGCCAGGAAGACCGGTGAGAAGGGCCCGGCGCAGGTGACACCGCTGGTCGTCGACGTCACCCAACCGGGGCCGCTCGAGTTGGTGAAGTTCACCGGTGTCGACGCGCTGAAATACGACCAGGTCAGCTTCGGCATCGGGCCCGCCAGCAACGCGATCGCGGCAGGCGGGGTCGCCGCAGCCGACGTCGAGCGGATGAAGTCGGGCAACCGTTCGATCCTGGTGGAGGGCACCGTTTCCAAAGGCGCGGTCAGCAAACGTTTCGCGTGGGCCTTCTCCCTCGACACCCACTACGCCGACTGCACCAACCCCGACTTCGGCGAAGGCGTGACGTTGCCGACCGGCGGGCGCGAAGAGGTGCAGCTGACCATTCACGGAGATCACTTCTGGTACGACGCGCTTCAGTCGCCCGACGCGAAGGTGCGGGGGGCGGCGATCGTCGCGGCCGACGCAGACGCCGACGGAGAAGTGACGCAGGCAGAACTCGCGGCAGTGCAGCTCACCACCCTGCCCATCGGCCAGTACGGCACCGGCGGCGCCAGCAACGTGAAGACGCTGGGCGACTTCGTGAACGCCCTCGGCCGCAGCATCGGCCACTTCCGCGGTGAAGGAGAGTGCATCACCACCGCGCGCTGAGCATCGGGTCACCACCAGGAACAGCCCACAGCGTTCGCATCCAGCGCACCCGAGCAAAGGCAATCCCTCGACCTCGCTCGGGATGACCCATTGGTTCCTTCGGGGGGAGCGGTGTTCGTGTGCTATTCCTTCGCAGGTGATCCGACGGTGCCTGCTGCTGCTCTGTGCGTTGACCTCGTGCGCGCCGGCCAATCGCGAGGCCTGGAAAACCAACCTCTCCCTCCGCTCCGTCGGCCTGTGCTGGTGGCGTGATGCGCGGTGGGAAGATCGCGGGCCGCTCCTGGTTCGTGGCACCGGCCAGCCCTTCGCCCACGCGCGGGCGCGGTGGGCGGGCCAACTCTGGCGCGGGTCGAGCATCTCGGCCGTGCTTCGCCGGGCAGGCCCGGTGGTGCTCCTGCAAGGCGAGTGGGCTGGCCCCGGCCTCACGCTCGATGCCGATGTCGACGTGACGTCTGACGCCGTCTTCCGCGCCTACGAGCCGGTGCGCGTGGGGGCCGCCGGTCTGCTGCTCAAGGGGGGGCACGTGCGCGTCGCCGACGCTGACCTCGGCCGCGCGTTGGTGCTGCCGGCTGAAGAATCGCTCGATGCGTTTCACCCGGTGCAGCAGGTCGCGCTCGAGCTTCCGTGCGAGTCGCTCTCCCTCTCCGCGTTGGTCGAGCCACCTGGAGATCTCGCCCGGCGCCGGCTGGCCCAGAGCGGTTTTTCCGACACAGCGCCGGAGCGCTGGGTGCCTGAACGCGTGGTCTTGTCGGCTTCGGCGCAGGCGGGCGGCCCCACGGTGGGGCAGTTCATCAGTCATCGGCTGCCCCTGCGCGGCTTCGTGGTCGCGCAACAGAAAGACGAAGCGCGGCTGGTGGTGCCCACGCGCAACGGGGTGGTGTGGGTGGGCTGGGTCCCGGCGGAAGGCCTGCAGGCGCCCGGCGACAGCGCGGCCCTGGCCGACGAGAAGAAGCGGCTCCCCCCGGTCGCCTCCTCCGAGCAGGAGTGGCAGGCCTGTGAGACGTCGATGCCGGTGAGCATCGAGAGCCACGGGAAGATCGTCGACGTCGGTGCGCTCGAGGCGAAGACGGCCTTCTCCATCACCGGGCGCAACGATGCGCACGTGGAAGCAGCGCTGGGCGTGGAGTGGCTCGAATTGGAGCCCGGTGTTCGGCTGTTGTTGCCGGTCTCCGCGAGCAAGTGTGCCCGGCAGAAGCAGCTCGGCACGTGGTGACCAGCTCTTCTCCTCCTGCGCATGACGCTTTCGCCGCGTTTCGCCACCCGGCGGTCGCGCGTTTTGCGGTGGGCCGTTTCCTCGCCGCCATGGCCAGCACCTCGGTCTCGGTGGCGGTCGGCTGGCAGCTCTACGAAAAGACCGGCTCCACCTGGGCGCTGGGGCTGGTCGGTCTGGTCGAGGTCATCCCCGTGGTGGGCCTCGCGCTGCCCGCGGGCGTGGCGGCCGACCGGTTTCCCCGCCGCCGGGTGGCCATCGCCGCACACCTCATGCTCGCGTTGTGTGCCGCGGCGTTGATGGGCCTGAGCCTGGTGGATGGGCCCCCTTCGCTTTACTACCCGGTGCTCTTCTTCATCGGCGTGGGCATGGCGTTCCGCGGGCCGTCGGTGGGCGCGATGTTGCCGCAGCTGGTGTCTTCCAAAGACTTCGCCAACGCCGCCGCGTGGTTCTCCAGCACCTACGAGCTCGCTTCGATTTCGGGCCCGGCCGTCGCCGGCGTCTTGATCGGGCTCATCAGCGGCGCCCAGCTCGCGTTCGCCTTCGCCCTGGCCGCGCACCTGGGCTTCGTGCTGGTGCTCTGGTCGATCCCCGCCCGGCCCGCGGCGATGACCGGCAAGAGCCAGGGCGTGGGCGATCTGCTGGCAGGCCTGCGTTTCGTCTTCCGCACCAAGGTGTTCCTGGCGGCCATCACGCTCGATCTCTTCGCGGTGTTGCTGGGCGGCGCGGTGGCCTTGTTGCCGGTCTACGCGAAAGACGTGCTGCACGTGGGGCCGGTGGGCCTGGGGTGGTTGCGCGCGGCGCCGGCGTTGGGCGCGCTCTCCACCGCGTTGCTGCAGACCCGCCTGCCTCCCTGGAAGAAGCCGGGCATCGTGTTGATCTTCACCGTGGCGGGCTTCGGCCTCGCCATGATCGTGTTCGGGTTGTCCACGGTGATGTGGTTGTCTTTCGTTGCGTTGTTCTTCAGTGGTGTTTTCGACAACGTGTCTGTCGTGATTCGATCCACCCTGGAGCAATCATTGACGCCCGATTCCATGCGCGGCCGGGTGTCAGCCATTCACTACGTGTTCATCGGCATGTCGAACGAGCTGGGCAGCTTCGAGTCGGGCGCCACCGCGGCGATGTTCGGGCCCCTGCTCTCGGTCGTGGGCGGCGGCATCGGCACCCTGGTGGTGGTGGCCTTCGTGGCCCTCGCCTTCCCCCAGCTGCGTTCGTTGCCCCCGCTGCATCAGCTCAAACCCATCGAGGATCCCGATGCCTGAGGCCATCGGGGTGCACGGCGGCGGGCAGCCCTCACGTGTTACTCGTTGGTGACGGTGCCGATGCGCTCGCGCGCGCGCAGGGCGGGTGCGAGGGCCGGGTGGGTGACTCGCGCTGGGTCGCGGCCCCTGCACGGCCTTTTCGTGGGAACGAATGGCCCGTGCCTTCGCGAAAAGTGATGGTCAACGCGGTACTTTTTCCGCGCGGGGTCAGCACTGACACGTCAGGTGCGGCCTGAATGTCGTTGCGGAGAGTTTGTTCAGTGTTAAGAGAGCCTCGCTGTTTTTAGTGATGTAGTTGGTCCCCCCTTCACGGAAACGGAACAAAGAAATGTCGGTCGACAAGGTGCTTCGAGAAATGGTGGCGGACGAGGTGGCCCGAGCGTTGGGGCCTGTACACGCTGCGCTCGCGGAGCTTCAGGGCAACGGCGCGATCATCGCGCGGTTGGCCGCAGCACTGGGCCAGCCCATCAAGCGTGGCCCGGGTCGGCCTCCCAAGAACGCGTTCGCTCCGGTGAAGTTGCCGAGCACGGGCGCCAAGCGGGGCCGCAAGCCCTCGGGCGATACGCGAGACTGCGCGGTCATCGGCTGCGGCCGGCCTGCCCGGAGCAAGGGGTACTGCGCGGCGCATTACCAGAAGTTCCGCATGCTCGATCGCACCGGCCGCCTGCCGTCCGACTGGGTGGCGGATGCTTCGCCGTCGTCGGTGAAGAACCTCGCGCTGCCCCGCGGTCGCGCTGGCGCCAAGGCGCTCGCCGAGGCCCGCAAGAAGAAGTGAAGTTCACCGAAAGGTGAGGCTTCAAGAGGCGGCCTGGACGTTGTGTCCGGGCCGCTTTTCTTTTGCCCGGCAGTCGCGCAGAAGTGGTGCATGACTCAGCGCGAACTCGAGAAGGGCATTCACGTCGATCTGGCGCGCCAGGAGACCTACGCCGGTTACCTCCAGCTCGACCGGTTGCTCGACGCGCAGAGCCCGCGCTCGCCGCAACACGACGAGATGTTGTTCATCATTCAGCATCAGACCAGCGAGCTGTGGATGAAGCTGATGCTGCACGAGCTCGACCGCGCGCTCGAGTGCGTGAAGCGCGACGACCTCTCTTCGAGCTTCAAGATCTTCGCGCGGGTGGCGCACATTCAACGCATGCTCTTCGAGCAGTGGGCGGTGTTGGAGACCATGACGCCCTCCGAGTACCTCACCTTCCGCGACGCGCTGGGCAAGAGCTCGGGTTTCCAGAGCTACCAGTACCGGGCCATCGAGTTCATGTTGGGCAACAAAGACGCGAACGCGATTCTGCCGCACCGCGATTCGCCCGAGATTCACGCCTGGCTCAAGGCGCGTCTGGAGCAGCCCAGTCTGTACGACGAGTTCTTGCGCTACCTGCACCGTAAGGGGCTCGCGGTGCCGGAGGATCACGTGAACCGCGACTTCACCTTGCCCTACGTGAAGAGCGAGCAGGTGATGCAGGTGTTCAAGCAGGTGTACGAACACCCCGAGACCAACTGGGTCGCCTACGAGATGGCCGAGAAGCTGGTCGACATGGA
>JANODF010000792.1:0-3655 GCA_031412555.1 Archangium sp. | reverse complement strand
CGGGCCACCAGGGCGCGGGCCCGTTCGTTCGCCCGGCTGGCGCTCGACGCGCGTGCACCCGAAGCCGGAGGGGGCGGGGGCTGACTTGCGCGGCTGACGAGCGCGCTGACCTCGGTCGATGCGATCTCGAGGTAGCGGCGGCTGCGCGGGTCGAAGTGGCAGAATCGAACGTGGGCGAGACCCAACGATGCGAGGTGCTTGAAGCACTCCGCCTCCACGCGCACCACGCCCACCGCCGGTCGGGCCCAGTGAATGAGGGTGGTGACGTCGAACCAGAGGCAGCTCATGAGATCAGCCCACGAACGGCGGCGGGCACCCGCTCGAGGCACGCGCCCCAGAGCAGCTGGGCTCTGAGCCGGGTTTCGGCCGCCGTGGCCTCGCGCGGTGCAACGGCCGAGGGTGAGAGCACGTCTCGCAGCGCGGCCTGAAAAGCCTCGCGCGTATCGGCGTTCGTCAGCCCGGGCAGCTGGGCGTAGGCCTCGTAGCCGCGCATGCTGGTCGAGGTCGCGATGATGGGCTTGCCCGAATAAAGCGCTTCAGCCGTCTTGATGTTCGAGCCGCCGCCTTCGAAGATCGGCAACAAGAAGACGGTTGCCAGGCTCTTGAGGGCAGCCAGATCGTCGTCGTCGAGTTGGCCTGCGAGCTCGAGCCGGGCTCGGTTCAGCGCGGCAAAACCGGCGCGGTGGTAGTGCTCTGAGAGCCCGTGGCAGACGCTCCCGGCCACCACGATCTTGCAGTCAGGCGGGACGGCGCCGAGTGCATCTCCCAACGCACGGATGAAGCCGTCGACGTTGGGCGGGTGCGCGCTCCCGATGAAGAGGGCCACCCGTCGCGCTTGCAGCCTCTCGCGCCACTGCGCCACCCGCGCCGCGTCGGTCGCCCACGGCCCCGTGCCGTTGGGCGCGAGCAGCACCGTTCGTGCCCCCATCGCCAGCAGGGCCTCCTGGTCGGCGAGCGACACGGCCAGGGTGAGATCTGCGAGCCGGCAGGCCTCGGTCTCCACCGCCACCACCCGGTCGACCACCTGCGCGCGGTGAGGGAGGTTGCGCTGGGTGAAGAGGGCCTTGCGCAGTGGCCCCTCGATGTTCTGCGAGCCGTAGACGATCGCGGCGCCGGCGTACCGCGGCTCGTTCTTGAGGCGGCGCACCAACGGCAGCAGCCAGGGCTGCTCCAGATGAAAGACATCGACGCGGGCGGGGAGGGCGGCGAGGGCGCGTTGCCACGCCTCTTCAGAGTCGGCCACGAAGACGCCTGCGCGCAGATCGGTGCTGACGGGGAGATCGATACCGCCGAGGAACCAGCGAGGGTCGTCGCTGGGAAACTCGAGGTCGAGCGGGCCGAGAGCGGCTTTGGGAAACGCACCCTTTTCCACCACGGCCAGGTGGCTGACCTGAAAACCCGCGGCTCGATAACCGTCAGCCAGCGACCGTGCGCGGAGCTGGCCGCCATGGCGCGGCTTCACGATGGGGTAGGTCGTCAGCAGGAGCAGCGAAGGCGCGCGGTTCATCTGCGCAGTGCCGCCTTTGCCAGGCCCTTCGCTCGGCGCGCCACCCGGTGCAAGAGGCCCGGCTGGTGGAGCGTCTGGGGGAAGACCGGCGGTGCTCTGCGCATCGCGTCTTTGTGCTCTTCACTGAGCAGCAGCTTCATCACCAGCGCGCGCCGCGCTCGAGGCTCGCTGGGGGCGTCCGCCAGTTCATCGGGCCGGGGCTCTCGCCCGAGCACCTGTCGAAAGGTGGCCCTGACGAACGACTCCCCTTCGGCCGGTCCGTCGCATCGATCGAAGCCCAGGTCGCGGGCTTTACGCCCCCACGCGTCGAGAAAGGCGCCATGAAACAGGCTCAAGGACTCCACTTCGAAGCCCGCCTCCCACATGTAGAAGCGGAAGAGTGGCTCGGTGAAGCCGTTGAGGTGAAAGTCACCGGTGTACGCCTGCGTGCCGAAGACGTTCTGAATCAACCGCTCCTGATCGACGATGCCCCGGTGTTCCGGCGCTTCCAGCAGACGAACCAACCCGCCGAGCTCGGTGGTGCGAATGAAGATGCGGCCACCCGTCGCCAGCACCCGATTCCACTCGAAGAGCGCCTTGCGAACATCGGTTCGGCTCACGTGCTCGAGCACGTCCTGCGCGACGAGCTCGTCATAGAAGGCGGTGGGGAAGGGCGCGAGGTCGAGCACGTCGGCGACCACGTCGGGCTTGTGGCGTTCGTGCAGGTCGACGTTGACGTAGCCTTGCCGGTAGTCGAACCCGCAGCCCACGTTCAGCTTCTTGAACTCCAGCGCCTTCATGGGGCGGTGCTATCACGTGGGTCGGGCACGAGAAATCGGTTGGTTGCCTCGCGCCGCTCCGCTTTGCTACATGCGTGCACCTTCTGGCCCGATGAAGGACCGACGAAGACCCCGTGATCGAGACCCAGAACCCCGAAATCGATCTGCTCCGGCTCAAGGAGCACATCGCAGAGGACATGGCGCGCGGTCGGCTCGACGCCCCCGCCTTCACGCTCGACCTCGACGACTCCGATCTCGTCGCGCCTCTGCTGCGCGCTGAGTGGTCGGCTCCACCTCCGTACGTGACGGCCGCGATTCAGCCTCCTTTCGTGCCGAGGGCCGACGGCCGCTACAGCGTTCACGAGTTGATGGCGTTTCACGATGCGGCGTTCGTGTCAGCCGCGTATCTGGCCATCCTGGGGCGCGCTCCCGACTCCGAAGGTTTCGCGCACCAGTTGGGCAAGCTTCACGCTGGCGTCTCGAAGGCCGAGATCCTCGGGCGCATGCGCGACTGCGACGAAGGGCGGGCCAGGGGCGTGCAGGTCGAGGGGCTTTCGCTGCGGTTTCTGCTCGCGCGCATCGGCCGGCTGCCCGTCATCGGGAGGCTCACGCAGGTGCTCCTTGCCATCTGGCAGCTGCCCTCCTCTCAGCGCAACCAGAGCCAGTTCCAGGACTATGTGGTCAGCGTGATGGGCCAGGTGCAGGAGAACGCCAGGGCCCAGAGTGAGCGGCTGCGAGTGGCCCTCGAGGCGCTCGGCGCAGGACAGGCCGTGGCGCTGCAGCGCGTCGAGGAGCGCCTGACCCGGCACCGCACGCGGATGGAGCTGCTTCGCGGCGCGGTGAGCAGTACCCGCGCGCGCTTCGCGACGCTCGAACAGGCGTTCGAGCTGCATCAGCGCGCGTTCGAACAGACGCGAAAGTCGCTCGACGCGGGTGACGAGCACGCGCTCGATGGTTTCTACGCCGACTTCGAAGCCCGGTTCCGCGGAACCCGGGAAGAGATCAAGAGGCGTCAAGACGTCTATCTGCCGTTCATTCGGGAGGCCGGGGCGGGCACTGCCGACGCGCCCGTTCTCGATCTGGGCTGCGGGCGCGGCGAGTGGCTCGAGCTGCTGGGTGAACAACAGCTGGTGGCGCGCGGCGCCGATCTCAATCGGGTGTTCATCAAAGACAACCGCGCGCGGGGCCTCGACGTCGTCGAAGAAGACGCCCTTTCCTGCCTGCGGGGCCTGAAGACGGGCTCGATGGGCGCGATCACCTCGTTTCATCTGATCGAACATCTCCCCTTCAAGGTCCTCATCACGCTGCTCGATGAAGCCCTGCGGGTCTTGAAGCCGGGGGGCGTGCTGATTCTCGAGACGCCCAACCCAGCCAACCTGCAGGTCGGCGC
>JANODF010000791.1:0-12065 GCA_031412555.1 Archangium sp. | reverse complement strand
GATGGCCTACCTGCGCTACGCGTCGGTCTGGCAGTACGGCGACGATCTGCTCCACCCGCATTGGGGGCGTTTCCTCACCGCCGCGCTGGTGCACGTGGGCTTCGGGCTCGTCTTCCTCGGCCTGGCGCAGCTCGCCTTGCGAAAGAGGGACCTGTGAGCGCAGCGATCGAGATCAAAGGACTGAGCAAACACTTCGGCGCCAAGGTGGCGGTCAACGAGGTCACCTTCAACGTCGAAGAAGGCCACTGCTACGGGCTGATCGGCCCCAACGGCGCGGGCAAGACCACCACCTTCTCCATGATGTGCGGGTTCCTCTTCCCCACCAGCGGCAGCATTCGCGTGTTGGGCCTCGACCCCACCGAACCCGGCGTGCTCAAGCGCAAGGTCGGCGTGCTTCCGCAAGACGCGATCCTCCCGCCCACGTGGCCGGTGGGTGAGCTGCTCACGTACTACGGCGAGCTCTCGGGCCTGCCCAACTCGGAGTCGGAAGCGAAGGCCGCCCTCGAGCGCGTGCAGCTGCCGGAGACCTGGAACGTGCAGGCCGGAGCGCTCTCGCACGGCATGCACAAGCGCGTGGCGATGGCCCAGGCGCTGATGGGTTCGCCCCCGGTGATCTTCCTCGACGAGCCGACCGCCGGCCTCGATCCGAAGATCGCCGCGTCGGTGCGCGGCGTGATTCGCGACTTGAAGGGCAAACACACGGTGGTGGTCTCCAGCCACAACCTGCAGGAGCTCGAGGAGCTCTGCGACGCCTCGGCGATCCTCGACAAGGGCAAGCTGGTCAGCGCGTCGAGCATGGCCGAGCTCACCGGGCAGATGGCTGAGTTCCGCGTGCAGATCGCCAGGGGCCAGGTGCCGCTCGATGAGCTGAAGGCCCTGCTCGGCGTGAAGGACGCGAAGCTCGAGGCGAACAACGTGTTGTGCGTCTCGTACGACAGCGTGACGGTGCAGCCCGAGGAGATCATCACCCGCGCGGTGGGTCTGCTCGCCACGAAGAACGTGTTGTTCCTCACGGTGTGGCGCGGCAAGCGGCTCGAAGAGCGCGTGCTGCAGCTGACCTGACGAGGCACTCACCCCGCCCCGCTCCTGACGGGAGAGGGAGCTAAGACCGCACGTAGATCTCCTGGCGCGGCCATGCATCGGTGACCGCCGCTCGCACCAGCGTCTCGGCCAGGTGTCTTCGTGAAGCGTGATCCAGCGCCCCAATCTTCGGGCGCGTGGTCACCTCGGGCGTCCCCGGCGTGTCTTCATCGGTGAGCCGCGGTGGGCGCACCAACGTCCACCCCACGTCGCTGTGTCTGACCAATGACTCCTGCAGCCGCATGTCTTCCACGGCGCGCGCGATGGGCGGAATGCGAATCATCGCCCGGTAGAACGGCCCCAGGTTCTCCGGCGGTCCACACATCGCCCCGGTCACCATCACCAACCGCGGCACGTGCTCTTTCGACATGGCCTCCAACAACCCCCACGTCGTGCGCGAACACAGGTGCGGCGGGCTGTCTTTCGCCGGCCCCAGCGTGCTGATCACCACGTCGGTCCCGTGAAGTGCCTCCACCAGGTTGGCTTCATCGAGCGCATCACCTTCGAGCGCATGCACCTCGTGCCCCAGACTGCGCGCGCATTCGGCCACCAGCCGACCAGTCCTGCCATGGGCCCCGACGAGCGCGATCCGCATGCGGGGTGAAGGAGCAATTCGCTCGCCACCCACCTGCCTTCGGGGACCTCAATCAGGGCCGCAGGTTCTGCGGGCCATTCACTCCGCGTCGGCGAAGAACAACGGGTCGCGCTGCACGAGGAACTGGGCGATCGCATTTTGTGCCGCGGGGTTGAGCGCCGAAAACTGCACGCCCATGCCGGGGAACGCATCGATCAGCTGATCGTTGACCTCGCGCACCCATTGCACCTTGCCCTTGGCCTCGATGCGTTCACCCGAAGGCAACGAGAACGAGAGATCGACCTCGGTGCCCAGCGGCAACAGGTTCACCGTGGCCACGAAGAGCCCACCATCAGAGATGTTCGCCGAGAAGCCGTTGAAGAAATTGTTGTCGGAGGTGAAGTCGACCGCGGCCTGCATCTTCACGCGCGCGCTGGTGCGCATCGGCTTCTTCGCTGCCGGCGCCGCGGCCATCACCTCGGTGACGTTGGGCACCGCGCGGGGAGGAGGCGGCGGCGGTGCCGCCTTCACCGGAGGCGGCGCTGCACGAACCGCGGCGATCGTCTTCTCATCGGCCAACAGCTGCGAAGCCATCTTCTGCAGCTGCGCTTTCGCCGTCGAAAGCTGCGTTCGCACGGCGGCGTTGGTGTCGCGCCGCGCCTTCACGGCCGCTTCCCGCGCGGCGCGGGCTTTGGCGAAACCGGCGTTGGGGTCGACCACCGGCGGCGCCACCTGGGCCCGCTGCGCCACCACCGCGTCGCCCACCTGGGCTGCCTGCCCGTGCAGGATCGAGAGCCGGCCTGCCAACTCACTGCTCACCTGCGCCAACCGGCTGAGCTCGGCGTGAAGGGCGGCCTCTTCAGACTGCAACTCGGTCTCGGCGCGGCTCAGCTCGACATCCACGGACAGCTCCTTGGTGACGCGGTGCGGGCCATTCTGCAGCCGCCGTACCGGTTTCCACCTCAGCGGATTCGCGGACTTTTGCCAATTCCCCAAGGGGTACAACTGGTTACACGCGGTCGCCAGTGACCCGGAATCACGCCGGTTTACGGCGAACGATCGCCTGGAGCAGCCGGCCCTCGCCGATCGGGGCCTCTACCACGTGCCCGGTCGCCTCCGACAAAGCGTGGAGATCACCCCACGCCGCGGGGTCATCAGCCCACAGTTCCACCACGGACGCCTGCTGGAGCGCCTTCACCAGCTCGATGATCGGCGCCGGGCAGGCCTTTCCCCGGGCATCGACGAGGTGGGCTGAAACCAGAAGTCTTCGAAGCTCACTCATGTGCTGCATTGCGCGACATTCAGCGCCTTTGCTAAGAGCCGCGCCGGATTCCTCTTTAAGGGAGCAAAAACACTCATGAAACCTTCAGTCATCATCGCCCTCATCGTTGGCGGTGTCGTCGGCTTCGCCGTCGGCAGCATGTTCCAGCGTCCTTCCGACGGCAGCGCGCCGTCCGCTGTCGTGGCCAACCCCACCCCCGGTGCTGCGCCCCGCCCCGGCGCGCCCGCGGGCGATAACGCCGTCTACAAGGTTCCTCTCGACGAGTCGCCCATCCGTGGCCCGGCTTCGGCCCTCGTCACCATCGTCGAGTTCTCCGACTACCAGTGCCCGTTCTGCTCGCGCGCCCACAACACCATCGTGGAGCTCGAGAAGCAGTACGAGGGCAAGGTGCGCGTGGCGATGAAGCAGCACCCGCTCGACTTCCACCCCAACGCGAAGCCCGCTTCGCTCGCCGCGCTCTCCGCCGGTGAGCAGGGCAAGTACTGGGAGATGCACGACAAGATCTTCGCCAACCAGCAGAACCTGGATGCGGCGACCTTCGAGGGCTACGCGAAGGACCTCGGCCTGAACGTCGACAAGTGGAAGGCCGACATGCAGGCCCAGAAGTTCCAGGCGCAGATCGCCAAGGACACCGCGCTCGCCATGCAGATCGGCGCCACCGGCACCCCGGCCTTCTTCATCAACGGCCGGAAGATCTCGGGCGCGCAGCCCATCGACAACTTCAAGAAGGTGATCGACGAGGAGCTCACCAAGGCCCAGGAGATGGTCAAGAACGGCACCTCGGCCGGCGAAGTCTACGCGAAGGTCATCGCCAACGGCGTCTCGGCCCCCGCGCCCGCGCCCCAGCAGCCCAACGCACCGTCCGCTCCTGCGCCGGCCGCGATCCGCAAGGTCGACGTGCCTGCCGACTCGCCTGCCAAGGGCGGCAAGAACCCCAAGGTCACCGTGGTGCTCTGGTCTGACTTCCAGTGCCCCTTCTGCTCGCGCGTGGTGCCCACCCTCAAGCAGATCGAAGACGCCTACGGCGACAACGTGAAGGTGGTCTTCCGCAACCAGCCCCTGCCCTTCCACAACAACGCCAAGGGCGCCGCCGAAGCCGGTCTGGCCGCCAACGAGCAGGGCAAGTTCTGGCAGATGCACGACAAGATGTTCGCCAACGCCCAGGCCCTCGATCGCGCTTCGCTCGAGCGGTACGCGCAGGAAGTCGGCCTCGATGTCGGCAAGTTCAAGGCGGCCCTCGACTCCGGCAAGTTCACCAAGCGCGTCGAAGAAGACTCGGCGGCCGGCATGGCGGTCGGTGCGAACGGCACCCCCACCTTCTTCATCAACGGCCGTGAGTTCGTCGGTGCGCAGCCCTTCGAGGCGTTCAAGAACGTCATCGACGAGGAGATCAAGAAGGCCGACGCGATGCTCGCCAAGGGCATCAAGGCGCAGGATCTCTACGCCGAGTTCCAGAAGGAAGCCGGCAAGGCCCCGCCCCCGTCCGCTCCCGGCGCCCCGGAGCCCACCAAGGTCGTCACCGACCTGAAGATCGACGGCGCGCCCTCCATGGGCCCCAAGAACGCCCCGGTCACCATCGTCGCGTTCTCCGACTTCCAGTGCCCGTTCTGCTCGCGCGTGGTGCCGACCCTTCACGACCTGGAGAAGCAGTACCAGGGCAAGCTGAAGATCGTCTTCAAGCACCAGCCGCTGCCGTTCCACAACAACGCCAAGGGCGCCGCCGCTGCCTCGATGGCCGCCAACGACCAGGGCAAGTTCTGGGAGATGCACGACAAGCTCTTCGCCAACCAGCAGGCGCTCGATCGCCCGTCGCTGGAGCGTTACGCGCAGGAGCTCGGTCTCGACGTCGGCAAGTTCAAGGCGGCGCTCGATTCGAACAAGTTCGACGCGTACATCACCGCTGACTCCGCTGAAGGCATGCGGGTCGGTGCGAACGGCACCCCGACCTTCTTCATCAACGGTCGCCAGGTCGTCGGCGCGCAGCCCATCGACGCGTTCAAGACCGTCATCGACGACGAGCTGAAGAAGAAGAAGTAAGCCTTCCTTCACGCTCGTGAAGAAAAACGGCCGTCGCCCCTTCCCGGGAGCGACGGCCGTTTCGTTTTTTTCACCCAGCCCGAGACTTCTGCCCCCGGCGTTTCCTTCTCTGGAGTTCGTCGCCCCACCCCGTCAACGCCGACCCGAGGGACCGGGTCACTCCATCCTCGAAAACGCCGCTCTTCCCCTGCACCCCGCCAGCCCGGTGCTCACCAACTCCCCAAAGAGGAGCGTCAATCACCGCGAACGATCGATGACCTCCACCCAAAGCGACGTCTCTCCTCCCCCCGCCGTGCTGAATTACAGGCACCGGTCATCCCCCCGGACAACCGCACCCGCCCTCGAACCCGACTCGTTCCCAACCCGCCCGCTCGCGACGGATGCAACCGCGAGGCCCGCGGCGGTCTCGTGCAATCTGGCCCGGTTCGGCCAGAGGCGTGTCCACTCCGATTGAATGGGCTCCCATGAAGTGTCCACTCCAGTGGACGGATTTCATGTGCCGACAGCGTGCAAAAGCGGTGGGCTATGCTTTCGCTCATGGCGGAGGTGGTTGGAGTTGAAGAGGCGGTTGAGCGGGCGCTGTTCCTCGAGATGACGCGCTGGCCGTCGCCTGAGGCGATGGGCCCGTGGCTGGAGCGGATCGTGGCGAAGCTGGCCGCGGTGGTCTCAGCGGAGCGTGGCTACGTCGAGCTGTACCGGAAAGACGGCCAGACGCTCACCGTCTCCTTTCGCTGCACGACCGAGCAGGAAGAAGAGATTCGCGGGGTGACCTCGCGAGGCATCGTCGCTTCGGCGATCGCCTCGGGCAAGACGGTGCACACGCCCTTCGCGTTGCTCGACGAACGGTTCGGCAAGCAGCCCAGCGTGCAGAACCAGCGGCTCGAGGCCGTGCTCTGCGCGCCGCTGCCGGGCGTGCAGACCGGCGTGTTGTACCTCGAGGGCAAACGCGGCCAGGGCGGCTTCACGGCCGAACAGATCGCGCTGACCGAACACGTCGCGCACTTTCTGGGGCCGGTGCTGGAGACGCGCACGCCCTCGGAGCTGCTGGCGTCGGCCGATCCCACCCGGCCTTTCCGCCAGAAGCTGCGCCTCGACGGGCTGGCCGGCCGCAGCCAGGCGCTGGCGCGCATCTTCGAGCAGCTGGCCCTGATCGCCCCGCTGGACATCAGCGTGCTGCTCACCGGGGAGACCGGCACCGGCAAGACCCAGCTGGCGCGCGCCATTCACGACAACAGCCCGCGGCGAGACGGGCCCTTCGTCGAACTGAGCTGCGCGGCGATCCCCGAGACGTTGTTCGAGAGCGAGTTGTTCGGCACCAAAGAAGGCGCCTTCACCGGCGCCCGGCTGCTGGGTGGAAAGGTCGCTGCGGCCGAAGGGGGCACGCTCTTCCTCGACGAGATCGGTGAGCTGCCGCCGGGCGCGCAGGCCAAGCTGCTGCAGCTGCTGCAGAGCAAACAGTTCTACCCGCTGGGCTCCAATACGCTGCGCACCGCCAACATCCGGGTGATCGCCGCGGGCCACTCGCAGCTCGAGGCGTCGGTGGTGGAGAAACGTTTCCGCGAAGATCTCTTCTACCGGCTCAACACCTTCACCGTGCGCGTGCCCTCGTTGGCTGAACGCCGCGACGACATCGGGCCCATCCTGGAGCACCTCGTCACGCAGATCGCCTTTGGTCACTCCATGGCCGCGCTGCCGCTCTCCACCAGCATGAGGGTGGCCTGCGAGACGATGGAGTGGCCGGGCAACGTGCGCCAGCTGCGCTCGCGACTGGAGCAGGCGCTCATTCGGGCGGTGGCCGAACACTCGCCGCAGATCGAGTCGAGGCACCTCGAAGGCCGCGCGCCCGCCCCCGAAGACGGCGCTGCCAACACCTTCGTCGAAGCCACCCGCACCTTCCAACGCGAGCTGCTGCGCCGCGAGCTCGAGTCGTGCGAGTGGAACGTGAAGGAGGTCGCGCGCCGGCTCGATCTGACGCGCAGCCACGTCTACAACCTGATCCGCACCTTCGGCTTTCAGCGGGAGCCGAAGTGAAAAAAAGGCTGCACCTGATCATCGTCAGCTACCCGAGCCGACTCGACGCAACGCTCGAAGAGATCGCCCATACGATTGCGCGCGGAGCGAACGAAGAGCGCGTGGTGGAGCGCGCCCAGGACCACGCCAACGTGCTCCACTTCATCAGGCTGTGGCATCTGCGAGATCGAGACGTTCAAGAGGTCGACTTGATCGGCCACGGCGCCGGCGGGCGCTTCAAGCTGGGCGACGAGGTGATGTTCGCGAGCGACGGCACGGGCCTCGAACTCATCGAGCAATGGAAGCCGTACCTGTCGGAGCGCGCGACCTTGCGGCTGCTGGGCTGCTCGGTCGCGGCCGCAGACTCACGAACCTTCGACGGGCAGATGCTGTTGAAACAAATCGATGCGCGGCTCGGGGGAAGCCGCCGCGTGTTGGCGCCGAACCGCACCCTGTTCAACGTCGACTACGGCGCCAGCGGGCTCGAGCCGCGGGCCGAAAGATGTCTCGAAGGCAGTACCACCCCAAGGAGGCCGTAGATGGCAGCTGATCCCGGAAACACGAACAAACGATTGACGACGACCGAACCCGTGAAGGCCGTGAGCGAGTTGCTCACCTTCTGGGACCGCGCGTTCGCGCCAGACGGGTACGTCGGGCTCATCGTCGAGGTCGTGAGCAGACAGGACAACGTGATCACCTTCACCGTCGCCGGCAGCCAGGCGCTGCACACCGCCAACCTCGACGATGGGCTCGAGGCGTGGGGTTCGTTGCCTTCGACTGCGCAGAGCGTCGACCCCCAGTCGAGTCAGCGCACCGGCTATCTCTTCGTGTCGAAGCCGTACCTCACCCGCAAAGGGCTCGCCCCCGCGGAGCCTCCCAAGTGGCCCCGGGGCCTCTCACTCTGAGGCGCAGCGTGCCCCGTGCGTGTACATCACGTAGCTCGGCGGGGCGCTGTTGACGTAGCCAAGGCGGCCCGGAGGCGCGTCGGCTGGGAAGTCCCAGTTGGAGCCGACGAAGGTCCGAAGCCCTCCATAGCCGCTCCCTTTCGATTCGGGGTCAGCGGCCCACTCGGAGACGTTGCCGAGCAGATCGGCGATCCCCTCAGCCGTGAAATCACCCGCGCAGGTGGCCACGGGTGCCATCACGTCGGATCCATCGTCTGCCCCTGCCAGGTTGGCCTTGCACCCCGCGATCACCTTCCCGGTGCGTTGGGGGTGGCTCGCCGACGCCTGAATCCACTCGGCGACGGTCGGGAGCCGACGGCCCAGGAACTTGCAGAGGTTCTCGGCGGCGAACGCGTTGATGCCCACGACCGGGAGCCCACGCAAGCCCCCCTGCGCGAAGGCCTCGGGCAGCTGCGTTCGCTCGTCACCGGTCAACTCGCGGTGCGCTGCGTAGACGTTCCACAGCTCGCTGGTGACCTCGGTGCGATCCAGACCGAAGGAACCACCATCGGGCCGCTCGAAGCGAACAACACCTTCGCGGGTCGCAGCGCAGGTCGGAACCGACAACGTCAGCTGCGCGGGGGGCGATTGGCGATCTGCGTACCGCGGCAGCGCCTGCACGAAGAGCCACGACGAACCGCACCGCTCGCCTCTCCCGGAGAACTCGATGAAGACCGGGTCGCTCGCCAACTCGACGAGCTCGACGAGGCGGCCGGCTTCATCGACCCGGCGGTTCGAGCGCTTGACGGCCCCCTCCGCCAGCCGCTCACCGCGAACCGGGGGGGATCCCCGCGAGGCCTCGAAGAGGCGCCAATCGAGGTCGGGCAACTTCGCTGCAGAGACCGGCACACGCTCGAGTTTCGTGGCGTCCCAGTCGAAGGGCTCCAGCACCAGCTCGAACCGGCCCACGTCACCCGCGGCCAGTCGAATCAGCGCCTGCTGCGCGATGGCTTCGCGCTCCTTCTCTCTGAACGCCACGGCGGCCGTGCCCAGGAACAGCGCGATGAGCGTGATGGCGCTGAACGAGCCGATGAGCGCCAGCCGCTTGCGCCGCTCCAACGCGACCTGCCGCGCCCGGCCGGCCTCGAGGAACTCGTGCGGCGTGGAGGTGAGCGAGACGTTCCACTTCTCCACCCGGCGCAGTGCGTCGAGAAGCGCGTCGTTCACCCAGGTCTCGTCAGCCCGCCGGCCGCGTTTGTCCCAGATCAACGCCGCCTGTTCGATCTCCTGCGTCAGGGTGCGCGACTCCTGCGTCTCGAGCAGCCAGCGATGGAGCTGCGGCCAGGTCGAGACCAACGACTCGTGCGCCACCTCGAGCAGGGGCTCACCGGTGTCTTCATGCCGGGTGGTCACCAGCAGCCGCTGAGTGAGCAGCCGGTCGAGCGCGCCGGCCGCCTCGGGCACCAGCCCCTGCAGCAGCTCGTCACGGGTGCGCGGCTTGCGGGTGCCGTCGGGGTTCACCAGGCGGAGCATCAGCGCGCGGGTGAGCCTTCGTTCGGCGGGCAACAACTCAGAGACCAGCCGCTCGGCATGCGTCGCGAGCGCCCCCACCGCGCCGCCCATCGCGTCGTACTCGCGGCGCAACACCAGCCGCCGCTGTGCATCACGCCGCTCCCAGAGGGCCTGGCAGGCGAACTGAAGGAGCGGGAGCGCCGCGGGCAACCCCACCAGGTCAGCGGCGATCTGGGAGGGCAGTGACGGCTCATCGGGCGCGTGGTTCACCCGCGAAAGCGGCCCCAACACGGCGGCCTCCAACGCCGCCCGGCCGAGCGGGCGCAGCACCAGCACCGACTGCAGGGCCGAGGTCAGCTCGGGCACGGCGGCGAACACCCCGAGGAAGTCGGAGCGCACCGTCACCATCACCCGCCACGGCTCTTCGGGAGAAGCCGCCAGCGACAACGCGCGCAGCACCTTCGCGCGTTCGTCTTCATCGCCCAGCGTCACCAGCTCTTCGAATTGATCGATGAACAACAACACCCGGCCGGCCGCCGTGCGGCGTCGCAGCTCGTTCACCAGGCCCGCGGGGTTCTCCAGCGCCGCCACCTCGCAGCCGAGCGCAGAAGCGAGGCTCGCCCACGGGCGGCGGCCGGGACGCAAGGCGATGACCTCCCAGGCGCCCGACTCGCGCAGACGAGGCACCACCCCGGCAAAGACGAACGAGCTCTTGCCCACCCCGGAAGGACCCACCACCGGCACCAACGCGTCGGTGCGCAGCCGCTCCAGCGCCGCGTCGATCTCCGCCGCCCGGCCGTGAAAGTCGGGTGCGTCGGCTTCTGAGAACGCCTCCAGCCCACGGAACGGAGAGCGGCCCTCCTCGAGCTCACGCCCGGAGAGCAACCGGTCGAGGCGCGTCACCACGTCGGCTGCCGATGGACGTTCGTGAGGGTCGAGGCGCAGGCACTCGCTGACCAACGACGAACACGCCGCCGACTGCACCCGCGCGCCGAGCGCCACGGGCCGGGGCGAAAACACCAGCTGCGCCAGCTCCTCGTTCGTGAACGGCCGCGCGCCTTCGATGGCCTCATGCATGAGCACGCCCAGCGCCCAGAGATCGATCGCCGCGCGCGGAACGCCGCCCGTCCACCGCTCGGGCGCCATGTACGCGGGCGTGCCCGATGCTGCCGAGACGTCGGTGCCCACCAGGCGCGCGAGCCCGAAGTCCACCACGCGCACCCGGCCATCGCGGGGCACCAGCACGTTCTCGGGCTTGAGATCCGCGTGCACCACGTCGTGGCGATGGGCCTCCGCGAGGGCCTCGGCGATCGCGCGCGCGATGCGCAGGGTCTCTGGAACGGAGAGCGGCCCCCGATCGAGCCGCTCGCGCAAGGTCTCGCCGTCGAGGTACTCCAGCGCCAGCCACGGCCGGCCGTCGAAGGCGCCCGCCGCGTAGACCGTGACGATGTTCGGGTGGCTGAAGCGCGCGGTGGTGCGGGCCTCGTCGCGAAAACGCTCCAACCCTTTTTGATCGAGCGCGCTGCCCTTCACGAACTTGAGAGCCACCCGTCGGCCCAGTCGTTCGTCGACGGCCAGGTACACCTCGCCCATGGCGCCTTCAGCCACGAGCCGGGTGACCCGGAAGCCGTCGATCACGTCACCCGGTACGGGCGAACGGCTGGCCCCCGCGTCACTCACTGAAGAAAGTTGACCTGAACCTTCACGGTCTGGTTCGCCTCGACGCGCACGAGCTTCGTCTGGGGCGGGTACTCGGGGTTGGTGAAGGTGCAGGCGTAGTTGCCCACCGGCACCAGCTTGTCCTGGAACGGCGTGGTGTCCTTGATGCCTGCTTCGCGGCACTCCACCTCGGCCCACGGCTTGACCACGAAACGCACGGTGCCACGGCCGGTGGCCACCTCGACCGGGGTCTTCACCAGCGGCGTCTTGACCGGGGTCTTGCCCAGCACCTTGAGGGTGTAGCGATGCGGGTCTTCGGCGCCTTCACCGACGGTGATGCGCTCGGTGACCTGTTGGTACCCGGCCAGCTCGAGGTGCACCTCGACCACCGACTTGAAAGGCAACGAACGGGCGAACGGGGTGACCCCTGCCACCTCACCGTTGAGCTTCACTTCGGCGCCCGCGGGCTCGGAGTCGATGGTCATCAACGAGGTGCTCACCACCGGCACGGGGTTGGTCACCTCGGGCTTGATCACCTCGGGTGGGGCGGCCTTCTCCGGCTCGAGCATCACCTTCAGGGTCTCGGGCACGCCGGCCTTGAGCGTCACGGCACGCGGCTGGGAGACGTAGCCGGGCATTTCCACCAGCAACGACAGCGCACCGGGGTCGAGCTCCTTCGTGCACGGCGTGGTGCAGAAGGTCTCTCCATTTCGTTTCACGGTGGCGCCGGAAGGCTCCGAATCGAGGTTCAACTGCGCGAGCTCAGGCGTGCCGCTGAGCGCCCACACCCCGAGCGCGGCCATCGCCACCATCACGCCGAGGCCCAACGCGATGACCGGCAGCTTGCGCGAGGTCGCGTTCTGCGTGGGCATGCTCGCTTCGGTGTGCGCGGTGTCGAAACGCATCTCCGGGATGGGCCTGGAAGGCGGCGACTCAGAGGCCCGCTCGAGGCTCTTGCGGGAGCTCGCGCCCGACCGGCTGCCGGGGCGTTCGGCGGTGGTCTCCTCGAGCTCGCGTTTCGGCTTGG
>JANODF010000790.1:0-5801 GCA_031412555.1 Archangium sp. | reverse complement strand
CTGCACCGTGCCTGCCCCGAAGTGGAACGCCATCGAAGACGGCCGCAAGAAGATCATCCCCATCGGGGTGATCTCAGGCGCTGCTGAATGCGAGAAGTTGTGAGACCTGAAGAGAAGGGGCCCACCCGGCCCGCAGATCCGTTCTCGATCATCGCGCTCGCCGCGGGCATCGGTTCCCTGGTGTTCGCGGTGGCCTCGGTGCTGCCGCTGGTGGGCATGTGCACCTTCCCGCTGTCGATTCTCTGCGTGCTCACCAGCGTGGTGACCAGCATCATCAGCCTGGTGAACACCACGATGAAGCCCGAGCTCGAAGGCCGCATGCAGGCGCTCTTCGGACTCGGGCTGTCGTTGCTCTGGTTCGTGGCGGCGGGGTTGTTGTTCGCGTTCATGTCGCGAACGAACTGACGGCACGAGGTCCCCTCTCCCCCACGGGGAGAGGGTCAGGGTGAGGGGCCGTTACTCGACGTGCTCAACACCTGTATTCCGTGGCGTGAACAAGTTCCCCAACCCATCGACGACCTTGCTGAGCGGCGCCTTGCCGGCCTGCTCGAACGGAGTCATCAACCAGACCGCCACATACGCCCAGACGGGAATGGGCCCGAGCAACGCGAGGCTCACCAGGAACGCCACGCGCACCAGCGTGACATCCCAGTTGAAGTGCATGGCCAGCGCAGCGGTCACGCCGCCCACCGCGCGGCCCGGCACGTCGCGATACAGCCCGACCACGTCGGCTTGCCGCTGAGTGCAGAACGAGCAGCGCAGCGCCCGGCTGTCGATGTCCTTGAAGCAAGCCGTACAGGTCTTCGTGGTCGTGTCGGTCATGGCGCCCTTTACGGACCGGCCGGCAGGCCATTGCGCCCCCTCACCCTCGCGCAAGTACCTGGAGTCCCTGAGCGTCGAGCACCTCAAAACGAGCCCTGGGCCACTTTTGCCCCAGCTGGGTCTTCCGAAAGCGGGCCTCGAGCGCCACGCCGACAGACTTCCGCTCGGCCTTCCCCAGGGTCGCCCACTTCACTTCGCTGACCATGAGCCCACCGGCCTCCTCACGAACGAGGTCGAGCTCCGCGTCGCCTTCCCAGTACCGAGCGCTCCCCGGCCAGTGCGCCCTCAGCTGGTCTTCGAAGACGGTGGAGGCATGGTCCTCGAGCAGCTTCTGCTTCTCGCCCGTGGAGTAGCTGCGCCACCGCGTTCGGTGCGGCGAGTAGACGTGAAACCAGAAGCGCAGCGTCGGGTCTGACAGGCGGTACAGGGTGCGCTTGGTGGTGCGCACGCTCTCTCCGAAGGGCAGCTCGCGTTGGAGCAGCTTCGAGTCGAGCAGCACCTGAAAGAGCCGCGAGAGGTTGGTCTGCGGCGTGCCGAGCCGCGCGGCGATCTCGGACGGCTTGTGGGATCCGCGCCCGACCGCCTCGAGCACCGCGGGCGCGGTCAGCCCGATGACGCCCTCGTCCTTGAGCAGGCGTGAGGGCTCGAACTCGAGCGCAGGCGACGAACCGAAGAACAGCTCTTCAGCGAGGGCGACCGAAGTCTGCCCTCGGCGCACCAGCTCCCAGTACTTCGGCACGCCTCCGACGAGCGAGAAGCGCACGAAGGATTCTTTGGAGACCGGGTTCTGGCCACATGCCTTGCAGAAGGCCGGATAGCTCATCGGCGCGACCTCGATGATCTTCCGCGCGCGGCCGAACAGGGGTGCGCTCCGGTTCAGGAAGAGGTCGTTCATCATGCGCGTGCTCGAGCCGGCGAGAATGAGCGAGCTCTTCTTGCGCTTGCGGTGATCGAGCCAGCGCTGGATCACGCTGGGCAACGAAGGGTCGGCGGCCACGAGGTACGGCAGCTCGTCGAGGCACAGCACGAAGTCCTTCGGCTGCAGGTCGAGCAGCTCGAAGAGCTCGCCGAACGTGCGCGGCACGATGCCGGAGCTCAGCCGGAGATCCTCGAACACCTGCTGCAGTTGCTGCTCTTTCGCGGCCTCGATGGCCTGGCTGTAGAAGCCGCCCTTGCGCTCGACCCACCGGGTCAGGAGCCGGGTCTTGCCCACGCGACGCCGCCCGAAGACGACGAGCAGCCCACCTGCGCGGGCGTGCTCATCGAGCTGCTTCAGCTCTTCGGTGCGGTTGACGAAGTCCAGCTCCATGCGGCAGATGATGCTTGATGAACATTATGTTCGTCAAACATCATCATTCAGCCGGCACGATCTCGACCTCGAGCGGTGCATCGCCGAGGTTGACCAACACCCGCTTCTTGGTGCGCCACAGGCCCTGCACCTCGAGCTGGTACAAGGGGTCTAGAGCGCGCGCCAAGGCGGGCTTGAGCTGGAACTCGCCCAGGTGATTGGTGGTCGTCGAGGCGCCGCTGCCGAACTTCATGATCAGCGGGTTCTTCGGGTCTTGCACCGGGTTCTGTTCGCGGATCGCCACGGTGAGGCCGCCGATGGGCTTGCCCAGCGGATCGATCAGCCGGCCGCGCACGGGCGGAGCGGGCGTCAGAAAGACCTCCACCTCGTTCGGCGGTCCCTCTTTCGCCGTCACCGAGGTTTTGCCCGTGAACACTTCGCCCTCGGCGTTCCTGCGGGCGAGCACGTTGAGACCACCGAGCGGCACCCACAGCGGCTCTTCGCCCACGCTCGTCGCCACCACCTCGTTGTTCTGTATCACCCGGATGCGGGCGCGATCTCCGGCGGGCCCGGTGACCTTCACCTGCAGCCGCGTCCACGGCTCGATCACCAGGGTGATGTCGGTGGTCACGCTCAGCGAGCGGGTCAGGGAGCGGGCCCGACCCGACTGGGCGCTGACCTCCACGCTCTCGGCGGTCGTGGTCAGGGTGAACTCACCGCGTGCATCGGTTGCGGTGCGACCCTCGGAGCGCTCCAGAGCAGGCGACCAGCTCACGGTGGCCCCGATCACCGGCTCGCGCTTGAGCACCCTGCCTCGCACCTGGTGGATCTCCGGCAGGTGCAGCGTGAACTGAGTCGCGGGCGCGACCACCTCGAGCGGCGTGGTCCACTCAGTCCCGATGACGCCTTCGGGTGCGCGCGGGAGGCGCCGCCGAGGCTTGGTGATTCGCCACGGACCTGGTTGCAGGGAAAAGCGGGCGTAACCCATCACGTCGGTGGGCCGGCTCACGCGACCGCCGGGGCCGTCGAGCTCGACGGTGACGCCCACCTGCCGCTTGCCACCCTCGACGACGTCGATCTCCACCTCGGCGAGAACGCCCACCGCAGCGGCGCGGGGCGAAGGCCAAGGCGCATCTTCGATGGGGTCCGGCATCAACGCTGCGGCGGGTTCGTCGGGCAGGAGAGGTGGGGCAACGACCTCCGGCTCGGACACGGAGGGCCCAGTCACCACCTCGGCATCACCTGGCAGCAGCCACCAGGTGACGGCGGCGATCGACAGCACGGCCACGCTGACCACAGCCAGCGCGCGCCGGTTCATCTCAACCCTCGAACACCGCGTCGGTCAGCTCGAGGCCGCGATCGATGATCGCAAACCCTTCCTTGAGCTGCGCCTCGGTGATGGTCAGCGGGGGGTTGCAGGTGAAGTTGTTCCATCGGGTGAAGGTGAACAGCCCGTTGTCGCGGAAGAATCCCGCAAGCTTCGCCATCGCGGGGTGCGCCCCGTTGTACGGCGCCAGCGGCTCGTTCTTCGAGTTCTTCCGCAGATCGATCATCCCGAACAGGCCGATGTTGCGGCCCTCGAGAATCGACACGTGCTTCTTCTGCAGCCGGTCCATCTCGCTGCGCATCACGGCGCCGAGCTTCGCGGAGTTCTCCACCAGCTTCTCGTCGATGGTCACCCGCAGCACCGCTTCGGCCGTGGCGAGCCCGACGGGGTGGCTGTTGTACGTGAGGCCACCCCAGTACACGTTCTTCTGGAAGTGCTCGTGAATGGCCTTCTTCATGCCGACCGCGCCGAGCGGGAAGTACGAAGAGGTGAGGCCCTTGGCCATGGTGACCAGGTCGGGCACCACGTCGAAGTTCTCGTACGCCATCATCTTGCCGGTGCGGCCGACGCCCGCCATCACCTCGTCGCAGATGAGGAGGATGCCGTACTTGTCGAGCAGCGCGCGAAGGCCCTTGAACCAGCCTTTGGGCGGCACCAGCACGCCGTTGGTGCCGGTCACCGTCTCGACGATCATCGCGGCGATGGTGTGGCCGCCTTCCATCTTGATGGTCTCCTCGAGGTACGTGAGGTGGTTCTTGCAGCGCTCCTCGTCGGTGGTCCCGAAGCTGAACTCGTAGGGCGTGGGATCCATCACGTGGATGATGCCGGGAGCGCCGGGCTCGCTGGCCCAGCGGCGCGGGTCGCCGGTGAGCGTCATCGTGAGGTTGGTGCCGCCGTGGTAGCTGCGGTAGCGCGCGAGGATCTTGTTCCGGCCCGTATAGAGGCGCGCCATCTTCACCGCGTTCTCGTTGGCCTCAGCGCCGCCGAGCGTGAAGAAGAAGCTCGACATGCCCGGCACGATCTCGCTGAGCAACTTGCCCAGGCGCGCGCGCACCTGCGTGGCGGTCTGCGGGTAGACGAAGATCAGCTCGTCGATCTGCCGCTTCATCGCCGCGATCACCCGCGGGTGCGCATGACCGACCAGCACGCTCATCAGCTGCGCGTTGAAGTCGAGGATCTTCTGACCCTCGGGCGTCCACAAGTAGACGCCTTCAGCGCGCGCGATGGGCAGCGGGTTGACCGTGCTGCCGGCCGACCACGTGTAGAGCGTGTGCTCTTTGCAGAGGTCGACCATCTGCTGGGTCGGCATCGGCTCTGCGGCAAATTCGTTCGGGTATCCGAGGTACTGGCTGGTCATCAGTGCTCCAGAGAAAATGAAAGTGATCCCCTCTCCCCGTTGGGGAGAGGGTCAGGGTGAGGGGCCAACTCAGCTCATCCAGCTCGCGTCGGACGCCGCCGCCCACTTCTCGGTCACCTTCTTGGGGCGCGACCAGAAACGGAAACCATCCCAGCCGGTGATGTCGCCGTGGCCGAACTTCGAGGCATTGAAGCCACCGAACGAGAACGGCTCACGCGGCACCGGCACGCCGACGTTGATGCCCACCATGCCGGCCTCGAGGCGTTCAGCGGCCTGACGCGCCACCGCGCCCGACGTGGTGAAAATCGCCGCGCCGTTCGCATACAGGCTCTTGTGCTGCAGGTTGATCGCCTCATCGAGGGTCTTGGTGTGCACGATGCTCAACACCGGCCCGAAGATCTCCTCGCAGCCCGCGGGCATGTCGATGGTCACGTTGTCGAGCACGGTGGGGCCGATCCAGTGGCCTTCGTGGCCCGGCACGCTCTTGCCGCGGCCATCGACCACCACCTTGGCGCCCGCCTTCTCCGCCGCCTCGATGTACTTGAGGATGCGCTCTTTCGACGCGCCCGAGATGATCGAGCCCATGTCTTCGCCGAGGCGAATCTTGCGAACGTGATCCGCGATGCCGTCGATGATCTTCTGCACGTCACCGACCGCCACCATCAACGAGCTGGCCATGCAGCGCTGACCTGCGCAGCCGTAGCTGGAGGCCACGATGTTCGACGAGGTGAGCGCGACGTCGGCGTCGGGCACCACCAGCACGTGGTTCTTGGCCGAGCCCAGGCAGAGCATGCGCTTGCCGGTGACCGCACCGCGCGCGTACAGAATCTGCGCGACCTTGGTGGAGCCGACGAAGCCGACGGCCTTGATCTCGGGGTGATCGACGATCGCCTCGACCGTCTCACGCTGGCCGTTGACCACGTTGAAGATGCCGTCGGGCAGCCCGGCCTCCTGCCAGAGCGAAGCGAGCTTCATGGCGCCGTAGGGCACCACTTCGGAGGGCTTCA
>JANODF010000789.1:0-4006 GCA_031412555.1 Archangium sp. | reverse complement strand
CTGCTGGAGTTCGCCGCCGGGGCCCTGGCTGCCGAGCGTGCGCTCCTCGTCGAGCGTCACCTCGAGTCGTGTCTCGAGTGTTGCCGCGTGCTCGGAGAAGGTGCGCATTCGCTCGATGACGCACCCTCGGCAGAGGCGCTTCCGGCAGACGTCACGCCTGAATCCGAAGGCCGCTACGAGTTGAAGCGGGAACTCGGGGAAGGCGCCGAAGGCCGCGTGTACATCGCGTGGGATCATCACCTCGCCCGCGAAGTGGCGATCAAGGTGCCGCATCGCGACACCGTTCGTCCCCTGCGCGAAGCGCGGCTGCTCGCCCGCCTCGATCATCCGGGCATCGCCACCATCTTCGAGATCGGCCGGCGCGCGGACGGCACCTTGTACAGCGTGCATCGCTTCGTGCGCGCCGACCGGGGGCCGCGATCGCTGCGTGAGGCGTTCAGCAGAACCACCACCCTCGAGGAGAGGCTGCGGCTGCTGCCCCGCCTGCTGCAAGCCTGCGAGGCGATGGGCTATGCGCATGGCCGCGGCATCGTTCATCGCGATCTGAAGCCGGAGCACGTGGCGCTCGGTGACGGCGGAGAGACGGTGGTGCTCGACTGGGGCCTCGCGCTGTCACTCGACACGCTCGATGCCCCGAGCGCGGTGGGAACGAAGGGCTACTGGAGCCCGGAGCAGGAACGCGGCGAACGCGTCGGGCCGCAGGCCGATGTCTACGCGCTGGGCGTGATGCTCGATGAGTTGCTCTCCGTCGCGCCGCCGGAACAAAGACCGCGACCGCTGGCGGCGATCGGTGAACGCGCACGCCTCGCAGAGCCCTCGTTGCGGTACCCCACCGCCTCCGCGTTCGCTGACGATCTCACTGCGTGGCTCTCAGGCGGCGAGGTCCGCGCGCATGACTACGCGCTTTCTGAACGGCTCGCGCTCCGCTTTCGGAGACACCGTCAGGCGAGTGTGTTGCTCGCCGTGTTGGCCGTGGTGGCAGTCGGAGCCGCGGTGCAGATCGCTCACAGCCGAACGCGCACGCGCGAGGCGCTGGCGACCAGTCTGTTGCAGAAGGCCAGCCGCGCTCAGGAGCGTGGTGGCTGGGACGAAGCCGCGGAGTACAGCGCTGCCGCGCGGGCGCTGGCCGACTCCGAGCCGGCGAAGATGAGCCTCGCTGCGACCGCCGGCCGTTCGCGCCTGAGGGGCAGAGTCACCCTGTCTTCCGACGGGCCGCTCACCGCGTTGGCGCTCACGCACCAGACGGGCGTGTTGGCCGTGGGGGTCGAGAACGGAGACATCGCGCTGCTCGTACACGCAGAACGCACACCTTCGCGGCGACTGCAGGGGGCCCACCGGTTGCGCGCGTCCGCCCTCGCCTTCTCGCCGGATGACGCGAAGCTGTACTCGGTGAGCCTCGATGGCCGGCTGGTCGAATGGGAGCTGGCCACCGGCCGCGCTCGCACGATCAGTCAAGGGGCTGCGGAAGTGAATCACGTGGTGCTCGGCCCTCGAGGGGATTGGCTCGCGACCGCTCATGAAGATGGCCGCGTCGAGGTGCGCGCGCTCCCGTCAGGCGAGCTGACCGTCGCATGGGCGGCTCATGGAGCGCCGGTCTACGCGTTGGCCGTCGATCCCGCCGGTGCGTGGATCGCATCGGGCGCGTGGAACGGGGAGATCTCGTTGTGGAGCACGTCGGGCGTGTTGCGGTCTCGGCTCGAAGGTCATGGTCGATCGGTGAGCGCGTTGGCGACGTCTCCTGATGGCGCGCTGCTCGCTTCGGCCTCGCGTGATGAATCAGTTCGGGTGTGGTCGACGATCACCAACGGCCCCGCGTTGGTACTGGAGGGCCATACGCAGCGCGTGGCTGATGTGGTGTGGCTCGATGACGAACACCTGCAGTCGACCGGCGATGACGGGCAGGTCCGCACCTGGGCCGTGCAGCGTGATGAAGGCAAAGCGACCGACTGGCAGTGCATCGGGCTCGAGGATCTCGGGCAGGCTGCGGGGAGTGTGATCAAAGCGCGAGCAGACACGCTGGTGGCGGGTGAAGAAGGTTCGTTGTTCCGGCTCGCGCGTCCCCGGGTGATGGCGCTGCAGATTCCCTGGCGTGATCGCGTGAGTCATCTCGATGCAGACGATGCGGGCGTGTTGATGATCGAATCGCTGGGTTTCGTGCGGCGCGATGTGCAGACCGAAGAGGTGATTGACCGCGAGTCGACGGCGCCGGCGCAGCCCGCGCAGGTGCGGTTGTTGCCCGATGGACGCAAGTTCTGGGCGGGCTATCACGATCGGCGCTCGGCGCTTTTCCTTCGCGATGCAGAGGGGCACGATCTGGAGTTCGCGGTGGTGCCTCGCGTGTGGAGTCTCGAGTTGGATCCAGATCGACGCTGGGGTGCGGCGCTCGGTGGATCTCGAACGCTTCAGTTGCGGTCGATGACCGACGGGGATGCCGGCGTGATTCTCGGCGGGCATGACTCAGACATTTTTGCCGCGGCCCTCGGGCGCTCGGTTGCGGTGACCGGGAGCTACGACACCACGCTGGGTGTGTTCGCGTTGCCGTCGGGCGAGCGGAAGCTCACGCTCGAGGGGCACTGGCACGGCGTGCGCTCGGTCGATCTGTCAGCCGACGAGACGCGGATTGCTTCGGGGAGCTGGGACAAGACGGTGCGGATCTGGGACTCGCGTACCGGCGCGCTCGAGGCGGTGCTTCGCGGGCATCAGAGCTCGGTCACCGCGGTGTCGTTTTCTCCGAGTGGCAAACGGCTCGCGAGCGCTTCGTGGGATGGCGCGCTCGTGGTGTGGGATGTGGCGACGCATGAACAACTGCTGCGGCAGGAGCACGTGGAGAACGGGCCCCGCAGCATCGAGTGGTTCGGGGAAGAGGTGCTGCGGATCGGCGGTACCCGGATGACTCGCGTTGATCTGGCTCCGGGGCCTCTCGATACGCAGAGAGGCCTTCGGTTTGACGGCGTCGATGTGCGCCGGGTCGATTTTGGGCTGCCGCCTTTGGATTAGAAGGCGTGGTGGGGGTGCGGTCGAGGCACCCGCGGCGGACACGCTCGTCCAGGTTGGCTGTCTTGATGATGACTCGTTAGTCGCTTCCCGATGTCTGAGAAGGCCCTCGCGGGTCAGTCTCGCAGCAGCGGCTCAAGAAACGCATCGATCAAGGTCGCCGACGCCCAATTGGGCCAATCGACCGCAAGCACGTCGTCCTCTCGCCGCAACTCGGGTCGAGGAAGCGGGCAGGAAGTCACCACCACAGCCTTCGGCCACGAGCGGAGGTGGGCCGCGTATTCCCAGCGGTAGACCACGGCCTCGCTGAAGCCCTCCACCACATACTCAAGCCGCGGAGTGAGTTTGACCTCAACGACGAACGAGGTGATTTCGGTCGAGCCCTCGTGAACTTGAATGGTCACGTCTGGGCGCATTCGTCCGTTGACGCCTACGTAGCGCGCCACGCCGAGATCACACGCGCCCGAGGGGAGCACGGCCTGGTTGTAGAAGACGCTCAGCTGCCTCCCGCCTCGCTTGAAGATCGCGATCTCGCTTCGGTTTCGCATCACGATTGAACGCGAGAGTTCAAACCCACTGGCGGAGCATCTTTCGACTGAAGCATCTGCGTTGCGCGGATGTCGAGGCGGCCATGGAAGCCCCCCTGCCAATGCCGTGTTTGAATCGTCGAACGCGAGGGCAGCACGCGAACGAGCGACTCGACTGCATCAGTGAACCCTGAGAGGTCGCTGACACTCGACGAGAAGACCGACGCCAGCCGAAGGAGGCGCATCGCGCGCGGAGTCCCGATCAAGCGCTCGAGGAGCGTGGTGGCCGACTCGAGCGAAACGCCATGGGCCTCTGCTGCCGGGAGCAGGAAGCCAATCGCTCGCGTCGACAAGTACTCCTGCCAAGGCATCAGTCGGCGCCCGAGTCGGGGAAGAGGTCGAGGAAGCGCTGCCGCAGTTCCTCGACTGCGGCCGGCTGACTCCACTCGGCGAGGGAGGCGCGGATCGCCTTCCAGGCGGCCTTT
>JANODF010000788.1:0-8581 GCA_031412555.1 Archangium sp. | reverse complement strand
CCTCGAGGCCCGCCAGGGCTCGCAGCTCGGGCCGCTCATTCTCGTGCACCACATCGGCCGGCGCCTTCAGCAGCTCGTCGCGGCGATCCACGCCCGACTTGATCGACTCCTCCACCAGATCCCAGCGGAAGCCGGTCTGCTGCTCGGCTTTCTCCGGACAGATGAAGAACACGAAGTCGACCTCGGGATACTTCGGCGCCCGCGACCGCAGGTACGCCGCCACGTCGCGGTACCCATCATCGAACGTCACTGACAACCGTCCGGGCCTGGCCGCGAGCAACCGCTCGATCAACTCATCTAGTTCAGGCGCCGGCATCGACAGCCCCGGCTGCCAATCCGTCGGGCGCGGGCGGGCCGCGATGCGGTGCATGCACAACGAGACGCCCAGGCCCTGAATCGCACCCGTGAGCAGCGCACCCAGTGCGGGTCCGGGCAACCAGCGGCCGGCCATGCCCGCGAGCTCGTCGGGAGACGTTCTGCGTCGTTCTGAGTTGCGGGGCATAGGGCGCGCGTACCATATGACTACGGTGACGACGACCCGGCTGCGACTCGGAAAAGTACCCATCGACGTCCTCTCCTTTGGCGAGGCGCTCGACGCGGTGGATCGTTTGGTAACGGCGAAAAAGGGCGGCTTCGTCTTCACGCCCAACGTCGATCACATCGTGATGGTCGACGAGCACGCGGAGTTCGAGGCCGCCTACCAACGCGCCGACCTCTGCCTGGCCGACGGCACCCCGGTGGTGTGGGCTTCGCGGCTCTTCGACACGCCCTTGCCGGAACGCGTTTCCGGTTCGGATCTCATCGGTCCGTTGCTCGAGCGCGCCGGTCAGAAGAAGTGGCGCGTGGCGTTCCTCGGCGCAGGCCCGGGCGTGGCGGAGAAGGCGGCCGCGATCGCCTTCCAGCGCTGGGGCACCAACGTGGTGAGCTGCGAGGCCCCCATGGTGAACCTCCAGGACACCGCGCAGCTCGACGCCATCGGAGAACGGGTGGCCGCCGCCAAAGCCGACCTGGTGCTGATGGCCTTCGGCGCGCCCAAGCAGGAGCTGCTCATCGCCCGCATCGCCGAGCGCGTGAAGCCCGCGGTGCTGCTGGGCGTCGGCGCGAGCCTCGACTTCATCGCCGGCACCATCAAACGCGCGCCTCCCATCTTCCGGCAGTTCGGCTTCGAGTGGGCCTACCGCCTGGCCCAGGAACCCAGGAGGCTGTGGCGCCGCTACCTCGTCAATGACCCCAAATTTGCGTTGATCCTGATGAGGTCACTCCGCGAGGCCCGCCAACGCTGACCTCGGCGAGCTTCTTGCTGTAGAGAGATCCCATGATTTCGTTCGCCCGAATCGTGTGGAGCAAGCTGCAGCGAGACAGGCATCTTTCGCTGCGGCAGATCTTCGACAAGAGCGTCGACTACGCCGGCTCGACGCTGCTGGGCCCCTTCATCCTGCGCCACGTCGATCACGTCGGTGCCCGCGTGCGCACGATGGGCGGCGCGCCGCGCCTGATCAACTACGGCTACATGAGCATCGGCGACGACTGCCGCATCGCCTCGTACATCACCAAGGTCGAGCTGTGCACCAGCAAGGGCGCCGAGCTGATGATCGGTGATGGGGTGAACCTGAACTACGGCGTGTCGATCGGCGCGACAAAATCGGTGCGCATCGGCAATCGCGTGCGCTTCGGCCCCTATGCGCGGGTGATCGACTCCGATTTTCACGACGTCTACAACCGGGCGCTCCCGGCAGTGCCTGCGCCGGTGGTGATCGAAGACGACGCGTGGATCGGGATGAACGCCGTGATTCTCCCCGGCGTGCGCATCGGCCGGGGGAGCATCGTGGGCACCGGCTGCGTGGTGACCAAAGACGTGCCTCCGTTCACCGTGGTGGGCGGCGTGCCGGCGAAAGTGATTCGCCAGCTCGACCCTTCGAAGTTCATCGTCGATCGCACCAACGCGATCGATGCCGAAGACGCTGCTTGAGCTCGAGGCCCTCACCCCGACCCTCTCCCGAGGGGAGAGGGAGAGCGGGGACTCAGGCCCGCGAGGTCAGCGCCTTCCAGCTGTGCGAGCCGAGATCCTTGAGCGCGTTGCCCAGCGAGCCCGCCTCTTCACGCACGCCGCGGAAGTACTCCAGGCCGTAGCTGAGGGTGGCCCCGGCGATCGCCACGCGCTCGAACGCGGGGTGCACCCCACGCACCTTGTCGACCGTCTCCGCCGCCGTGTACGCCGCGCGCGAGAGGAGCTTGCCCACCGGGGGAGAAGCCACCGCCGCCAACAACAGGCCGCGCGAGATGGGGTTGACCAGAAACAAGAAGTGCCACGGATCGGCGTCGAGCCGGTCGGGGTGCTTGTGATGGATGCGCGAGTCGAACACGCCGTAGTTGTAGTTGCGCCGCATCCACACCGAGATGTCGGTGTGATCGCTGCGGTGCCGGGTGCGCGCGTTCTCGGCGAAGTACAGCTTGCCGCCCGCCTTCTGCAGCCGCACGCCCAGCTCGCGATCCTCCGAGCGGCTGAGCGTCTTGTCGAAGCCGCCCACCGCCAGGTAGTCCGCGCGGCGGAATGACACGTTGCCGGTGCACACCATCACCCCACGCACTGCGGTCGGCTGCTCGCGATACCGCGCGACGAACTTCGCCAGCTGCTCCGCGTGAAAACGTTCGAACAGCGGCTTCTCGCCGAGCGCCTCGTCAGCGAGGATCTGCCCGAGCACCACGGTGTTGCCCGCGTCGTGCGCCTTGAGGTGTTCGGCCAGGAACTCCGGGGGCACCAACATGTCGTCGTCGGTGATCACCACCACGTCGCCGGTGGCCTTCATGATGCCGGCGTGCCGCGCTGCTGCCGCGCCCGCATTCGCCTGGGAGACCACGGTGAGCGGGAAGGGGTCTTTTCGCTGCTCGAGGGCCGGCGCGACGGGCTCCCGGCTGCCGTCGTCGACCACCACCACCTCGAAACGCTCGGCCTCCAGGGTCTGCTTGCCGAGCGCATCGAGCAGCTCCTGCAGCAGGGGCAGTCGGTTGAAAGTCGAGATGACGACGCTGACGCGGTGGCTCATGTTTCCGAAACTGCCACTCCCAGACATGGGCTGGAAGCCCCCGTGCTGATCGCGTAACACTTCTTCCATGGCCAACCCGCTCACGACGTTCCTGCAATCTGTGCGCGCCGACTACAGCAACGTCCAGCGCTACCGGGCCAAGTACCATGGCGACGAGCGCTCCTCGATGCGCCTGCCGGTCGATGCGGTCACCAAGATCGGCTTTCAGATGATGATCGCCATGCGCACCATGGCCTTCTTCCGCGACGCCCGGGTGCCCCTGCTCCCCCAGGTGGCCAGCCGCCTCATCCGCCACGCCTACGGCGCCGAAGTGCACTGGAACACCACCCTGCGCGACGGCGTGTCCATCGTGCACGGAACTGGGTTGGTGTTGAGCCATCGCGCCGTCATTGGGGAGGGCTGCATCCTCTTTCACAACGTCACCCTCGGTGAGGGGCTCGACCCGGAGACCAAAGAGGCCGGCGCTCCGACCCTGGGCCGCGATGTTCACGTGGGGCCGGGCGCGACGCTGCTGGGGCCCATTCACGTGGGCGACGGCACGAAGATCATGGCCGGCGCGGTGTTGACCCGCTCGGTGCCCGCGGGTTCTCTGGTGCGGCCGGCCGAAGCGGTCGTGAGCGAACGCGCCCCCGCACGCCCCCGAGCCGCCCGCTGACATGTTGACCGTTCGTGAACTGAAGGAGCTCACCGGCCGGTTCGACGTCGAGGCGCTCGCCCAGCAGCTCGGGCCTTTCGTCTTCGTTCAGCACCCGCTCGCGGCATCGGCCGGCAGGAGCGCGAGCCTCGCCACCCGCGCATTGCCCAACCCCGGCGCTCCGCCGAAGGGCGTCTTCGACTTCGAAGATCTCTGGGTCGCCACGCTGCCTCCCCTGGCAAGGCGCGACAGCTTCGTGTTGGGCCGCTCACCCGACTGCGAGTTCGTGATCGACGAGGAGTCGGTCTCCAAGCAGCACGCGCAGATCGACTGGAACGACGGCATCGCGGTGCTGCACGATCTCAAGTCGGCCAACGGCGTGTTCGTGAACGGCCAGAAGGTGGCCATTCACAAGCTGACGGACAACGATCTGATCACCCTCGGCTCGGCTCGCATGTTCTTCATGCTGGTGGCCACGCTGCGCCGCCGCATGGGCATCACCACTTCAGATCGGTAGGGGCTGACTTTCTGGTCGCTCCGCCTCGGCCAGCCGTCCGCTTCCGGTACTACCGGCTCCGCTCACGGCTCAGCGGCGCCAGCAGCTTCTCCAACGCCTCGGGGCTCTGCACCGGCCGCTGACAAGCGAAGTGCTGGCACAGATAGGCGCCCTCGCCGCTGCGTGCGCTCAACACCTCGCGGGTCACCTCGGGTACGGGTGCTCCGCTGACCTGACGCAGCAGCGCGACCGTGGGCAGGTACGTGCGATCGACCACCGCCTGCAACGAGGCGATCGACTCGGCAGACCCCACCAACGTCAGCTCGGCCGCGCCATCGAGCAGCGTGTCGGCGCAGAGCAGCAGGTGACCAAAGCCCAGCGGGTTGTCGAGCAGCTCTTCCTTCATGCGCTCGAGGTACGTGGTGGCTCGCTCGAGGTGACGCGACTTGCTGGTCATCGCGGTGAGCGCCAGCTGCGCTTCGGTGAGGGTGGAGGCGCCCGACGGAAAGGCGTTGTCGTGCAGCGCGTAGGTGGGCACCAGCAGGTCTTTGGTGCCCTTCGGCGCGGCCAGCCACGCCTTGCGGCCGTCATCCCAGAAACGTTCGAGCGCGGCATCGACCAGCTGCTCGGCCGCCTCGAGATACTTCGGCTCGGAGGTGGTCTGCGCGAGCGCCACCAGGCCCGCGGCGAGATCTCCGTAGTCTTCCAGCATGCCCGGGTGGCGCGCTTCACCACGTTGCACCGAGCGGAAGAGGGTGCCGTCGGGCGCCCGCATCGCCCCGAGCACGAAGTCGGCGGCGCGCGATGCGAGCACGGCCCACTGCGGTTTTCCAAACACCCGAGCGGCGAAGGCCAGCCCGCGGATCATCAGGCCGTTCCACCCCGCGAGGATCTTGTCGTCGAGACCCGGCGCCACGCGCTGACGGCGTGCTTCGAAGAGCTGCTCCTTCGCGCGCTCCAGCCTCACGCGATCGAAGGCCGGCGCTTGCACCGCCAACACCATCGCGCCGCCTTCGAAGTTTCCCTCTGCGGTGATGCCGTAGTGCGCCTTCACCAGCGCAGCGTCTTCGGGGGACAACACCGCGTCGATCTGCCCGGGTTTCCACACGAAGAAGGTGCCTTCTTCGCCCTCGCTGTCGGCGTCCTGGGCCGAGAAGAAGCCACCCCCCGGTGCGGTCATCTCGCGCTCCAGCCACTCGACCGCGCGTTCGGCCACTTCAGCCCAGAGCGGGCGGGGCGCCACCTGCTGCGCTTCGGCGTACACGTGAAGCAGCTGCGCGGTGTCGTAGAGCATCTTCTCGAAGTGCGGCACCAGCCAGCGTTCGTCCACGGAGTACCGATGGAAGCCGCCTCCGAGCTGATCGTGCACGCCGCCCAGGGCCATCTTCTCGAGCGTGAGAAGCGCGCCGACTCTGGCGTTCGCGTCGCCCGTGCGCCGCCACGCGCGCAGCAGAAACGACAGGTTCATCGGGTTGGGGAACTTGGGCCCACTGGCTCCGAAGCCGCCGTGCGTGGGGTCGAGGCGCGCCGTCATCTTCTGGGCCGCGCTCTGGAGGTCCGCCTTCGTCCACGTGCCGGGCGTGCCATCGAGGCCGATCGACGCGTACTCGGTGAGGCCCTGCTCGAAGGTCTCCGCCTGTTTTTCCAGCTCGGAACGCTCGGTCTTCCAGGCCATGCCGATGCCTTCGACCAACGCGGCGAACGAGGGCAGCCCGTGGCGGGGCTCGGGCGGGAAGTAGGTGCCGCCGTAAAAGGGCTTGAGTGCGGGCGTCATGAAGATGGTCAGCGGCCAACCACCACCCCGGCCCATCAGCTGCACCACGCCCTGGTAGAGCTGGTCGACGTCGGGCCGCTCTTCGCGGTCGACCTTGATGTTGATGAACTGCTCGTTCATCACTTTCGCGATCTCGGGGTTCTCGAACGACTCGTGCGCCATCACGTGGCACCAGTGACAGGCGGAGTAACCCACCGAGAGCAGCACCGGCTTGTCCTCCCGTTGGGCGCGGGCCAGCGCCTCGGGGCCCCACGGGTACCACTCGACCGGATTGTCAGCGTGCTGGCGAAGGTAGGGCGAGGGTTCGTGGGCCAGGTGATTCATGAGTTCTCCACACTAACGTGGACTGATTGAGTCCACCCATGAGCCGGGACGTCGACCACTTCATCCGTTTCACGAGGCTGCTGGAGACCGAGCGGCAAGCCGAACGTTCGCGGATCGCGCAGGAGAAACAGACGCTCCCGCTCGCCGAGCTGGAAGCGCGAGGCCTGGTGGTGCTCGATCTGGAGACCACCGAAGAGAACGTGGGCCTGGGGGGGCGGCACCTCGTCACCTTCATGCACGAGTCGAAGAAGCGGCTCACCACCCGGCTGGGGCCCGGCGACATTCTCGCCGTCTCGCCTCGCAAGGCGGAGATCGAAGACCCGCCCCAGGGCACCGTGGTGTCCGGCACCCGGAACAGCGTGGTGGTCGCGTTCGATCGCAACCCGCCGGAGTGGATGCGCGAAGGCCGGCTGCGCCTCGACGTCACCGCCAACGACGCCACCTTCGATCGCGCGAAGAAGGGCCTCGCGCAGTGGCAAGCGATGGACAGCGGGCAGAAACGCGATCGCCGCGAGATCCTGCTGGGCAACTTTCCCCCGCGGTTCGACAAGCCGCCCGCGTTCACTCCGCACCGCAACCTGAACCCCGAGCAGCATGAAGCGGTCTTACTCGCCCTCTCAGCCCGCGACGTGGCGCTGGTGCACGGGCCGCCCGGCACCGGCAAGTCGACCGTGCTCTCCGAGCTCGCCTCACAGTGGGGCGCGCAGGGAAAACGAATTCTGTGCACCGCCGCCAGCAACGCCGCGGTCGATCACCTGCTCGAGCTCTGTCTCGACGCCGGTCTGCGCTCGGTGCGGGTCGGTCACCCGGCGCGCGTGTTGCCACACCTGCAGGAGCACACCCTCGATCTGCTGGTGGAAGCGCACCCCGATCGCCAACTCGCCCGCGAGCTCTTCGAAGACGCGTTCGATCTGCTCGGCTACGCGCGGAAACAACGCAGCCGGGGCCGCAGCCGCGAACGGTTCGGCAACGCGCGCGAGGCCAGCGCCGAGGCGTACAAGATGATGGATGACGCCCGCGTGCTCGAGCGCAAGGCCACCCGCTCCATCCTCGACGGGGCGCAGGTGGTGTGCGCCACGCTCTCGATGCTGGAGGGCTCGCTGCTGCGCAACGAACAGTTCGAGGTCGCGCTCTTCGACGAAGCGACCCAGGCCATCGAGCCGCTCTCCTTGCTCGCGTTCTTGAAAGCGCCGCTGGTGGTGATGGCCGGAGATCCCAAACAGCTGGCGCCCACCATCATCTCCATGGACGCCGCCAAGCAGGGCCTGGGCGTCTCGTTGTTCGAGCGGCTGCTCAAAGACTACGGCGACGAGGTCAAGCGCATGCTCAAGGAGCAGTACCGCATGCACGAGACCATCATGCGGTTCCCCAGCGACGAGACCTACGAGGGCCAGTTGCGCGCGCACCCCTCGGTCGCCACCCGCACGCTGGCCGAGGTGTTGCGGCCCGAGAGCTCCGTCGACGCGCCGCCGCTGCTGTTCCTCGACACTGCGGGCAAGGGTTTCGACGAGAGCAAGGCGCCGCAGACCGAGTCACTGCGCAACGAAGGTGAAGCCGAGCTGGTGGTCGCGCGCGTGCGGGAGCTGCTCGCCGCAGGCCTCAACCCCCGCGAGCTGGGGCTGATCACCCCGTACCGCGCCCAGGCCCTCTGGTTGCGGGAGCAGCTGATCGATCTCACCGAGCTCGAGGTCGACACGGTCGATGCGTTTCAGGGCCGCGAGAAAGACGTGATCATCGTCAGCCTGGTGCGCAGTAACGCAGAGCAGCAACTGGGCTTCCTGGAGGATCTGCGCCGGCTCAACGTGGCCATCACCCGGCCGCGGCGGCACCTGTTCGTGGTGGGCGATTCCGCCACACTCTCCAGCCATCCCTTCTTCGCGCGGTGGATCGAGTTCACCCAGAACGTCGGCGGCTATCGCTCCGCCTGGGAGTGGTCTTCGGCCGCGCCGGTTTGACCTCTTTGCAGAGTCGAATTGCATCGCTGAAAAACGTCATGTGGGTCTGACGGCTCGGGCGCGCGAATCTCACGGGTTGGCCGCGGCACGGCGGCTGCTTTGAGAACGGCGATGTCCGAAGAGCAGTCTCGGCCGCAGGTCACCAGGGAGAAGGACATGTGGGTGGTGCGCGTCGAACGCAAGGGCGGAAAGCTGCAGGAGTACCACTGCGCGAGCGAGGCCCAGGCCCGTCAGCTCGAGGCTGCGCTCACGGCTCTTCCTGACCCCGTCTAAATTCCGAGGCCCGCCGCGATGTAGAGGTTGGGGGTCGTCGGCACGCCTCGCATCACCGCGACCTCGAGCCCGATCTCCACC
>JANODF010000787.1:0-7721 GCA_031412555.1 Archangium sp. | reverse complement strand
CCAGGCCCGAACCCGACGCGCCCAGATAGATGCGCACGTTCTCCGGGCCCGCTTTGAAAGGATCCTCCAGGTCGAGCTCGATGGTGGTGGTGTCCGACTGGAAGTCGAGGAACGGAATCAGCGCACCGTCATCGTTGCGATCCGAGATCGCGCTGAGCCGGTGGTTGCCGGTGCGCAGGCCCGTGAAGAGAAACGGGATCTCGGTGGGCATGGCGGGTTTGCCCAGCTCCTTGAGCTCCTGGTTGCGGAAGAGGCCGACCTCTTTGTTCACCGCGAAACCACCGACCACCACCACGCCCGAGATGGTGCCTTTCGGCCCGCCCGCGCGGATCCAGGTGCCTTCTTCGAGATCGCCGTCTTTGCCGTCGACCGAAGCGAAGTACTTCACCGAGGTGTTCGCGGCGATGGTCAGCGTGATGGGCGACTCACCCGAGACGCGGCCCAGCGAGCTGGTGCGCGGGTCTTCGCCGTTGGTGCTGTAGAAGATCGTCGCCGGGCGCTGCGACTCGAAGGTGATGGTGATCTCACCGTTGAAGGGGCCGGCAGGCGGGCTCGCCTTCACGCGCGGAGGACCGAGCTCGGCGTCGGGCTCGATGAGCAACGGGCCGGGCTTCTGCCCACAACCAGACGACGCCAGGGCTGCAACGAGAACGAAGATCGGGAGGCGCATTTTCGGCGCGCATTCGGCTCGCCCACCGAGCGAAAGTCAACTCAACGCGCGATGTCTGCTTCGAGCTGGGCGCCCGTGCGTTCCAGGCCGTTCTTCACCTGCTCGGGCACGGTGTCCGCCCTCTCGCAGGTCGGCGCGAGCGCGGCGAGGTCGTCCATGTCGGAGAGAGGGCACCTTCGCGCCGCGAACGTCACCCGCACGTCGCGCACGTGTTCATCGCCGTTGAGCAGGCTCACCATGCACTGGGTGAGCACCAGGCCCTCGCCGGTGTTCCAGGCGATCCACGGGCTGATGATGATGCCGCTCTCTTCGTTGGTGTCGCGCACCCCGCCACAGTTCTTCTCGGTCGCCGCCACCGCGCGCGCGAAGAGCTCGTCGGGCTGCTTGCTGCTGAAATACGGCTGCGGCACCGTCCACGACTGGAGCGCACAACCCGATAGAAAAAACAGCGCGCACCACTTCATCGGCGCTTCTTGTCAGACAGGTCGCTGTTCACCAGCGGCGAGAAGAAACAGTCTTTCTTCGTGTACTCGTCGAAGGAGAACGCAAACCGGTAGCTGGCCGCCGAGCGCTGGTTGCAGTCGGTGCGTTCGCAGAAACGGCACGACACGCCGATGGGCACCGCGTCACGTTTGAGGTCGGTGGTGGGCAGCCCGTACGCGAGGTACTTCGCGTTCTCCGCGTGGGTGCCGAGGCCGATCGAATAGGCAGTGCCGCGCACGATGGTGCCTTCGATGGGCTGCAGCTGCACCTTGGCGAAGTCGAAGTACGTCGTGCCGTCGGGCATCGACGAGTACTGCCGGGTCAGCTGCGAGGGGTTCAAGAACGCGAGGTGCACCGCCCACTTGCCGCAGTTGCCGGTGGAGGCGAACTTGATGCCCGTGCCCGAGTACCGCTTGCTGATGTTGCCTGCGATGTCGGTGCGGATGAAGTGAAACGGCAGGCCTTTGCGTTTCGCGTCGGCCAGGTTGCAGACCCGGTGCGCGACGGTCTCGTAGGTGGTGCCGAAGATCGAAGAGAGCAGCTCGATGTCGTAGCGCGTGCGCTGCACTTCTTTGAAGAAGTCGCCGTAAGGCAGCATCAGCGCGCCGGCGAAGTAGTTGGCCAGGTTCACCTTGATGAGGCGGGGCGTCTCGGCGTGTTTGGTCTTCGCGCCCACGATGCGCTCGACCAGCCGCGTCTTGTCGAGCGTGAGCAGCCCGAGCGTCGCGGCGATCTGGAACTTGAGCGGCTGCTCGGTGAGGGTGGGCGAGACGTCGAGCAGCTTCTCTTCCATCGAGAGGCGTCGCACCACCGAGCTGCCTTCAGGCGCCGCTGCGATGCGCGTCACGATGCCGAAGCGCGCCTCGAGCATCTTCATCAACACGCCCGAACCCAGAATGCGATCGTTGCCGAAGTCCTGGCGCAACGACTCGGCCTCTTCTTCGAGCTCGGGGAAGTAGTTCTGGTTCGCCTGGAGGAAGTCGGAGACCTCGTCGAAGGGCGAGTAGTCGAGCCGCGCATCGCCGGGGCCTGCCGCCGATCGCCCGCGCTCTTCACTCGAGAGCTGGGCCATCACGTTCTCGAGCTGCGAGCGGGTGTTCTTGTAGAGATTGAAGAGCGCCGCGACGGTGCCGGCCAGCTTGGGCTCGGCCGAGAGCGACTGCAGCGAGTCTTGATCGAGATCGAGCGTCTTGAGCAGCGGCTCGTCGAGCAGCTTGGCCAGCGCCTCGTCGACGCGGCCTTCGCCGAGCTGCGCCATGAACTCTTCCGGATCGACCTGGAAGAAACGCAGCGCCTTCCACAAGAGAGGGAAGGGCGTCACCCGCTTCCCCTTCTCGATGAGGTTCAGGTACGCCGGGCTGACGCCCAGCTCGCGCGCGCAGTCCGCCTGCTTCACGTTCTTCGACAGGCGCACCGCGCGAAGGCGGTGCCCGACGTTGGCGTTGAGCGCGTTCTCGTTCACGGGTGAATCAGCTCAGCCGACTTCGATCAGCTCGATGTCGAAGACGAGGGTGGAGTTCGGGGGAATGACCGGTGGGTAACCACCGGCGCCGTACCCGAGCTCGGGGGGAATGGTGAGCTTGCGGCGGCCGCCGACCTTCATGCCGGCTACGCCTTGATCCCAACCCTTGATGACCATTCCGGCGCCGAGCTGGAAGTCGAACGGCTCCTTGCGATCGCGGCTCGAGTCGAACTTGGAGCCGTTGGTGAGAGTGCCCGTGTAGTGCACGGAGACCGACTGGCCCGGCTTTGCTTCTGCGCCGGTACCGACCTGGATGTCTTCGATTTGAAGAGGCATGGGCGCGCACCCTACCAAAGGGACACGCACTACGCAGGCAACTCCGTGATCCCCTGAGCCAACAAAGCGATGCCCTTCAGATCTTCAATGGCCTCCCCGAGATACGGAGCCGCGATCGCGAACGCCGTGGAAGGAACCTCGCCTTTCAACTGATCGAGCAACGCGCGATCCCTCGCGACTCGGGTGAGCTCGAGCCTGGCGAGCACCTTCAACTTCTCCAACCCCGACTTCATCGGCGCCGTCTGCTCGAGCGTGAGCGAATCTGGATCCACGAAGCCATCGGTGCGAACCCAGCTGCGATTGAGAATGAACCCGGCGAACGGCAAGCCCATGCCCGTGATGCGATCGCGGAAGTAGCGCGCATCGGCCAACGCCGCCTGGTCGGGGCTGGTCACGAGCAGAAACGACGCATCCTTCGAGGTGAGCAACGAACGCACGCCTTCCGCATGCGCGCGCATCGGCCCGAACATGCCGCCCATCGCGCCGAGGAACTCTTGAATCTCCTCGAAGAACTCCTTGCCGAAGATCTTGTTGAAGACGGTGCCGATGAGCTCGGTGGCCTTCTTGAAGATGCCGCGCGTCTTCGAAGGCATGAACAGCGAGAGGATCCGCTCATCGAGAAAGCGGGCGAGCTTTCCCGGCGCCTCGAGGAAGTCGAGCGCGTTGCGAGCGGGCGGGGTGTCGAGCACCACCAGGTCGTACTTTCCGCTCTGGGACAATTCGTAGAGCGCCTCGGCTGCGGTGTACTCCTGCATGCCGGCGACGAGCTCGGAGAGGTGCTTGAACAATCGGCTGTCGAGAATGCGCTGCGCCTGCTCGGGCGACGGCGCCATGCGCCGCACCAGGCTCTCGAACACCACGTCGGGGTTGAGCATCCACGCGTCGAGTGATCCCGTGGTGACGCCGGCTTCGAGCAGGCGCTCCCTCGAGACCGATGCGGGCTCACGCATGTGCTGGGAGAGCCCCATCGCCTGCGCCAAGCGCTTGGCCGGATCGATCGTCAGCACCAGCACCCGTCTTCCCTGGCGCGCGGCCGCCAGGCCGATCGCGGCCGCGGTGGTGGTCTTGCCGACGCCCCCCGCGCCGCAACAGACGATCACTTTTTTGCTCACCACCAGCTGGCCCAGGTCGGGGGTCATGCGCGCGACCTTAGCCTCAGGCGGTTCTTGTCCGTCGACCGTGGTTACCGTAACGTCCGCCGCATGAAGCGCATGTTGCTGGTGATCGCACCTCTGGTCATGCTGATGGGTTGCAGGCCTGTTTCCGACCTCAACAAGCGCTGCGTGCTGATCAAACGAAACCCTGATGGCGGCACGCCTTCGGCGCTTCGTGAATCTGAAGTCCGCAACGCGCAGGGCGTGAACAAAGACTTCATCGCCGTCGGCTCGCTCGACTGCGACGATCTCATCTGCGTGCGTGACTCGTTCTTCGTCTCTGATGCGTCGGCTGACGCCCCTGCTGAAGGGTACTGCTCGCGCGCGTGCATCCCCGAGAAGCCCTGCCCCTCGTACGACGAGACGTTGGACAAGGGCCCGAACGCGCTCTCGTGCCGCGCCTTGTTGCTGTCGCCCGAGACCCTCGCGGCCCTCTCTGGCGGTGACGGTGGTTTCGCGGGTATCTACGATCCGAACTTCTGCGCGCGCAGCGGCCGCTCCGACGCCGGCACCTGAGAAGCACGCAGCGAACGGACACCGCTCATCCCGAGCGCTCTGCTTCGCGCTGCAAGTGCCCCCTCGACTGCGCTCGGGGAAACCGGTGTTCACCCCAGCAGAGGCACCAGATTCTTCGAAGCCTCGAGGCCTGCGCCTTCGACTTCGGCCAGCATCACGGTGCCCAGCGGGTGTTTTTCCCGCAACAACTCGAGCGCTGAACGGGCGCGGTCGATGCGCTTCATCTCTCGCGCCCCGAACACCGACGCCGGCAACGCCTTCATCAACTCGGCTCGCTCTTCGGTCGAGAACGGATCCGCCGGCACGCGGTTCACCACGATCGCCGAGACCGGCAGCTTGTGTTTCGCGAGGCCCTTCTCCAACTCCATGGCCTCGGTCACCGGCAGGGTCTCGGGTAACGTGACGATCACGCACGCGGTGATCGCGGGGTCGGTCAAGAACGTCACCCCTTCGAGCGCCGCGCGATAGATCGGCCCGCCCGGAATCACCCGGGTGAGGAACTCGGGGATCTGCGCGAGCGCCAGCGCGTGCCCCGTCGCCGGTGAGTCGATGATGCACACGTCGAACATCGGCCCACCCGAAGGGTGCTTGCGCTTGGCCAGATCGAGCATCCGGTACATCACGCCCATGTCCGAGAAGCCGGGCGCGGCCGAGAGGAACTTCTTGAGCCCCTGGCTGCGCATCGCGGTGTCGGCCAGCAGCTTGAGCGGCAGCGCGTCTTGCAGGAAACGCAGGTGACCCATCGTGGGCGTCAGCAGCGTGACCCAGAGGTTCTCGCTGACCAGCACCGGCTCTTCAGTGGGCCTGGGGCCGCCCAACGCTTCGTACAAAGCAGAGGGCGTATCCGCGCCAGGCACGATCTCCGCCAGCAACACCCGCTTGCCGCGTTGGCTGAAGCCGCGCCCGAGGGCAGCGGTGACCGTCGTCTTTCCGACGCCGCCTTTACCGGTGACGATGATGCAGCGGCGTTGCACGAGATCGAGGAGCGACATCAGCTTCGGCGAGGCTAACACCGGTGGCTGTTCCGCACGGGTACCCATTCGTCTGTGCTGGCGCTCCCGTGGTTGCCCGATAGATTCCCGGCCGAAAATGCGCGCCATCAATTTCAGCGCCGGACCCGCTGGCCTCCCGCTCCCTGCTCTCGAGAAGGCCCGCGATGAGCTGCTCGACTACGCCGGCACCGGCATGTCGATCATGGAGCAGTCCCACCGCGACAAGCCCTACGAGGCGGTGCACCGTGACGCGACCGAACGGCTGGTGAAGCTGCTCGGCATCCCCGACTCGCACACCGTGCTCTGGCTCACCGGCGGTGCCTCGATGCAGTTCGCGTTGCTGCCGATGAACTTCCTGCCGGCAGGCAAGAGCGCCGACTACGTGATGACCGGCGTGTGGAGCGAAAAAGCGCTCGACGAAGCGAAGCTGCTGGGCTCGCCGCGCATCGCCGCCAATACGAAGGGCGCCGACGGCAAGTACCTCCGCGTGCCCACCCAGGCCGAGGTGCAGTTCGACCCGAACGCCGCCTTCGTGCACTCGACCTCGAACAACACCATCTACGGCACGCAGTTCCACACCTTCCTCGACACGGGCAAGGTGCCGCACGTCTGCGACATGAGCTCCGACTTCATGTGGCGCCCGACGGACGTCTCGAAGTTCGACTTCATCTACGCCGGCGCGCAGAAGAACCTCGGGCCTTCAGGGGTGCTGGTGGCCATCGCGCGCAAGGAGTTCCTCGCCAGCGCGCGCAAGGACATCCCCAAGATCTTCCGCTACCAGACGCACGCGGACAACGACTCGCTCTACAACACGCCCCCCACGCTCGCGATCTACCTGGTGCGCAACGTGCTCGAGTGGATGGAGGGGCAGGGCGGGCTTCCCGGCATGGAGCGCCGCAACACGAAGAAGGCCGAGTTGCTCTACGGCGCGCTCGATCGCCTCAGCGGCTTCTTCACCGCCCCCGTCGAGAAGGCTTCCCGCTCGGTGATGAACATCGTCTTCCGTTGCCCGTCGGAGGCGCTCGACGCCACCTTCGTGGCAGACGCAAAGAAGGCCAACATGATCGGGCTCAAGGGGCATCGCACCGCCGGCGGCATTCGTGTCTCGGCCTACAATGCGGTGTCGGTGCAAGACATCGAGGTCCTCGTTTCTTTCATGGAGCAGTTCGCGAAGTCCCACGGTTGAACACCCGGAGTCTCTCAATGAATCGCTTTCTCTTGATCGCAGCCCTCGTCGCCGCTCCGGCCTTCGCCGCTGAATTCGAGGGCGTCACCTCGCCCGACACCGTGACCGTCGATGGCAAGACCCTGCAGCTCAACGGCATGGGCCTGCGCCAGAAGTTCGTCTTCAAGGTCTACGTGGCCTCGCTCTACGTCGAGCACCCCTCGAAGAGCCCAGCTGACATCATCAAGGCCGACGAGGTGCGCCGGGTCGAACTGAAGATGCTGCGCGATCTCGACAAGAAGCAGGTGGTCGACGCGATCAAGGAAGGCTTCGCCAACAACACCAAGGACCTGACGCCCCTGCAGGAGCGCCTCACCAAGTTCACCGACAAGATCTCCGACGTGAAGAAGGGCGCCTCGCTCGTCATTCAGTACGTGCCGGGCAAGGGCACCGTGGTCGAGGGCATCAAGGAGCCCTACGTCGCCGAGGGCAAAGACTTCGCCGATGCGCTCTTCAACGTCTGGCTCGGCGCGAAGCCCGTCGATGACAACCTGAAGAAGGGAATGCTGGGCACGAAGTAAGGGCCCTGGGTGGTAGAAGCCTCCTCGGATTTCTTTCGAGGAGGTTTCACCGTGAAGAACACGCATCTCGCGGCATTGCTGCTCGCTTCCTGTGCCACGCAGCAGCCCGTCACCCGTCCTGTTGAACCGGCTCCCGCGCCCGTCGTTGCGGCTGTTGAGTCAAAGAAGTGGTCCGCCAATCTCAACAAGCCGATGCCCGCGGGGCTCGATGCGTTGGTGATGGATCTGACCGCAGAGTTCTATCTCCAGACGGTGGAGGAGGTGTTCCAGAAGCATTCGTTGCCCAATGGCACTTTCCGCCATCGCGGCGAAGTGGTGGACCTCGCCAAGATCGAGAACACCGCGCTGCTGGCGATCGAGGG
>JANODF010000786.1:0-14923 GCA_031412555.1 Archangium sp. | reverse complement strand
GTGAATGGACGCTCCAGCACGCGCGTGACGAGGGCAACCCGCGTGACTTCGCGCTGGGCGCCGCGATGCTCGAACAGCAGCGGCTCACCCTGGAGCAGGTCGACGCGGCGCTCCAGCACGCGCAGTCGTTGAGCGCGACGTTCTTCGACTCGGTGTGCGCGCTCGACGTGCTCGATGAAGACGAGGTGTTGCCCATCGCCGCGGGGCTGCTCAAGCAGCAGTACCTCACCGGCCCGCAACTGCTCGAGCTCGAGCTGGGCCCCGCGCAGGAGCAGCTGCTCTCGCGTGACGTGGCCGATGACTGGCAGATCATTCCGCTGAAGCTCGAGGCCGGCGCGCTCACCGTGGCGGTGATCGATCCGTCGCGCGTCGACGTGCTCGATGACGTGAAGATTCGTGCGAAGGCGCGCTCGGTCATTCCGGTGCGTGCGACGGAACGCACCATTCAGGAGGGGTTCTCGCGCATCTACGACGGCAAGACGTCGGCGCCGGAGTGGGCGGTGAAACGGGCCCCTTCTCCCCCGCCCGTCGCGCTTTCTGACGAGCCGTTGATCGGGTTGCCGCTGGCTTCGAGCAACTCGGGCGTGCTCGAGCTGATCTCGTCACTCGACTCTTCTCCGGGAATGGAAGCGTCCGAGGTGGTGGCTCCGCCCGTCGCGCTGGGAACGCCGCTGGCGGCCAGTGAGTTGGTGGGAGCGCTCGAGGTGTCGTCGCGGTTGTTCGATGCACTGCTCTCGGTGGTGGGCGATCGCGGGCTCGAGGCGTCGGCGATGATCTCCCTCGTGCGCTCGGTGGCGAAGCAGGCGGGCGCGACGGGAGCACCGCTGGATCAGGTGCGGCTGTCGGTCACCGCGGTGGTGGTCGCCGCCCTGCTCGAGGGCAAACGTGGTTTCGAAGTGCCCTCACGACCCGCCGCGGCGGCGTGCCTGGGGCCGTACTGGCGCGACTTCGAAGACTTCGTGCGGCCGTTGCTCGATGGGCACGAGACGTTGCCGTCTGATCCCCGTGGCGTCGTGTTGTGTTTGTGCTTCGAGGTCGCAGATCGGGTCGGCTGCGTGCCCACCAACCTCGCTGAAGCCGGGCTCACGCTCGAGCACCTGCGCAGCCGGTATCCACTGGCGGCGCTGGCGGCGTTGGAGATCGTTCTGGCAGGGAAGTGAGTGCCGAAAAGCCCCAGGGAACGCGGGGGCGCTGCTGAAGGAGGGCGCCCCTGTCGAACTTGCCCCTCACCTCGAGTGCGGCGGGTGCACGCGCGGCGATCAAGCCGATGCCTTGCCTCACCTGTGTGGCTCTGATGCTGTCCCAACAACACCCAACTCACACGAGTGGTGCACTCGCGATGGACCGTGGTTTTGCGCAAGCGAGAGCGGGCGGCCGGCGTGACCAGAACCGACGCCTTCCCTGCGGCTCCGGGCGTCGTTCTGGCAGGAAGTGGCGGGCGGCCCCTCGACTCCACCTGAGGAGAACGGTACGCCCGCGCTGCACCTCATGCTCTTCCCCACGCTGCTGCTCGCCCTCACCGCCACGCCGACGGCCGTCACCACGCTGCCACCCCTGACGCCACTGGAGCGTTCTCTGGCTGCGCACGCGCGCGACGGCCGGCTCGAGGGCACCACCCTGCTCGACGCCGCGCTGCTGGCCAGCGGTGTTCCCGAAGCGCAGATACCGGCGGCGGCAAAACGGGTGCGTGCGGCCCTGGCCCCGGCGATCGCGCGCGCGAAGGAGCAGACCGGTGAAGCGGCGCGCGGGCGCATGTTGCTCAGCGGGCTCCATGAGACGGTGCTGCGGCGCTACGAGCTGAGCGCGACGGAGCTGGATCACGTCGAGCGCACCGGTGAGTTCAATTGTCTTTCTTCCGCCCTGCTCTACCTGGTCGCCGCCGAAGGCGTGCTCACCACCGCGCGCGGTGTGGTGACGCCGCATCATGCGTTCGTTCACGTGACGGTCGACGGCAAGGTGCTCGATGTCGAGACCACCGCACCCATGGGGTTCGATCCGGATCGCGCGCGGCTCACGTCGGCGCAGGTGAAGCAGCTCGCCGGCGGCGACGTGTCGCCCGAAGAGTTCAGGGCCGGGCTCAAGCAGGCGGAGGAGCTGCCGTCGCTCTCCCTCGTCGCAGCGGTGTACTCGAACCGCGCCATCGCGCTGGCGAGACGAGGCGACACGGCCGCGGCGGCGCTGGCGCTCGATCGGGGCGCACGCATGGCCACCGGTGCGTTGCTGCGCCGGCTGGCCGACTGGCGCGCGAGCCTGCTGAGCAAAGGCGCGAAGGACCTGGTGGAGCTGGGCCGCTTCGAGGACGCGCGGCGTCTGCTGGAGCTGGGGCTGGAGGTGACCGAAGGCACGCACCGCGCGGTGCTCAGCCGCAGTCTCTCGATCGTTCACCATCACCTCGGCGTGGCGGCAGCCGAGCGGAAAGACTGGGCACGCGCGCTGGAGCACGTGGAGTTCGCGATGCGCCTGGGCTTCGAACACGAGGGCCTCACGGAGCTGAAGACGACGTGCCTGGCGCAACTCGCCGTGCTCGAAGGCTCGGCTGCGCGCTGTCACGCCGAGGGGCTGACCGCGAAGAGTCCCGCGGCGCGTGATGCCTCGGCCTGTCTGGCGGCGCTGGCCACGGAACTGCTCGAGCGCGATACGCCCAATTCGTTGCAGTACGCGCGCCGGGCGCTGCAGCTGTCGCCGAATGACACGCGCGCCGAGGCGGCCATCGTCTATGCGGTCGATCGCCAGGCGCGGGTGGAGTCAGAGGCGGCGCACTGCGACACCGTGGAGGCGCTGGTCGCAGAGGGCCTGCCTCACGCGCACGCCCTGGCGCCGCAGAAGTGGGAAGGCCGGCGGTTGGCCGGGGTGTGCTGGTCGGAGCGATCACGCCTCGCGTTCACGGCGGCGAAGTGGAGCGTGGCGGCGGAGGAGCTGAACCGCGCGAAGGTCTTCCTTCCGGGTGATGCGCTGCTCAACCAGAGCCTCGCGCGCGTGGAGGTGAATCGCGGCATCGATCTGGCGAACGAAGGTGCGTGTGATGAAGCGCGGCCGCACCTGGTGGCGGCGGTGCGCGGTGAAGCGGCGTTGAGTGAGAAGGCGAGCGCGACGTTGGGGAGCTGCGCAGGGCGGCGGGCGGCCAAGGCGGCAGCTTCGGGTGACTGGGTCGCGGTGATGGCTGAGCTGCGCCGGGGACTTCGGGATGCTCCGAAAGATGAGTTCCTGCAGCAGAACCTGGGGATCGCGCTGCACAATCACGCGGCGAGTCTGTTGAGTGCGGGGCGCTGTGGTGAGTTGCGGGCCCTCAAGCCCGAGCTGGATCGCGCAGACCCGAAGCTGCTCGCGGCGATGAAGCAGACCTGTCCATGACGACACTTGAGGGAACCGACCGTTCACCCCGAGCCCAGTCGAGGGGTCACTTCCGTTTCGAACCGCAAGTGCTCCCTCGACTGCTCTCGAGAGGAACGGAGAGATGAGGCCCGCGCGCCTCTCGTTTTTCAATGAACAGGACCCACCCGAGCTCACCCAGTTGGTGGGCGACGCCGCGGTGTTGAAGCAACTGCGCGCGCTCGAGGCTCACGTCACCATGGGCCTGCGCGAGCTCTCCGACGAACGCGCAGAGGCCATCAACCGATTGACCGGTGATGGCGTGCCGGTCGGTGCGTGGCTGCTGCTCCCGAAGGAGCAGGGCTACTTCGCGACCTACGACAACGTCGACGCGGTCTCAGCGCGCGTCGACGCGGTGTTGAGCTGGGTGGAGCGCCATCAACTGACCCTGGGTTCACTCGGCTTCGACTTCGAACCCGATCTGCGCGAACTCGACACGCTCTTTCACAGCCCGGTGCGTGCGCTCGCGGCGTGGGCGCGGAGATCAGGTGATCGAACTCGCCGGGCCCGCGCGCTCGATGCGTATGGCGCGCTGATCAAGCGGCTGCAGAGTGCGGGCTGGCGCATCGAGGCGTACCAGTTTCCCCTCCTGCTCGAGGACCGGGCCGCGGGCAGTCATTTTCTTCAGCGCTTCGCGAGCTCGTTGGATGTGCCCGTCGAGCGGGAAGTGATGATGACGTACAGCAGCCTGCTGGGTCCGCTCGCGGTGGGCTTGATGGAGGGGTGGACGCGCTCGACTCGGGCGGTGGCGGTGGGCAGCACCGGGGGCGGCGTGGATCCGTTGCCCAAGCTTTCGTTCGACGAGCTCAGCCGCGACTTGCGACTGGCGGCGCGTGCGTGTGACGACGTGAGCATCTTCAGTCTCGAGGGGTGCGTGATGCATCGGCACCTGCCGCGGCTGATCGATCTCGACTGGGATGCTCCGGTGCGTGTGCCGGTGCATCAGCGGCTGGGTGCTGCGGCGATCCGCTCGTCGGCGAGGGCGGTGGCGCGGTTGCTCAGATGAACAGGAAAGGAACTTCTCCCTGCGACGCCGCGGGGAGAGGGAGTTTAAGGGGCGACGACTGCGGGGAAGGTTCCGGCGCCCTGAATCGTGGCGGTGCAGCTCGAGGCGCCTTCGCACAAGGTGACGGCGGTATTCACCAGCCAGGTCGCGGCGACGGTTCCTGAAGCGGCGGCAAGGACGGGGGGCACCGTGACGCTGAAGTTCGAAGGCAGGTTCGCGCCTTCGCCCCACGTGATGGGGCTGCCACCTTCAGGCGTGAAGATGACGTTCCAGCTCGAGGTCCCGGTGGTGGGCGGCGCCGCGGCCCAACGCAAGGTATAGCCACTGCGCAACGTCGCTGGAGGCGACTCGGGATTGGCGGTGCCCACGTTGAGCGTGTCGAGGGTCATCTTCACCGAATAGACGTCATCGGTGACCACGATCTCCCGAGGCGCCGTGCTGTTGGCCACGCTCACCGAATAATTCGGGAACTCGCAGGTCTCCGTGCCGTCCTTCTCGTTGACGATGCGCTGACCCGGGGAACCGCTGAGTTCCACCCCGTCGAGGCGCGCGTGCAGCTTTTCGACCGCGCCACACGGCGTCTTCTTGGTGTCGTAGCTGAGCACCACCAGCAGCTCTTTCCCCAGGCGGCGCTGCGCGGAGATCACCGGCGAGCTCAACTTTCCGAGCGTGGGAACCGGGGGCTCACACGCGGTCAAGCCGACGCACACCGCAACTCCGAGGAAGGTTTGCTGGAAGACCCTGATCATGGCCGCACGTTCTCAGCCGAAGAGATCGAAGTCCACGAACAGGCGCGTCAGGGGGCCATCTGCCGCGTACCCGCCGGAGACCCCGTAGGTGAGCGGACCCTCGAGGTCACGGAGCCAGACCGGCAATGAGGAGGATCCAACCGACCGGATGAACGGACAAGTCGCCGAAACCGCCTAAGGTCGCTGCATGGCTGAGATGACCGAGCGGCTGCTTCTCGACGCTGGCATCGGGCCCGGCATGCGCGTGCTCGACGTGGGATGCGGCCGAGGTGACGTCTCGCTGCTCGCGGCGGACCTTGTCGGTGCGCAGGGAGAGGTGGTGGGCATCGATCGCGACCTCGGTGCACTTGAGTTCGCGCGCGGTCGCGTGCGCGAAGCAGGGCTCACGAACGTGACCTTCGCCGATGGCGATGTCGGCGTGATCGGTTCCGGGCACGGTATGTTCGATGCGGCGGTCGGACGTCGCGTGCTGATGTATCAGGCAGATCCCGTCGCCATGCTCCGGGCGGTGGTCGAGGTGCTCCGAGCAGGAGCCATCGTCGTCTTCCAGGAGGCAGACGCGACGATGGTGCCCGCGTCCCGCGTGCCGCTGCCTCTCAATGCACGCGCGACTCGCTGGGTGTGGCAGACCGTGGAGCGCGAGGGCGGCAACATTCACATGGGCTTCGATCTCGCGTTCGTGCTCGAGCAGGCGGGCCTGGTCGTTGAGCAGGTGCGGGCCGAAGCCCTGGTGCAGACGCCGAAGTTGCGCCAGCCCGTGGGCGCGATCGTTCGCGCCATGCTGCCGCGCATCGTCAAGCACGGCGTCGCCACGGAAGCGGAGGTCGACGTCGACACGCTCGACGAGCGCCTCGCCGCGGAGTGTGCGGCAGCGAACGCCACATACATCGGCGGCATGGCCTTCGGCGCGTGGGCACGCGTGCCTGCAAAGTGACGAGCCCAGTCTGGGAGCGAGTGATCGGCCTCGCTTGGCATTACCCCTCGGGCGGTTAGGAAGCTGGTCGACTCGCTCGAGGCAGAAAAGCTCGTTCGACGAGCTGACCACCCCACCGACCGCCGCGCGAGGTGGTGCACGCCACCGTCGAGGGCCGCCGCCTCGGGGAGCGACTGACGGGACGGCAACTCGAGCGCGTTGGGCGCGTCTTCGATCTGCTCAACCGGGAGCAGCGCCGAGAGTTGCTCAGCACGCTCGAGAGCATGAACGCGAGCATTGCCGGTCGTCGCTGACCGCATTCCTGCTTCGACCTGATCAGGACTCGGGAGCATGCTCGAGCGCTGATGAAGGCGAAGGGAAGTTCCGCCGCAGGTCCCGATCCAAAGCGGCTAGGCTGCCACCGGCAAGCGGGTGAGGGCGGCAGGGTGGGGAACGCACGAGGGTCTCTCATGTCCAGCGGCGAAGAGCGTCAGGGGAGGACTCTGCAACCAACCGTGCGCATCGGTCACGAGCGCCAGCTCTTCGACGCCACCGCGGCCTTCGAGCAGCTCACCGGCTTCTCGGCTGCCGAGCTGCGACGACTGACCTTCGAGCAGCTGCTCGGCCCCGACCGCGAGCCAGCGGTGTCGGGCCGGCTCCACGCGGCGCTCGAGTTCTTCGAGCTCTTCAGCGGGGAAGTGCTGTGTCGGCGCAAAGACGCGGGGCTTTTCTGGAACGACCTCGTGCTGGTGCCGATGCCGGCCACGGAGACGACGCCCCGTCACCTGCTGGCGCTCTTTCGCGACGTGACGGCCCGCAAGGTGGTGCGGGCGGTGCCGGGCGTGCGCGCTGACGAGCGACCGGTGCTCGACGCCATCGAGGCGGGCATCGTGGTGCACAAGGCTTCGACGGAGATCATCTACGCGAACGCCAAGGCCAGCGAGATGCTCGGCATCACGCGCGACGCGCTGCGCGGCGCTCTGAACACCGACCCCCGCTGGCGCTTCTTCAGTGCCGACCTGCAGCCCTTGCCGATGAGCGACTTCCCGACCGTGCGCGCGCTCACCACGCGCCAGGTCGTGCGCGAGCTCACCATCGGTATCGCGAGGCCCAATGACGGGAAGGTGCAGTGGGGCTTGTGCAACGCACACCCCATCCTCGACGAGGCCGGAAACGTGACGGAGGTGGTGGTCAGCTTCTCCGACATCACCGACCTCAAACAGACCGAGCTGGCGCTCCAGAAATCAGAGGAGCGCCTGCGGCTCGTGCTGGAGGGATCCACCGACGCCCCCTGGGACTGGGACATGGTCACCGACCAGCGATACTACTCACCGCGGTGGTGGCAGATGCTCGGCTACGAGGTCAACGAGCTCCCCAGCGACGATGGGCTCTGGTCGCGGCTGAGTCACCCCGACGATCGTGAGCGCGCAGGGCTCCAGCTCGCGGAATGGCTGGCGGGCACCGCCAGTCGGTACGAGATGGAGTTCCGGCTCCGAAGCAAGGCGGGCCCCTACGTCACCCTGCTCTCGCGCGGGTTCATCACGCGCGACGCCAACGGCAAGGCAGTGCGCCTGTCCGGCACCAACACCGACATCACGGAGCGCCGGGCGCTCGAAGAGAAGCTGCGTCAGTCGCAGAAGATGGAAGCGGTCGGTCAGCTCGCCGGCGGGGTGGCGCACGACTTCAACAACCTCCTGTCCATCATCATGGGCAACCTCGAGGTGTTGAAGCAGTACCTCGACGGCTCGAGCGACGCGCGGGAAGCGTTCGAGGACGCGCTGGGGGCGAGCCAACGCGGCGCCGAGCTGACCCGCAGGTTGCTCTCGTTCTCACGCCAACAGCCGCTGGCGGTGCGGGTGGTCGATGTCGGCGCGGTGTTGCAGAGCCTGAGCGACGTGCTGCGCCGGTTGATCAGCGAGACGATTCACGTCGACGTGTCGCTGGGCGACGAAGTGCCTCCCGTCTCTGTCGACCCGGCGTTGCTCGAGAACGCGCTGCTCAACCTCGCCATCAACGCGCGTGATGCGATGCCCGGCGGTGGCGCCCTGACACTCTCAGCAGAGCGCGGCGCAGCCGGGGGTGCGCGACTCTCGGTGCGTGACACCGGCGTGGGCATGACCCCCGAGGTGCAGGAGCGCGCGCTCGAGCCCTTCTTCACCACCAAGCCGACCGGCAAGGGCACCGGTCTGGGCTTGAGCATGGTGTACGGCTTCGTGACGCAGTCAGGTGGCTCGCTGCGGATTCAGTCGGCGCCGGGCCAGGGCACGACCGTGGTGCTCGAGTTTCCTCCGGCGGCCGGGTCGCCTGTCGACCCACCCGCGGCCCGCAGCACCTCGCCGCAGATGACGAAGCGCCGCGACGAGGTGGTGCTGGTGGTGGAAGACGAGCCAAGCGTGCAACGGCTGTGCGTGCGTGGCCTGCGCCGCCTGGGGTTCGAGACGGTGTCGGCCAGCGACGGGCCCGAGGCGCTGAAGCGGCTCGCCGAGGCCCCGCGCATCGACCTGTTGCTCACCGACGTGGTGATGCCGGGAGGACTGTCGGGGCTCGAGGTCGCGGCCACCGCGCAGCGAATGCGCCCGAACCTCAAGGTGCTCTTCATGTCGGGTTACCTCCCGAGTTCGTTCGAGCCAGAGACCCGGGCGCGCATCGAGCCGCTTCTGAGCAAGCCCTTCTCTGCCAGTTTGCTGGAGCAGTTGGTGCGGGCTGCGCTCGGCATTCAATGACCCCTCGAGGTGGGCGTCGCTTCACTGGAGGAGTACGTCGAGCGGTCGATCGAGGACTAGAATTGAGGCCATGTGGCGGTTCCCCCTGCTTCTCCTGCTCGGCCTCGCCGGGCCGGCCCACGCCCAGGCTCCGGGCGACGACGACCTGGCCAACGCGTTTGGCCCCCAGCGTGCGCTCAAGGTCTTCGAGCCTGAGCACAACGTGCCTCCGCCTCCTGCGCTTGATGATCTGAACGCGCCGGTGCGCGCCGCCTTCGAGCCCGACCTCGCCGCGGCGAAGAAGGCGCTCGACTCGGGCGACGCGGCGGCCGCGCGTGAGCAGCTCACCATGCTCGAGCTGAGCGCCTTCGTGCTCGGCGGGACCGACCGGGTGCGGGTGCACCAACTCCAGCGCGCCGCGGCGCTCGCGCTCGAGGATCTCAAGTCGCTGGGCGAGCTCGACGAGAAGTGGGTCGCGGCGTGTGGCCCGGGCGACGTCGCCCCCTGCCGTCATGCCGCCCTGGCCGCAATGGCCACGCACGACAAGGCGCGCGCCGAGAAGATCCAGGCCGCGGACGCGTGCGTCGAAGCCGCGGAGAAGTCACCCGGGAAGCCGGCTCCGGCGTGCCTGAGCAGCGCGCGGGCGCTGTATCAGAAGGCCGACGACACCTTGATGATCGCGCGGGCAGATCTCGTCACCGCGCTCTCGCTCGCCGCCGACCCGAAACAGTCGAAGGCAGCGAAGAAGGCCCTCACGAAGATCGGAGACGTCATCGATGGCCGCAATGGGGCCGTTCGGCAGCTGGCGTTCGATGCGCGGGCGAAGCTCGAGCTCCTGGAAGGGAACGTGGACGACGCCGCGAGGAGCGCGCTCCAGGGTGCAGAGGCCTTGGCCAGCACCTTGCCCCTCGAGCGGCGGTACTGGGCACGCACCCCGATGGTCGACGTCGCGTGCGCGGCCTACGACAAGAACCACGGCACCGACGCCTGCCGCCAGCTCGAGAAGACGGTGGTGGGGTTCTACGTGTTCCACGATTTCTCCGACGAGCGCCTCGGTGACCGCCAGCTCATCAGCCACGAGAAGCTGGTGCAGGTGAACGCGCACTACGGCATCTTGGTGAAGGACTGCCTGGCCGCGGAGATCCGGCAGATCGCAGACAAAGCGGCGGTCTCGTACCTGGTGAACTGGTTGGTGCTCAGCACGGGGCGCGTCGACAACTTCCACGCAGCGAGCTCGGCACAGGACCAGAGCCTCTTCGTCAAATGCCTGCGCGAGCAGTTTGGGTATTGGCGCTACCCCAGCCACGACGCAGACCCCCAGCGCATTCAGCAGGGCTTCTCGGTGAAGAGCACCACGCGCAGCACCGAAGAGACTGAGCCGACCTCCACGCGCGATGAATGAACCACCGTCGGGCCCGAAGTACCTCGATCGAAACCCAGTTGGGTCACGGCCTGAGCTCGACGGTCTTCCTCTCGGTGAGGCCACGGGCACTGCAGTACGCGAAGCCTTCGCAGACGATGGGCTCGAGCGTCCGGTAGCGGAACATGTGAATGGTGAGGCCCTGCGCGTTGCTCGGATGAGGAGGCACGGCGATCGCGCCTTCGGACCAGCCCAACGCGGAATGCGCAATTTCGCCTCGGCCACGGGCGACGCGCGTGAGCCGGTAGAGCTCTTCAGACGGAAGAGCGGGGGTGAAGAGGATGAGGAGAGGCTCCTCCTCGCGCACCGGCCGCGCCAGCTCGACGGTGGGGAGCGGCGTGGATCCCGCCCAGGAGGCGGTCGCGCAGATCTCGCCGTCGCAGATCTTCACCTCGGCGGCGGCGTCATCGTCGCTCGGGAGATCGAGCACCGCCGGATCGCAGGCACAGGTCCACACCTTCGGTGGCGGGCCTTCACCCCTCGGGGCAAACGTGAGCAGCGAGCCGCCCTTCAGCTCAGTCTCATGGCAGACCCCGCCGCCGCGTGACGAGAACGCGGTGGCCTTGCCGTTGATGCTCGCTTTGATCTGCGGCTCGAGCACCGGGCATGTGTCCTTCTCGGTTCGATACAGACCCAGCTCGAGGCTCGTGCCCATCGGGGAGATCGTGCTCGTATCCAACTGGGAAGGGCGGCAGGCGAGCGAGGTCAGGGCCAACGACAGCAACAGCAGCGTTCTCATGGCCAGCACTCAGAGCAGGGTTGGGGCCAGTGGTGAGGGACCGGGTTCCGCACGCTTGTCGGTCTGCGGTGTGCAGAGCCCTGCACAGGAACGCGTGCGGTTGCTCAGTCCGAAGCGCGTTCTCAGCCGAAGAGATCGAAGTCCACGAGCAGGCGCGTCAGGGTGCCATCTGCCGCATACCCGCCGTAGACCACGTAGGTGCCGTCACCCACGCCCGACTGCATCGCCACCGAACGTTTTCCCTCGAGCTGGCTGGTCTGCAACACCGGGGTCGACTCGACCACCTCGAGATCCACCAGGCCCGCGGTGGCCAGCTGCATCAGCTCATCGAAGTCATCCGCGCCGTGTTCGTGCGCGAGCTGCTCGAGGCGTTCACCGAAACCCGGCTCGGCGAAGGCGATGGAGCCCACGTCGACGCGCAGGTCATCGGTCTTCACCCACTCCTCGGTCTCGGCATCGGAGTCGATCGCCTTCGAGGTCACCCTCACCTGCCCCTGCAATCGCTCCCACTTCACCGGCGCGTCGGGCGCGAACACCACCCGGCCGTACGCGTTCCTCGAAGGCCCGGGAATCACCGGCACCGCTTCGGCGCACTGCACCTCGAACTCGCCCTGCGGCAACGACCGATTCGCCGGGAAGATGCAGCCGCCCACCTCGAGCTGGCCGCCCTTCGTGCGCACCTTCTTCGCCGCGTGCAACTTGAAGACGATCTCCGTGTCGGCGCTGTTGGCGTAGGGCTCGAGGTGCCGGTGACCGTCGGTGAAAGCCGCCTCGAACAAGGCGCTTCGCTCTTTTCCCAGAATGCTCATGCAGCAGCGACCGTAGCCAATGGCGGGCTACCGTGCGCCGATGTTCAACGCGCTGCTCGCATCTCTCCTCTGCGCCCTGCCTGACGTGCAAGGCACCGTCGACACCATCACGCCGGTGTACCGCCAGCTGCACGCGGCCCCTGAGCTCTCAGGCCAGGAGGTGAAGACCGCCGCCACCCTGATTCCTCTCCTGCAGAGGGCCGGCTTCACCATCACCCCGAAGCTGGGCGGCGCCGGCTTCCTCGCCATCTTGAAGAACGGAGCCGGACCCACGGTGTTGCTGCGCACCGATCTCGATGCGCTGCCCGTGCAGGAGCAGACCGCTCTGCCCTGGGCCAGCAAGGTGCCCGGCGTGATGCATGCCTGCGGTCATGACGTGCACATGGCCTCCTGGCTGGGCGCCGCGCTGGAGCTCAAGAAACGAAACGCAGAATGGAAAGGCACGCTGGTGCTGCTCGGTCAACCGGCGGAAGAGAACGGCACCGGCGCCAACGCGATGTTGAAGGACGCCGTGCTGGCGAAGTTCGACAAGCCCCGGGCCGCCCTCGCGCTGCACGCCCACGCCAGTCTTCCCGCCGGCACGGTCGGGGTGATCCGCGGCCCCGCTTGCGCGACCGTCGACAGCATCGACATCACCTTCTTCGGCAAGGGCGGGCACGGCGCGTACCCGCATCTCACCGTCGACCCCATCGTGATGGCCGCGCGCTTCATCACCGCGGTGCAGACCCTGGTGGCGCGCGAGCAGAACCCGCTGGAGCCCGCAGTGGTCACCGTGGGCAGCATTCACGGCGGCACCAAACACAACATCGTGCCCGACGAGGTGAAGCTGCAGCTGACGGCGCGCAGCTACACCGCGGCCACGAGGCAGGCGCTGCGTGAGGGCATCGCGCGGCTGGCGAAGGCGGAGGCCGAAGGCGCGCGCGCTCCGAAGCCGCCGGTGGTGACGGTGGAGGCGGGACCCGCGGCGGTGGTGAACGACGAGGCCGTGCTCCGACAGGTCACCGCTGCGCTCGAGCAGAGCCTGGGCGCCGAGGCGTTGCGGCCTGCCGAACGTTCGATGGCCGGGGAAGACTTCGGCGCCTTCGGAACCGCGGGCAGCTTTCCCTCGCTGCTGCTCTGGGTCGGTACACAGAAGCCCGGGAGCAGCGCCTCACTTCACTCCGCCACCTTCGCACCTGACGAACGCCCCACCCTGGAGACCAGCGTGCGCGCGCTCACCGCAGCCACACTCGCGCTCTTCAAGGAGCCTTCGGCCCGTTGATGATCACCTCGTCATCACCGACCAACCAGAAGTGCTCTTCGTCGAACGCGGTGAGGTCGCGCATGGGCACTTCATCGGTGTAGCGAAGTGACCAGGTGCCGCTCCACTGCCGCAGGTAGCCGAACTCGGTGGAGAGGTAGAAACGCCCGATGCTGAACGCGCGCACCGTCGTGTAGTCCGCCATGCTGGGCGGAGCGATGCGTTGCCAGGCGCCTTGCACCCGGCGCAGCACGAGGCCGCGATCTCCGACCGCGACGACCTCCGTCGGTGAGAGCACCCACACGCCGTGCAGCTGACCGTCTTGAAGGTTCTGCGGCAGCACTTCGGCCGTAAGGCCTCCGCCTGCCTGCAGCCGGAAGACCGCGGGCCGCTGCGGCGTGCCGGTCGTGCCGCCCACCGCGTACATCGCGTCGGGTGACGAGCCATGCGCGTCGTACAGCACGAAGCCCGAAGGCAGCTGGTTGCCGAAGACCTGAACCTGGCCCACGCCGTCCCACGAAGCGCGACGGCCATCACGGAGCACCATTTCGGCGCGCACGCCGCCGTCGGCCGAGGTGAAGCCCGTCATTCCCACCACCGGCTCGGGGATCATCTGGCTGGAGGAGCAGCCTGCTGCGCGAGTCGCGGTCGCGAGGCGGCCCACGCCGTTGTTGCCGCCTCCGACGAAGGCGCGACCCTTCGGATCAGCCCACACCGACTTCATGTTGTTGGGGCAATTGTTGCTGGCGTCGATCAGCCCCGCGTCACCCTCCACCACCAGCAGACGGTCGCCCCCGGCGACCCAGAGCCGCTCGGGCGCCCACGCGCTGGCAGAGAGGTAGTCTGCGGGCCCGGCATCCCTCAGCCGCCTGAAGCCGGCATCCGAACAGCCTTCATCGGTGGTGCCGTCGCAATCGTCATCGAGTTGGTTGCAGACCTCGAGACCGGCGGGCGAGGTCAACGAGTCGACGTCATTGCAGTCGCCGATGATCAGAACGCGGCCTGGACCACAGAGCATCGCTCCGGAGTCAGGCACTCCGAAGCCGTCACCGTCGTCATCGAGGAAGGTCAGCGTGCCGCACGGCATCGGGCCGGCATCCACTTCGCCGGCATCGGGCTCACCTGCGTCGGGCAGCCCCGCATCGAAACCAGCGTCAGGGACCTCCTCCAGTCGCAGCGCGGATTCCAGCGTGAGTTCGACGCCACGCGGCGTGATCAGGTGCACGGACCACACGCCCTGCGAGAGCCCCGCGGGAACGTTGGCGGACACGCGCGTCGAGTCGACCAGAGTGACGTCGATCAACACCACCCTCAGCTCGCCTTGCACCAGCTCGGCACTCACCGCGGTGTCGAGCGGCGAACGTTGGGGGCGATCGAAGTCGAACGTGCCCGCGGGGAGAAAACCTTCTCCGCGCAGCTCGAGCGCACCACCGAGTCGAGGATCGAGAACGGTGGGCTCGACCTCGCGTAACTGCGGCTCACCGGGCCGGGAGACGCAGCCCGTGATCAGGCCGAAGACGAGCAACGAAAAGAAACGCACCGGAGCGAAGGGTACCACCCCGCCAGTCGGGCTGCTTCTGCAAGGCCAGAAAACGGGGAGCATCGGTGACGGTGATCCATCGGGAGCGGATTCAGAAATCGCTCACTGGCCGATTTACCGAATTTTCAGCCAGGGGCGGGATGACAGCGCGTGGACATGAGCGTTTGATCGCCTCGCATCTGCACCCGGGGGTCTTCCATGCTCCAAACCGAATCCGTCGCCGAAGGCACCCGGTCGCGTCATGCGCGCCGTGCGGTGAAGACTGATCACCGCGCTGAGGAGAACAAGATGGGCGATGATCTCTGCGGCGATCTGATCAGCGAAGAGTTGCGGACGCTCGAGTGTGATCTCGAGATCTCCAAGGGACTGGAGGCGCTCGACTCCGCAGGCGTCACGTCGGCGCCGGTGGTCGATGACAACGGCGTGCTCGTCGGCG
>JANODF010000785.1:0-12567 GCA_031412555.1 Archangium sp. | reverse complement strand
GCGGGTCGATGGCTGTTTTTGGTTTGTTTATTTTGGGCATAGGCGAATCGACAAATCACCCGGAGCGACGGTTCCAGGGTAACGGGGGGCGAGCTCTTCTTAAGCGAAGCGGAAGTTGCGCCGTGGCGAAGCGACCCCAGCAACACGGACATGAAAGAACCCTGCACGTCCACTGAGGACCTGCAGGGCCATTCCGTCGTGAGCGCTACGAGGGAAGAATTACTTCTTCGCGGCGACTTCGGGCTTCTTGCCGACGCGCGCCTTCACACCTTCGAAGAGCACCTTCATGTCGGCGGCCGGCTGGCCCTTCTTCACCAGGATGGTGTTGACGGCCTTGAGGATCTTCGCGCGGACCTTGCGGGTCACCGCGGTGTCCTTGTCGGCGGCGGCGATCTGCTTCTCCGTCACGCCACGGCCGTGCTGCGTCGGCTTGCCAATCTCGAGCTCGGCGTACTTCTTGTCGGCCGTCTCCTTGGTGTGGCGCTTGTTCCAGCGCTTGCCCATCAGCTTGCGCGAGGTCTCATCGAAGCTCTCGATTCGCTTGCTGGTGATCGCGATGGCCTTGGGGGTGATGCTCTTGCTGGCGAGGAAGGTCTGGAAAGTGCCCATGATTTGGCGGGCTCTAGACCACCCTGCCCGTGAAAAGCAATGGTCGTTGAGTGATCAACTTGATCGGAACCGGCCATTGTGTGTATGGAGGCGCTCCCTTTTTCCGCAGGTTCAAAATCCATGGCGAAGAAGTCCTCCATCCTCAAGAACGATCGCCGCAAGGCGCTGACCGCGAAGTACGCGACCCGCCGCGCCGAGATCAAGGCGACGATCAAGAACCCCCAGACCTCGATGGAAGATCGTCAGGCCGCTCAGGTGAAACTCGCCAAGCTGCCCCGCGACTCGAACCCCATCCGCGTCACCGTGCGCTGCGCCGTGACCGGCCGCAACCGTGGCAACCTCCGCAAGTTCGGTCTTTCTCGCATCATCTTCCGCGAGAAGGCCCTGGCGGGCGAGCTGACCGGCGTCGTCAAAGCCAGCTGGTAATTTCAAAACTTTTCCGGAGATACCCATGAGCCGCGTATGTCAGGTGACGGGCAAGCGCCCCCTGGTTGGCAACAATGTCAGCCACGCCAACAACAAGACGAAGACCCGTTCGCTGCCGAACCTGCAGAAGCACCGCTTCTTCGTCGCCAGCCTCAAGAAGTGGATCACCCTGCGCGTGTCGGCGCACGGCATGCGGATCATCGACAAGCGCGGGATTGAGCGCGTGTACGCGGATCTGAAGGCGGCCGGCGAAGTCTGAGCTGGTCGTCAGCTGATTGATCGTCCGGGCCGCGGTTCCTCTTCGAGGAGCGCGGCCCGAGCCGTTTTGGAATCGTGACTGAGTATGAGCCGCACGCCCCTCATTTCCATCTGCCGTCGGTGTGAAGACGACGACGAGAGCGAGGCCGGCAACGGCGAGCTGCTCTACCAGGAGGTCAAAGCCCTCCGGAAGAAGCTCGGGCTCAAAGAGGTGTTCGACGTCGAAGGCGTGCGCTGCCTGGGCATGTGCCGCTCACCCTGCAACGTGATGTTCGAGGGGAAAAAGCGGTCGACCTACGTGCGCACGCAGGTGCATGCGGTTCACGAGGCGGAAGTCGTGGTGCAGGCCGCGCGGGCGTACGCGGCGTTGGAGCCCGGCGAAGAGTTGCCTGAGCGCCGGTTGCCGGGACTCTCCGACTAAGTGCTCGCATCGCCCTCACCCTGACCCTCTCCCCGAGGGAGAGGGGAATAAGTGCTGACACCCACGCCGCATTCACCCCCTGCGCGCGAATGCTCCACCACCGCCTGACCGAGCGGGCAGGCATGGTCCGCCACTTGCTGACGCGAGCCCTCAGTTGGGGCCGGTGGGAGCAGTTCGATGAAGTTCGTTCACGGGGTGACCGCCGGCCTGGCCGCGGTCGCAGTGGTGTCGTGTAGCGCCAGCTCGGTGTACCGGGGTGCAGACATTCCCAACGGGGAGAACCTCGGCGGCGGCGGCGGCTTCATCAGCGGCGCCGGCGGAGGAACCGGAGGCGGCGCAGGCTGCACCAACACCGCTCAATGTGTGCCCGGCTTCACCTGCGACAACGGCACCTGCGTTCCCCCCGAGCAGGAGAGCAACCGCGGGCTGGGCGACGCGCCCCCCGTGGCCACCCCGCGCTACGTGTACGCGCTCAACCCCACCGCCGCGTCGGTGGCGCGCATCGACCCCACCTCGTTGCAGATCGAAGCGGTGCCGGTGGGCCCGCGCCCGGTGGGGCTCGCCGCGTTGCCCGCGGAAGACGCCGCAGTGGTGCTCTCGCTCGACGACGGCTCGCTCTCGGTGCTCGACAGCAGCACCCTGCCCACCAAAGTCACCCGGGTGGCGTTGCAGCGGCAGTACGCGAAGTTGAGCGTCTCACCCGACGGTAAGTTCGCGGTGGCCTGGCCTGATCCGTCTTCCGCGCCGGCGTCGGGCGCCGAAGGCATCTTCGCGCTGGTCGACTTGACCAAAGTGCGCAGCAACACCGCCGGCGCCGTGCAGGAGCGCGCAGGTGGCTACCGCATCACCAACATCATCTTCCGCACGCAGGCCGGCGTGAGCACCGCGTTGCACGTGTTCGCGAAATCGACGGTGTCCACCTTCGACCTGGTCACCGGCGCGGCCTTGCCCGCCCGCCTCGCCCTGCCCGCTTCGATGTCGGCCGACGTGTTGAGCCGCGAAGTGGTGGCCAGCGCCGACGGGCGGATCATCATGCTGCGCAGCACGGTGGCGCCCGAGCTCGCGTCGTTCGACGGCACGCGCATCGACACGGTGCCCCTGCCGGAGATCGCCACCGATCTCGATCTGATCGCCGACGGAACCGCCGCGGTGGCCGCCCTGCGCAGCAGCAGCAGCGTGGCGTACATCGAAGTGCCGGCCGACCTGATCACCCCCGCGGGCATCGACACCATCGTGCTCGATGGAGGCGTGGTGGGGCAGATCGCGCTCCCGCCCGAGGTGCCGGGCAGCGGCATGTTCGCGCTGGTCTATTCGACCGTCACCGACGCCGAGTCCTTCGCGCGCATCGAGCTGCCCTCGGGCCTGGTGACGCACTACGCGCTGGAGAAGAAGGTCGACGAGATCGCGCTGTCGCCCGATGGACGGTCGGCGTTGATCATTCACAAGGCCAACCCCGCCACCACCGCGACGGATCCCTACGAAGCGGCCGTGGACAAGGATCAGGGCTTCTCGGTCTTCGACGTGGGCAGCGGCTTCTGGCAGCTCCAGCGCACGGGCACGACGAAGCCCACCCGCTTCGCGTTCTCCCCCGCGGGCGGTTTCGTGGGCGTGGCGCTGAGGGATGACGCTCTCAAACGCTTTTCGTTGATGGCGGTGAACCTCACCTCGTTGGTCTCGACCACCTTGCCGCTCGCGTCGACGCCGTTGTTCATGGGCACGGTGCCGCAGGCCAGTGGGGTGACGCCGCATCGGGTGTTCGTCAGCCAGGATCATCCCGCGGGACGGATCAGCGTCATCCAACTCGACACCGGCCAGGTGCGTACGGCGACCGGCTTCACCCTCAACGGGGAGATCGACTGATGAAAACCAGGATCAACTCTCTTCCTCTCCCTGCGAAGCGGGGAGAGGGTCGGGGTGAGGGGCCACTGCCTACACTCTTTCTCCTCGTCACCCTCACCGCCTGCGGAAGCCGAGGCACGCTCTTCACCGCGCCGCTCAAGCCCCTGCCCATCATCGCCACCTCGACGGCGATGGTGAGCGTGGTCCCGCAAACCAACCGGGCCATCATCCTGAAGCCAGACGTGGGCACCCCGACGGCCCTGCGCCTCACGCCCGGAGCCCGCCTGGCCAAACGCATCCCCCACGCGGACGCGCTCGTCGTGCTCACCGGCACGCCCCGCGCCTCCACCGTCGACCTGGTCGACCTCACCACCAACGAAGTGCAGGCGCTGGAGCTGCCCGGCTTCTTCGACGCAGTCACCTTCAGCGAAGACGGCCGCTTCGGCGTCTTCACGTACGACGGCGCCTCCACCGCGGGCCCGCTCATCGCGAGGAACCTGAACGAAGTCGGCCTGCTCACCGTGGGCGCGCGCACCCTGCACCGCCTGCAGCTCGACACCGAATCACTCGCCCCGCGAGGCGTGCTCTTCGGGCCGCTCGAGCCGAGCCGGCAGCTGGTCTCGGTCGCGCTCGAACGGGGCGTGGCGATCTTCGATGCGCTGCACCCCGAAGTGCCCGCGCGGCGCATCACCATCCGTCCGCCCGGCACCAGCTCGGAGTCCTCCGTGGTGGAAGCGGTGTTCTCCCGCGACGCGCACTGGCTCTTCTTGCGTGCGACCGCGCTGGACGACGTCATCGCCATCGAGCTGGGCCCCGAAGTGGGCCAGCCCGTCGCTGCGTCGATCAATTTCGTTTCCGGCGGCAGAGGGCTGACGGATCTCGAGACGGCCCCTGCTGCGTTCCCCGACGCCGTGTTGGCGGTCTACGCCACCTCGCAGGAGCTCTGGCTGCTCGACGCGCGCGGCATCGCCGACAACGCGAAGAAGCTCATTTCACCCGAAGCCATCTCGACCATTTCAGTGCTGGGAGGCAGCCGCGTGCTCGCGTGGGATTCGCGCGGCAGCAAGGGCGTGGTGGCGTGGGATCTCGCCGACGGGCGCAGCGGCAGCTCGGTGCTCGACGGCGCGACCAGCTCGGCCACGCTGGTGCCCGCGATGGGCAAGGCGCTCTTCTTCCACGCGACCACGCAGAGTGGAGGCCCTTCGCTCTCCACGGTGACGCTCACGGAAGAGACCAACCGGCTGCGGCTGCGACTGCAGAGCATTCAGCTCGCGCGCACCGTGCAGGCCTCGGCGGTCGACGACGCGAGCCAGCGGTTGTTCTTCGCGGTCAACAACTCGAACTCGGTGGTGACGCTGGAGCTCGCCACCCTGCGCCTGGCCGAGATGCCGTTGGACACGGCCTCCACCACGCTGCACTACCTGCCGGAGATCGACGTGCTCGCGTCGGTGAACGGCAGCTCGGATCGCCTGGGTGACGTGACCCTCTGGCCCGCGGGCGACATCGAGCGCACCCACGCCATTCGTTTCACTGACTTCTTGTTCACCGGCGATCTCGATCGCGCGGAGGCCCCATGAGGATCTTCTCCTGTCTGCTGCTCGCCTCGACGGTGGCTGCGGCCGAGGTGCCCACGCTGGCGATGAGCGCGGGGTACTCCACGCAGGTGTTCGCCGCGCGCGGGTACGATCTCATCGGCTACGACGACGCCCTTCATCAGGGCCGCCTCGCGGTCGGCAGCGGCTTCACCCTGCCCTTCGGAGCGCTCGATCTCGAGGCCGCCTTCGCCACCGGAGGTACCAGCAGCGCTTCGCACGGAACGGTGCCGGTGATGTTCGAGCTCAAGGGTGTGCAGCTGGGCGTGACGTACCGCGTGCCGGTGAAGAGCTGGTTTCACCCGTATGCGCAGCTCACCGGTGGCTACGACTGGGCGACGCTCACGTTGGTGAATACGTCGCGGCTCACCCAGACCGTGGGCGGCTTCTCGGGCTCGGGGTTGTTGGGCGTGCAGTTCGCCATTCGCATGGGCGGCAAGAATGAGGCGCGGGTGCCGCATCTCATCTTCGATCTCGGTGCAGGTGCGGTGTTGCGGCAAACCAGCCGTTTCGACGCGATGTCGCCCGAGGCTCCGCAGCAGGCGCCCAGCGAGCCGCCGCTCTCGCAAGGCAGCGTGAACCTGGGCAGCGTGCCGCTGAGCGGCTTCACCGCGCGGCTGCTGGTAGGCGTGAGGTACTGACGTTGTGGGTGAGGGGCGCACTCGAGGGCCCAGCAGAGCCCCTCACCCCGGCCCTCTCCCCGCTCTCGCAGGGAGAGGGAGACCAGAAGGGTCAGACATGCTTGAAGCTCGCGTCGGAAACTCGCTGTGGACACCCCTGCCAAAACTCCCCCCGCAACCCTGGGCACGCTGCTCGCCCTCGCCGGCCCCATCATCATCAGCCGGGCCAGCCAGACCATCGTGGGGCTCTCCGACGCGTTGATGGTCGCGCACCTGGGCGCCGCGGCCCTCGCTTCCACCGCCACCGGCGGCATGAACGCCTTCACGGTGCTCATCCTCCCGATGGGCATCACCTTCATCGTCTCTTCCTTCGCCAGTCAGCTCTTCGGCAAAGGTGACCTCGCCGGAGCCCGCCGCTACGGCTGGTACGGCCTGCTGGTCGCGCTGGGCACGGCGGTGCTCTCGGTCATCGCCCAGCCGTTCATCGAGCCCATCCTCTCGCTGCTTTCGTACACCGACGAAGTGCAGACGCTGATGGCCACGTACATCCGCATTCGCCTGCTCTCGGCGGGCGCGGCGATCGGCATCGAGGCGCTGGCGAACTACTACGGCGGTCTGGGCCGCACCTGGCCGGGCATGTTCGCCAACCTGGTGGCGATGGTCTTCAACGTGCTGGGCAACTGGCTGCTCATCGACGGCCACTGGGGTGCGCCCGCGATGGGCGTGGCAGGCGCGGCGTGGGCCAGCACCATCTCCACCGTCATCGGCTTCGTGGGCTTCTTCGTCTTCTTCTGGTTCCAGGCGATCCCCGGGCACCGCGCCAAACCCCAGCTGCCTGAGTTCGGCCGCATGTTGCGGTTCGGGCTGCCTTCCGGGCTCAACTGGCTCTTCGAGTACGGCGCCTTCGTCTTCTTCGCGAACGTGGTGGTGGGCGGCCTGGGCACCCCGGCGTTGGCCGCGATGAACTCGGTGATGAGCATCAACTCGGTCAGCTTCATGCCCGCACTCGGCCTGGCCAGCGCCGGCGCGATCCTGGTGGGGCAGGCCATCGGCGCGAACAAGAAGGACGAAGTGCCGGGCATCGTGAAGCTCACCGCGGTCAGCGCGCTGGTCTGGCAATGCAGCGTGGGCCTGGTCTGCTTTCTGATTCCTTCGCTGCTGATGGCCTCCTTCGCCAAGGGCGACGGCGCGGCTGAAGTGGCGGCCATCGGAGCGCGCATGTTGATGATCTCCGCGGCCTGGCAGCTCTTCGACGCCATCGGCATGACCGTGGCGGAGTCGTTGCGCGGGGCCGGCGACACCTTCTTCCCGATGATCGCGCGCATCGCCATCGCCTGGGTGGTCTTCGTGCCCGGCAGCTACATCACGGTGCGCTACTTCGGCTGGGGTGACGTGGGTGCCACCTTGTGGCTGGTGGCCTATCTGGCGCTGCTGGCCATCGCCCTCTTCCTCCGCTTCCGGGCGGGAAGCTGGCGGCACATTCAGATGGTCGAAGGCTCCGTACCGGCGCATTGAGAGCGCGGCGCTGTGGGTCGTTGGTACATGGAGTTCACCCGGGAGGCATTGGTGCTTGGACTGATCAAGAACGTCGAGTGGAAGCCCTTTCTCGACCTGCTCTCACCTCGCTTCTTCGAGGTGGTGCCGCTGCGCACGGTGCTCTCTGAGGTGGGCACACTGAGCGCGAATTACGTCGACGCCCGTGGCTTCCTGGCGGCGCGCGCGGCCCGCACCCAGAGCCTCCTGACTGCGGGGCTGCGGGTGCTGCTGACTGACACTCTGCCCGGGCCCAGATCGGCCGTGGCCCCGTCGATGCTGCTCGAGCTGTACTTTCATCAGGTGCTGCTGGGCGGGACGGTGTTGCTCGACCTGCGCGCGGAGTGCTTCGCAACCGAAGGCGAGCGGCTGGTCTGGGCACCGCGCCCGGCCTTCGTGACCTTCGACACGGACTTTCACCGGGGCCTGCGCGAGTTGTACTTCGGCTTTTACCTCGACGACGGGGCGCGCTTCTCGGCGGGCACCAGAGCGTTGGGGCTCGAGCGGTGCGAGGCGGCCCTGCGCGCCCAATTCGGTGTGGGCGACCAGCGAGAGGTGCGCTTTTCCCTTCCCGACTTTCAGCACCGGTTCCAGGCCGTGTTCGACGCGTGCAAGGCGAGTGGGTCGAAGCTTCACCCCGGCTTCATCGGTCTGGGCGTAGGCCTCGCCACGCTGTACAGCCACCTCGAGCAAACCGGCGGGACCCATGACGTGCGCGCCGCCTTCTCGCGCGCGGCAGGTGCCCTCGAGCGTTGAAGGGTGCGCAAGACGCTCCGCTTCCGGGCAGGGACCTGTCGGAGTTCGCAAGATCGCCGCTCTGAAAGCCGCGGGTGGCTCCGTCGCCATTCAATGGTTACATGGAGGGCTCACCACGTCGGACAGGAGATCCCCCCATGGGCGCGACCACGCTCGAGCTGACTGAAGCCAACTTCGAAGACACCCTGAAGAAGGGTGGGATTCTCCTCATCGACTTCTGGGCTGCCTGGTGCGGCCCCTGCCGCGCCTTCGCGCCGACCTTCGAGGCCGCGGCCGGGAAACACACCGACATCACTTTCGCCAAGGTGGACACCGAGAAGGAGAAGGGCCTGGCCGCTGCCTTCGAGATTCGCGGCATCCCCACCCTGGCCATCTTCCGCGACGGCATCATGCTCGGTCAGAACGCAGGCGCGCTCCCCGCTGAAGCCCTCGAAAAGACGATTGAGCAGATCCGCGCCATCGACATGGAGAAGGTGAAGGACGAAGTGGCCGCCGCGCAGGCGAAGCAGGCAAAACAAGGCTAGAGAGAGGGGCATGCGTCGCTCTCTGATCGCTGCCCTGCTCTGTTGTTCGTCTCTCGCGCTCGCCGACCTCACGCTCGTGAACGAGGCGGTCGCGGGGGGCAAGACCCGCCTCGTCACGCTCTCTGCCAAAGGCAACAAGGCGTTCTTCGAGATGAAAGAAGCCGACGGCCCCGCGCGCACCATGCTGCGCGATGCCGACGCGAAGAAGCTCTTCATCATCGATCACGATCGCAAGATGGTGATGGTGATCACCGACCAGGACAGCAAGCAGCTCGAGGCCAAGCAGGCCGAGCTCAAGGCGCAGCTCGCAGCGCAGCTGGCCAAGCTGCCGCCCGAACAACGCGCGCGCATGGAGCAGGGCCTGCTCAACCAGGTCGACGGCAAACCCGTCGTGTTCGCCTACGAGAAGAAGAAGACGCCCGCGCGCAAGGTGAACGGCTTCTCCTGCCAGGACTACTCGATCAAACGTGAAGGCCAGCCCGCGGGTGAAGGCTGCTTCGCCACGTGGAAAGACGTCGGCATCACGGCCGACGAGTTCAAGTCGATCATGGTCAAGGTGATGCCCACCACGCCGGGTGGCCCGATGTCGCAAGGCTTCGACTCGGCTGACGGTGCGCCGGGGTTCCCCGTGTTCCGCTCGCACATGAACGCGGATGGCGTGGTGACGGTGGAGACCACGGTCAAGTCGATCTCCCGCGCGACGCTCCCGGCGGAGAAGTTCGAGCTGCCGAAGGACTACGCGCAGAAGACGATGGCCGATGGAATGAATCGCCCGACGAAGTGAGCGGATGCCGCGAGGATCCAGGACCTCGGTCATGATCATCGACTGGTCTTCGCTGGAGCCGATTCTGGCCTTCGCGCTCGAACCCACGTGGCTCGACCGCGAGCGGGGCGTCTTCCTCAACGACGAGGTCGAAGCGTGCGCCGAAGCCGTGGCCGCCGCGCCAGAGAAGTTTCTCGCGCTGTACAACGGGCTGGCCGAGCCGCTGTTGGCCCGCGCTGACGGTGTCGAGGCTGCGCTGGTTCGGCTGGTCGCAGAACCCGACCTGCGCCGGGCCGCCCAGGCCTCGAGGGAGTCGATCACGAGGATCTCCGACGAGACGTTTTCCCATCACACCGAACGAACCGCCGAACGCCGCCGCCGTCGTCAGGGCCTCGACGCACTGATCGCAAGAGACCCGGGGCTCGCCGAGCTGTGGCACCTGCGCCGCGAGTGGATGTTTCGGGAGGGCCTCTGGAATTGCCTGAGTTGGGAACACGTGACGGTTGAGAACCCGCCGCCCTGGGTCGCGCACCTGGGTGACCTGCCCAGACGCGTGCGCGAGGGCTGGCGCGCGCTTCGCACCGACCGTCTGGGTGTGATCGACGGCTGGCTCGCGGCGCAAGCGCCCTCGCACCACGCGGCGCTGCGACCTCCGGTTTCGCCAGGGGCGCTCGCCACCCTGAACCGTCACATGCTCGAGCACGGGGCCGCGCCGCTCCCTCCGGAGTACCGCGCCCTGCTCGAGTGGCACGATGGGATGACCCAACCTGGGTCATGCCTGATCTACAGCTGCAGCCTGCTCTCGGCAGAAGCGTCGCTCGAGACGCATCGAATGCTCACCCAGACCAGGCGCGAGGGCCACTTCGAGGGCCGCGGGCCCCTGTGGTGGGACGAACGGTGGCTCCCCGTGATGTCGAACGGAGCAGGAGATTGCTGGTTTCTCGACCTCCGCCCCGAGTCGTACCCGATGGTGGTCAGCTTTCTGCACGATGATTCGCGCCGAAAAGTGCTCTTCAGCGAGCTCGACTCGTTCTTCGAGGTCTGGTCGAGATCGCTCGCCGCGGGGAATTGGCACCTCGAAGACGACGGGGGCCTCTTTCCCATCGATTGGCTCGCGTGGGACCTCGAGTGCATTCGCTTCGGGGCCTCGGGCTCACTGGAGTGAATGCGTCGATGCTCCCGCTGATCGCTTCGGTGATGTTGGTGGGGCTGTTCTTCGGCTACCGCTTCTACGGTGGCTTCGTGGCCCGGCAGTACGCGCTCGACGACGGCACGGCCACGCCCGCCACGCGCCACTCCGACGGGGTGGACTTCGTGCCCACGCGGCCGTTCTACCTGCTGGGCCAACACTTCTCGGCCATCGCCGCGGCGGGGCCGATTGCCGGGCCGATTCTGGCGGCGCAACAGTTCGGTTGGTTGCCCGCGTTGGTGTGGATCAGCATCGGCGTCGTCTTCATCGGAGCAGTGCACGATCTCTCCACCCTGGTGGCCTCGGTGCGCCACGACGCGAAGTCGATCGCCGAGGTGGTGAAGGTGCAACTGGGTCCGCGGGCCGGCACCGCGATGCTCATCTTCATCTGGGTCGCGCTCATCTACGTGATCGTCGCGTTCACCGACGTCACCTCGTCGACCTTCGTGCAGGGCGACCCTGAGCTCGAGGGCCTCACCTTCGACTTCCATCCCGGCGGCGCGGTGGCAGCGGCGTCGATGCTCTACCTGCTGCTCGCGTTGGTGATGGGCCTGGTGGAGAAGTTCCTCAAACCGAAGCTCTGGCTGCAGACGATCGTCTTCGTGCCGCTCACGCTGGTGATGGTGTGGCTGGGCACCAAGCTCTCCACCGTGCTGGTGCTGGGGCCGACCACCTGGGGGCTGCTGATTCTCGGCTACTGCTTCGTGGCCTCTCTGACGCCGGTGTGGCTGCTGCTGCAACCACGCGGGTACCTGGGCGGCTTCGTGTTGTACCTGGCCATCGGCGTCGGCGTGGTCGGCCTGTTCTTCGGCGGTTTCGAGATTCAGCAGCCGGCATTCAAGGGCTTCTCGGTGGGCGGTGCGACGGGCTCGCTGTTTCCGTTCCTCTTCGTGACCATCGCGTGTGGTGCGTGCAGCGGCTTTCACGGGCTCGTCTGCAGCGGCACCACCAGCAAGCAGATCGAGAAGGAGTCGCACTGCCATCCCGTCGGCTACGGGGCGATGTTGATGGAGGGCTTCGTCGCGGTCATCGCGCTGGCGACGGTGATGATCATCAGCAACTCCGAGATGGCCGGCAAAGGTGCGGGCACCATCTACGGCATCGGGCTCGGCCGCTTCTTTGCGGTGGTGCTGGGGCAGAAGCACCTCGCGTTCGCCATCACCTTCGGCGCGATGGCGTTCAGCACGTTCGTGTTCGACACGCTCGACGTGTCCACCCGGTTGGGGCGGTACATCCTGCAGGAGCTCTTCGGCTGGACGAGCAAGGTCGGCGGTTACGTGGCGACGGGCATCACCGTGGGTACGCCGATGTTGTTCCTGCTCATCGCACCGCAAGGCAGCTGGAGGAGCTTCTGGACCTTGTTCGGCACCAGCAATCAGCTGCTGGCGGCGCTGTCGTTGATGGGCGTGACGGTGTGGTTGCAGAGGCTCGGCAAGAAGTATTGGTACACGCTGGCCCCGACGGTGTTCGTGTCGGTGGTGACGCTGACGTCGTTGGTGCTGCAGCTCAAAGAAGCGTTCTCGCCCACGGCCACGCGCATGACGCAAGTGAACGGCGTGGTGGCCCTGGTGTTGATGGGGCTCGCGGGGCACCTGCTTTTTCTCGGTGCAAGGGCGCTGCTGCGGCGTGCGCCGGCTGTTCCCGTCGCGGCATGAAGTCAGCGGCACAGAACGCCTCCAACGAGGTGTGAGAAGAGTCGTTCCCTCACTGTCGACTGTCGATCCAGGGGGATGCAGCGCGCGGGGGGCGCTGGCTGAGTCAAACCCAACCTGTGGGTGCGATGCGCCAGCGGGTGCCGCGCCCTCTGGATCGACCGAGACACGACGCGAGGTCATGACTTGCCAGCGGCGTCTGCGATACTTCCAATCCATGCGTCTCACCCTCGCCCTCGCGCTCTGCCTCCCGTCCCTCGCCTTCGCCGCCCAGACGGTCCGCTACAGCGTCGACCAGCGAGGTGACGTCACGCTCATCGGCAACAGCGGGAGCTACGACTGCGGCAACGGCCCCATCGCGCCGGTGGTGGGCACCGTGGGCGCC
>JANODF010000784.1:0-3645 GCA_031412555.1 Archangium sp. | reverse complement strand
TGCATCGATCGCCCCGCGTTCATCTACACCGATGAGGTCGAGGTCGACGTGCCGGTCTCCCAACTCACCCGGCCCGAGCCGGTTCGTTTCTTCTGATGCTCACCGCCCTGTTGCTGAGCCTGGTGGCGCAGCCCGCCGAACCTGCACCTGCCAAAGACGAGTCGAAGTTCTCCGCGTCGTTCCAGAAACGCCGCGCCTGGGAAAAGGCCCAGCAGCGCCCGTCGTGGCTCGACGAAGTGGCCTTCTCGGTGGCCGGTTACGGCGGAGCGCACTTCTTCGCCGATCGCGGTTTGCCCCAGCCGGTGGCTTCGGCCATCACCCTCGACCTCGAGTTCGGCGCTCACCTCATTCCCGAGCTCTCCCTGGTCGGCACCGCTCAGGCCCGCGCGGTGTTCCTGCAGCCGGGCACCGAGGTGGTGCTCGGGGGGCTGGGGGGCGGGGTGCGCGTGGGTTCGCACCACTTCGCCTCCTTGAGCGGAGGCCTGACGGTGGTGAACGTGATGCGCGCAGACCGGAGGCCCGTGCCTTCACTGGCGCCCCACCTCGAGCTGCACGGGGCCGTGGTGCTGACCGGCCGCTTCGGGGTGCACCTTCGGGCGGGCCTGGTCTTCGCTCCCACCGGCCTGATCGGTGACGTGGGGGTCGGTTTCGGCTTCTCGACCTGACCGCCTTCGCTTGTTCCCAGCGGGTTGCGGGTGTACGGCCGCCCCCGTCATGAAGATGATGCTCTCCGTCGATTTCCACTTCAGCGCCGCCCACATGCTCCCGTTCTACGACGGGCCCTGTAAGCGGCTGCACGGCCACAACTACGTTCTTCGCGTCGCGCTCACCGGGCGGCCGTCGCCGAAGGACGGAATGATCCGTGATTTCGACGAAGTGAAGAAGACCGTGTGGGATCAGGTGCTGGTGAAGGTCGACCACTATTATCTGAACGACATCGTGGAGAACCCGACCGCCGAGAACATCGTGGTGTGGATGTGGGAGCGTCTCGAGCCGCTGGTGCCGGGTCTCGAAGAGCTCCAGCTGTGGGAGACCCCGGAGTACTGCGTCACCTATCGCAAGTGAAGAAGCGCGCCTCGCGCCCGAAGGTCGATCGCCCCGCGATGGAGCGGGCGGTGGCCGACTTTCTGCGTGCCGCCGGGCTCGACGCCAAAGACGCCAACCTCCGTCAGACGCCGACCCGGGTGACCGAGGCGTGGGCGGAGGAGTTTCTCGCCGGCTACGGGCAGACCGCGCGTGAGGCGCTGGCTGATCGCTTCCCCGTCTCCCAGAAGTCGGAGCGCGAGCTGGTGGTGGTGACCGATCTGCATTTCCGCTCGATGTGTCCGCACCACCTGATGCCGTACTCGGGCACAGCGCACCTGGCCTACGTACCCGGCAAAGAAGTGGTCGGCTTCGGCCGCCTCGCTGCGTTGATCGACGTGTTCGCGCATCGCCTGGTGTTGCAGGAAGAGCTCGCCCGGCAGGTCGCGCTCGCGCTGCAGGAGGAGCTGGGCACCCAGGGCGCCGCTTGTCTCATTCGCGCGGAGCAGACCTGTTTCCGGCTGCGAGGTGAAGAGCAGCACGAAGCGGTGACGTACTCCGAGGCCTACGAAGGCGTGCTCAAGGAGAAAGCCCTGCGCGCCGAGCTGTGGCACCGCATCGATCGCTCCGCCTCTGGGAGAAAGAAGAACTCGTGAACCTCGAGGGTCTCCGCGCCGAGCTGCAGGGCCTCGAGCTGGCCGACGACGACGCCACGCGCGCGACCTACGGCCACGACGAATCGGATCAAGGCGACTTCCGCCCCGCGCTGGTGGTCTTTCCCAAAGACGCGGCGGAAGTGCAGCGGGTGGTTCGCGCCTGCAACACCCACCAGGTGCCGTTGACGCCGGTGGCCGCGCGCAGCGGCAAGAGCGGTGGTTCGTTGCCCATTCACGGCGGCATCTCGCTTTCGCTCGAGCGGATGAACCGGATCATCGCCATTCGCCCCGAAGATCTCACCGCCACCGTGCAGCCCGGGGTGATCCTGGGCGACTTTCAGCGCGCGGTCGAAGCGGCCGGCCTGTTCTATCCACCCGATCCGAACTCGGCGCCCTACTGCACCATGGGCGGCAACATCGCTGAGAACGCGGGCGGCCCTTCGGCGCTCAAGTACGGCGTGACCGGTGACTACGTGCTCGGCCTCGAGTGGGTGCTGCCCACCGGCGAGCTGCTCGAGGTGGGCAAACAGACCATCAAGGGCGTGGCGGGGTACGACCTGGTGGGGCTCTTCGTGGGCTCCGAAGGCACGCTGGGCATCGCCACGGAGATCACCGTCAAGCTCATCCCCCTGCCGAAGGTGGTGATGACCGCGTTGATTCCCTTCACCGACGTGCTGGCCGCTGCGCGCGCGGTGAACGCCGTGCTGCTGGCCGGGCTGTTGCCCCGCTGCCTGGAGCTCATCGACGACGTGGCCCTGGAGGCCGTGAAGGGGAAGGGTGTTCCGTTTCCGGTCGAAGCAGGGGCGGTGATCATCGCGGAGATCGACGGCACCACCGAAGAAGGCGTCTTCGCCGAGCTCAACCTGCTCGCGTCGATCACCCAACGTTCGGGCGGGCTGGAGGCGCAGATCGCGGTCGATCGGGATCAGCGTGAACGGCTCTGGGCCACCCGGCGCATGGTCTCGCCCGCGTTGCGCGAGCTGCAGAAGTACAAGTTCAGCGAAGACATCGTGGTGCCCCGCTCACGCGTGCCCGAGGCGATCGAACGGTTCAAGGCGATCGGCACATCACTGGGCCTGACCGTTGCGACGTATGGCCACGCGGGTGACGGCAACCTGCACACGAACGTGCTCTATCGATCGGTGTCCGATCGGCCACGTGTTGAACTCGCGCTGGAAGCGTTGATGAAAGAAACCGTGCGGCTCGGCGGCACCATTACCGGTGAGCACGGCGTCGGAATTGCGAAGAAAAAGTACCTCTCATTGGAGCAGTCGCCCGAGCTGATTGCGCTGCAACGACGAATCAAGGTCCTTCTCGACCCCGCCGTCATTATGAACCCCGGGAAGGTCTTCCCAGACGAGCCGTGAGGCTCATGAGTTCAGACGGTTGACTCAAGGGTCGCTTCGGCACCCGGCTTGCTCACCCATGGTCGTCCTCGAACACCCCACCAGCTGGGGAGGTCCCCATGAGTTTCTTCGAAACCGTTTCCATCGATGAGCATCTTCTCTCCAACACTGAACAAAGGTTGTTCGGCGAAGAGGAGAAAAAAATGCGCACGACCGAACGTGACGGGCTTTCGAGCTACCTGCGGAACCTGGGTGGCCACAAGCAGCTGACGCGCGAAGAAGAATATGAACTGAGCAAGCGGGCCCGGAAGGGTGATGAGGCTGCGCGGACGCACCTCGCGCGCTCCAACCTGCCCTTCGTGGTGGCCGTGGCGAAGAAGTTCGCCAGCCGCGGAGCTCGCCTCGACGACCTCATTCAAGAAGGCAACGTCGGGCTGATGAAGGCGATCGAACACTTCGACTCGAAGAAGAACGTTCGTTTCGCGACCTACGCCGTCTGGTGGATTCGCGCGTACATCACGCGCTACCTCAAGGACAACCGCAGCCACGTGCGTGGTGGCGAGCACGAGCGCATCTCGATGAGCGACTTCTCGCTCGACGCGCCGCTCGATGACGAGTCG
>JANODF010000783.1:0-11437 GCA_031412555.1 Archangium sp. | reverse complement strand
CGCTCGACTTGCGGCGCAGGGGGAAGTCGTCGGGTAGCAGCTCTTCGCCTTCGGCCAACGCCGCGGCCTGCTCCACCAGGTTCTCCAGCTCACGCACGTTGCCGGGGAAGCCGTAGGTGCCGAGGTGGTCGATCGCGGTGGGGTGAAACCGGTGCGGCTTGCGGCTGCGCGCGTTGGCCCGGTCGAGGAAGTGCTGGGCCAGGATGGGCACGTCTTCGAGCCGCTCGCGCAGGGGCGGCACCACCAGGGTCACCACCGCCAGGCGGTAGAACAGGTCCTGGCGGAACCGTTTGTCGTTCACCTCCAGCTCGATGTCCCGGTTGGTGGCGGCCACGGTGCGGGCGTCGACCTTGATCGACACGCTCTCACCGACGCGGCGCACTTCGCCCTCCTGCAGCACGCGCAGCAGCTTCGACTGGAAGGCGGGGGCGGTCTCAGTCACTTCGTCGATGAAGATGGTGCCGCCGTGCGCTTCTTCGAAGAGGCCACGGCGGGCCTTCACGGCGCCGGTGAACGCGCCGCGGGCATGGCCGAAGAGCTCTGACTCGAGCAGCGACTCGGTGATGGCCGCGCAGTTGACGGGCACGAACGGCGCGCGCGAACGCTGCGAGAGGGCGTGAATGGCGCGGGCGACCAGCTCTTTGCCGGTGCCTGATTCACCCTGCACCAGGACGGTGGCTTCACTGGCCGCCACCCGGGAAATGCGGGTGGTGAGATCGCGCATCGCCTGGCTGCGGCCCACCAGCGAAGAGAGCCCGTGGCGCGCCTTGAACTCACCGGCGAAGAGGTCGACCGCCGAGATGAGGCCGGCGTGCTCGAGGCCCTTGTCGACGCGGTGGATCAGCTCGCCGTCTTTGAAGGGCTTGGTGATGTAGTCGTAGGCGCCCCGGCGCATGGCCTCGACGGCGGTCTCGATGCTGCCGTATGCGGTCATCACGATGACCGAGAGGCGCGGGGCGATCTCCACCGCGCGTTTGAGCAGCTGGAGACCATCCATCGGCTCCATCTTCAGGTCGGTCAGCAGCAGATCGACCTGATGATCCGCCAGCCAGGCGAGCGCTTCTTCACCACCGCCAGCCTCGTCGACCACGTACCCCTCAGCGCGGAGCAGCAGCGCCGTGGTGGCGCGCATGTTGCGCTGGTCGTCGACGACGAGGATGCGGCCCTTGCGCTGCGTCGGAGGAGCAGGAGTCACAAAGGGGACAACTAGCACAGCTGTCTGCAGCCAGCCGGCTTCAGATTCCCGCCCTGCCGTTCGCGGCAGGTTCAGCCCTTGCTGCGCCGGAGCAACCGCTCGTCGCCCACGCGCAAAGTCACCTTCTCGCGATCGAAATATTCGGCGAGCGGGATGAGGAACTTCCGGGAGAGACCGGTCAGCTCCTTGAAGGTCTGCGTGCTCAGCTTCTCGTGCGTGGCGAAGTACGCCAGCAGCTTGCCGTGCAGCGCGGTGATGGCGCTCCTGGCGAAGAAGAGCTCGCCTGCTCGAACGGCCTGCCCCTGGGAAACGAGCGACTGGCCCAGCTCGATGATGCGCCCGGGGGGAAGGCGGAGGGCCGACTCCAGCTCGAGCAGCGTGGGCGGGGAGAGCTGTCTGGCCTCGAGCAGCGCCGCCAGCTGCGTCTGGTGCGCGGCCGCAGCCTCGGTGAACGCGCGCCCCCGCCCGGGAAGACGGAGGAGTTCGTCGACCAGCTCGACCTTCTTGCTCTCCAGCAGCACCAGCACCACCCGCGCGAAGACCCGCTCGGCTGGTTCACCCAGGCGTTGACGGAGTTCTTCGCGCGGCATGCCCGCCCGCTCGGGGCTGGCCACGTGAAACGCCTCCAGCCGGGCCAACGCGCGCGCCTCCAGCGCCTTGAGCACCTCGCTGGCGATGAAGCGGCGGCTTTCTCTTTTTCGGGTCGCTTCGCCTTGGCCAGTTCTCCGCTCCGCTCCGAGCCTGGCTGGTCCACCGTCCCGGCGGACCGGCTCCGCTCCGCGCTCGACCAGCACCACCGCCCCCCGAGCGGAGGCGCGCTCCAGGGCTTTGGCGACTTCCTTCTGCGTCGACTGCGCGCGCGCGAAGAGGCCTGCTTCGTCGAGCCCGCCGTAGCCCGCTTCGGTGAGCAACCAGCGCAGCCGCTCTTCCAGCGGCGCTTCGGCAAAACGTTGCAACCTTGCCGCGGCCCCTGCACGCCGCCGCGGTGGATTGACCAGCAGCACCCGGCCACCCGCCAACGTGGCCCCCCGCCCTTCGATCACCTGAGTGCCGCGCACAATGAACCGCTGACCGGGAATGGCCGCCACCGGAGCGGAGAACCGAAGCTGCGCGAAGCAGCGCTCGCCGGGCCGGAGTGAATCGACGTCGACCAGCCGAATGACGGCCTCGACCTGATCCGTCCCCAGGGTCACCTGCTGCCGGCTGCGCCTGCCCAGCGGCGTCTCGACCGAAGGCAACAACGAGAGCTCGACGTCGAGCACCTTCGCTTCGGGCAACTCACCGGCACGGGTGAGCACGAGGCCCCGCCGCACCTGCGCCACCTCGAGCTCGGGCAGATTCACCGCCACCCGGTTTCCCGCCACCGCCGCGGTCACGCTCACGCCGTGCACCTGCAGCCCGCGCACGCGCATCGGCCCCGCCAGACCCGGCAGCAGGCTCACTTCGTCTTCCGGCGTCAGCCGCCCCGACCAGAGCGTGCCGGTCACCACCAGGCCGAAGCCCTTGGCGCTGAACGCGCGATCGATGGGCAAGAACACCGGCGCTTCGGGGCCGCGCGCGGCGTCGGGTTCGGCGGCGAGCTGGGCGACCAGGCGATCGATCTCCACCCGGAGCGGGTCGAGCCCTTCGCCCGACTTCGCGCTCACCTGCACCAACGCTGCGCCCTCGAAGGGCGTGCCTTCGACCAACGAACGCAGGTCGGCCTCGAGCATCTCGAGCCAGCCCTCGCCCAGGTTTGGCAGGAGATCGGCCTTGGTCACCACCAACACGCCCTTCCGCACCCCGAGCAAGGAGCAGATGTCGACGTGCTCGCGCGTCTGCGGCATCACGCCTTCATCGGCGGCGATCACCAGCAGCGCGACGTCGACGCCACCTGCGCCCGCAGCCATCGCCTTCACGAACCGTTCGTGGCCGGGCACGTCGATGACGCCCACCGTCGCGCCCGACGGCAACTTCAGGTGCGCGAAGCCGAGCTCGAGGGTGATGCCGCGGCGCTTTTCTTCAGGCAGCCGATCGGTGTCGATGCCGGTCAGCGCCTTCACCAGCGAGGTCTTGCCGTGATCGACGTGTCCCGCGGTGCCGACGATCATGCGGCTTCACCTTCGAATTCCTCCGAAGGAAACAGACCCACCGTTCGCATCGAGCGGTTCTCTTCCACCAACCGCGTCACGAGCGCCGAGAGGCGCGGGCGGGCTTGCCTTCTTCAGGCTCGAACCGCTGATCCTCGACCACGTCCTGGTAGTCCCAGGGGAAGACGAAGAAGTCGGCCGACGTCACGCCCACGAAGTCAGGCTCGAACTTGCCGGGCCGCGCGATCAACGCGGCGCTCTTGATCGCCTTCGCGCCCTGGCTGCGCGCGAGCCGGGTGGCGAACTCGATGCTGTCGCCCGAGCTGGCCACGTCGTCGACGATCAACACGCGCCGGCCCGAAAGCTCTTTGGGCATGTCATCGGTCACGCGCGACGAGCGGCCGGTGTCGCGGCTGCGATGCGTCACGCGCACCGGGTAGAACTCGGCCTTGAGCGCGCTGGCCAGCGCCCCGCCGACGAACACGCCGCCGTGAACCAGGCCCACCACCGCTTCGGCCTTGAAGCTGCGCACCTCACGCGCGAGGGCCTGCACCTGGCGATCGAAGTCGCCCCAGGTCAGCTCCCGCACCGTCTGGCGGGCGCTGCTGCCGTCCCTGCCGACGAAACCCTGCGGGAAGCTGGGCATGCCTCCGGCCGCGGAGAACACGTCTACCGGCGCTTCAGGCTTCGCCCGGGTGGGCCGGCTGGGCTTTGCAGGCGCTGCGGTCTTCTTCTTTTTCGTCGCCACGGCCGTGGAGATAGGCCGAACGGGGCCCGCCCGGAAACGAATTGCGCGGGACGCTCAGGTTCCGGAGAGGGGGAGCGTGCCGGGCAACGGCGCGCAGAGGCCCACGCTGCTGCTGAGGGTGACCCCCGCGGTGTACGTGGCGCCCAACCAGACCACCGGCCGGCCATAGGTGACCGCCTCGGTGACGCTGGAGCCGCCCGTCGCCGTGCCCGAGGTCGGGCTGACCGAGAAACGGCCGGGGTCCGTGCCGCCCAGCGTCAGGGTGAAGGCCGCGGCCAGGTTGCCCGCGTTGTTCACCGTGAAGTTCTTCGAGCCGTTGCCGCTGAAGGTCAACGCGCCAGGGTTGAGCGTCAACACGGCGCCCTGGGCCGTCTCGTGCAGCGCCACGGTGTGCGTCTCGTTGATCGGCCCACCGCTGGCGGTGATGGTCAGCGTGTCGGCGAACGCATCGGCCACGGTCGAGGAGGTGGCCGGCACGGGTTTGGGCGTGATGGTCACCGTGCCCGTCATCTGCGCTGCGATCGAAGGGGGGCCGCTCACCGTGTACGGAGACGACGCGTCGCCTGCGAGGGCGTAGTCGAAAGCGAGCTGGTTGCTCGAGTTGTTGGTGACCGTCACGGTCTTCGGCATCGCGGTGGTGCCGCACGGCACCAGCCCGAAGTTGAGGCTGGCCGCCGACAGCGCCACCACGTTTCCGCCCGTGCCGATGCCCGCGAGCGAAAGAGAAGTGAAAGGCAGCGGCTGGCACAACACCGTGGCAGGCGCCCTGGTCACCGCCGCCATGTCGCTGTAGTTGGTCTGCATGGCGGGGCTGAAGGTGGCGCTCTCGATGCTCGAGCTGCCTGCGTTCACCAGCGCGTTGGCCGGCATGCCGAACACCTGCGGAGCGATGGGCGAGAACACCAACACTCCCGCTGCGTTGCCCGAGTTGCTGACGGTGAACTGGCCATTCGCCGTGGCGCCCACCGTGACCGAGCCGAAGTTGATGCTCGACGACGAAATGGCGAACACGCTGCCGCGCGCCGTGAGCCGCAGCGGAATGTTGTGCGGGCTGTCGGACAGCACGTCGGTGGTGACGGTGAGGGTGTCTCCGTAGAGATTGGGCGTCACCGCCGAGGTCTGCGGAACCGGGTTGGGCGCGACGGTGATGACCAGCGTGCCACCATCGATGGCCACCACGCCCGAGGCCGGGTTCATGCTGACCACGTAGGGCGAGCCCGCGTCGCGGCCGAGCGAAGGCGTGACCGTGTAGATCTGGTTGCCGTTGTTGCGAAAGGTCACCGTCTTCGCGGTCGGGGTCGCTCCACAATTGACGGCGCCGAAGTCGAGCGCGACGGGCGAGTAGCTCACCGAGCCCATGGTGCCCTGCCCCGTCATCGTCAGCGGATCAGGCAGCGGCGCACAGAGCGGCTCACCGGCATCGAGTGAAAGCGCGACCAGGCCCGACTGCGCGACGACCGAACTGCCTGGCGCGAAGGTGCCGGTCAACGCCGTGCTGGAAGAACCCGGCGCCACCAACGCGGTCGCGGGGGTCAGGGTGAAGGCGGCGTTGTCGGGCGTCAGCGTGATGGAGGGGCTGGTGTTGCCGTCGTTGATCACCGCGAAGGGCGCCGTGGCCGTGTTGTCGACGGGCACCTGGCCAAAATCCACCGTGCCGGGGGCGAAGCTCAAGATGGCTCCGTTCGCGGTCTGGTGGAGATTGATGGGGTGACTGACGTCGTTCGCCACGTCGGTGACGATGGTGAGGATGTCGCCGAACGCGTCGAGTGAAGTGAGGGCCTGCGCGGGAATGGGCGTGGCCGAGACCGTGATGACGATCGAGCCGTTGCTGGCGGGCACCGTGCCGCTGGTGGGCGTGAAGGTGAAAGGCGAGTTGGTGCCTTTCGAGAGCGTGCCGGTCCACGCGAAGGCCTGGTTGCCGCTGTTGCGCAAGGTGAAGGTCCGGCTGGCCGCCCTGGTGCCGCAGTCGACCCGGCCGTTGGCGCCGAAGAACACGTCGGTGGTCGACAGCCCCACCCCGCCGTAGGTGCCCTGCCCCGTCATGGGAATGTTGGCCACCGACGCGCCGCAGAGGGGCTGGGTGACGCGCAGCTCCGCGCTGCTGCTGGAAGGTGTGGTTCTGGTGGGCGAGAAACCCGCCTCGAGGCCGGTGAGGCTGGCGCCGGGTGCGAGGGTCACCACCGCGGGCTTGCCAGGCCACTGCACGGAGAACTGAGCATCACCCGGGTCGACCAGCGTGAGGGTGGCCGCGACGTTGCCCGCGTTGGTGAGGGTGAGCGGCAGAGGCGAAGCGGAGGTGCTCACCGGGAGCACGCCGAACGAGGCCACCGACGGCGTGAGGGTGAGCGTGACGCCGGAAGCGCGGGCGGTGAGCGCGAGCTCGTGATGGCCCGCCGCGTCGTTGGTGGTGAAGGTGAGCCGGCCCTGAAACTCAGTTCCAGCCATCGTGGTGGAAGGCACGGTGGCAGACACGGTGAAGGTGAGCGACTCACCCGGAGGCACGGCGCCGCTGGAAGGCAACACGCTGAAGAGGGGCGAGGTGCCCGTGGAAGCACTGACACTCAGCGGTGCGGTGCCGGTGTTGGAGACGGTCACCACGTCGGTGGTGGCCACGCCGCAGCCGGCCTGAGCGAGGTCGAGGCTCAGCGGTGAGATGGAAGCGAACGGCGCGCCCGCATCGACGCCCGCATCCGTGCCTGCGTCGTCACCCGCGTCGGCCACGACATTCTGGAGCACGCACGATCCACGCGCCGCGCCGGCTTCTTTCACGCAGCGGCCCCACGACGGACAATCGGTGTCTTCGCTGCACGCGACCGCGGGGCCGCACTCGCAGCCCGCCGCGACCATCATCGACACCAGCAGGACGACTCGCTTCATGGTCCAAACTCTCCAGTGAGGGTCAGCTGCGCTCCGCCCGGGGCAGGCACGAGGCTGACGACCGGCGTGGCCGGCGGTGCAGAGGTGATGAAGAGGATCACCGAGGTACCCAGCAGCGCAGCCGCACCGATGGAGCTCACCAGGGAGATGGTGGCGTCGCGATTGACGCCCGCCTGGGTGCGCGCTTGCGACGCGTCGACCAGCTGGCCATCGAGCGGCAAGGTGGTGCGCGCGGTGATGGCGGAGATACCGAAACCCGCGGCGACACCGGCGGCCGCGCCACCCAGCCCGCCCACCACCCACGCGCCGACCCGCGCGCCGGTGGTGCCGCTCCCGGCCTTCTGCTCTGGAGGGAGCGCGGGCACGACCAGCACCAGGTCCTCCGCCGGTGGGCGTTGGATCGGCGCGTCTTTCGCGATGGGCGGGGTGACGACGGGGGCCACTGGAGGGGTGAGCGTGGCCGAGAGCTTGTCGAGCTCGAGGGCGGCGATCAGCTGGGCCAGTGCGTTGCGCGCAGCCTCGTTGAACTTGCCCTTCCGGGGCACCGAGAAGGTCAGCCGGGGGCGCACCAGCACGCGATCCTGATTCACCACGCGGCCGGTCGCCGTCACTTCGGTGCCCGCGGCGTTCTGCTCCACCGAGGCGTAGATCGCGTAGAGCGTGCCGGCCGTGGTGGCCAGCTGCTGCAGGCACTCATCGCGCACGTCGCAGTCTTGCCGCTTGTGTGCGGCGAGCGCGGCCTTCCACTGGCTCTTCGTCGACAGCAGCACCGCGGGGTTCCGGGCCAGCAGCATGCGGAAGTCGTTCTGCAGCTCGGTCTGCTGCGCCGCAGGCAACGGCGCCTTCACGTCGAGCGGAAAGTCGACCAGCGTGGGCTTGCCCTGCGCGAAGGCGGAGGCCGAGAGCACCAGCACCACCCATTCAAGCCAGCGAGTCTTCATCGGGAGAGCTCCTTTGCGAGCTGCTGAATGCGGCGCTCGACCGCGGCGCAGTCCACACCGCTTTCCGCGGAGGCGATGGAGGCGGTCAGCGGGCCCTCGGCATCTTCGAAGCGGGTCCACGCAGCGGCGGTGCCCTTGCTCGCGGCTTTCTGCTGCAGCTCCTGAAGGTGCCCGCGGACGGCCGTGCGCCACCGATCGTTCACCTCACACTCCGGCAGCGCCACACTGACCTTCTTCGGAGCAGGAACTCCCTCTCCCTTCGGGAGAGGGTCGGGGTGAGGGTCGAGCTTCTGAACCGCCATCTTCTGAACCTCCATCTTCGGAGCCGGATTCAACCGGACCAAAGGCTCCAGCTCCTCAGGCTTCGCAGCCACCACCACCGCAGGGGGAGTCGAAGGAGGAACCACCACCACCGGCTGCTCCGGTTCGCCCGCGGCCCACCACGCCGTCACCGCACCGGCGAGCAGCACGAGCGCCGCCACCACCACCGGCCACCGCATCGCACGAGGCGGGCTGGCGAGCCTCGGCGGAATCTCCGCCGTCTGAAGCAGCATCGGGTTCCGCCGCTCCTGTGTCAGCTCGCGCTGCATGTCGCGGGTGAGCCTGCGAAGACGCTGCCTGACGTACTGCACGCCCTGCGGCCGGTTCTTCGGATCCTTCTCCAACAACTCCGAGACCAGCAGGTCGAGATCGGCAGGAAACGTGTCACCCAACCGGGGCGCGCGTGCGTGCAGATGTTGCTGCAGCAGCTCGTGAATCGGGTCGAGCGAGAACTCGTTGGCCGAGAACAACTTCTTCCCGGTGAGCACCTCGTAGAACATCACACCGAACGAATAGAGATCGCTCAGCTTGCTCACGCCCTCACCGAGCGCCTGCTCCGGGGCGATGTAGTCGGGCGTACCGGCGATCGCCGAACGCGCCGAAGCCGCGGAGTCCTTGTCACCGGCCAGCGCGGCCGGGGCCAGCTTGGCGAGGCCGAAGTCGAGCAGCTTCACCACCTGCTTGCCGCCCGAGACCTTCGCGAGGAACACGTTGGACGGTTTGAGATCGCGGTGAATCACGTCGATGGAGTGCGCGGCCTCCAGCCCATCGAGGATCTCTTCGGCCAACGACAGCGCGCGGTGCAGCGGCAACGCGCCGTACTCGTGCAGCTCGGCCTCGAGCGTGCGGCCGTCGAGGAACTCCATCACCATGAACTGGCGCTGGTCGTCGAGCGGGCCGAACCCCACGATGTCGATGATGTGGGGGTGTTTGAGCCCCGACAACGTCTGCGCCTCGCGCACGAAGTTGGCCGAGAGCTGCTTGTCGGCTGCCAGCTCGGGCCTCAAGACCTTGATGGCGAAACGCCGGCCGAGGAAGGGGTGGCGGGCCTGGTACACCAGCCCCATGCCGCCTTCACCCAGCGGCACCTCGATGACGTAGCCACCGACCTCACGCCCGACGAGCGGGTCCGGCCCCAACGTCACCAGTGGGTGGGGGCCTTGCGAATCGCCGCTGTCGGACATGAGGGCACTCATTACAGCCTCACCCCTTCAGTTGCCCGTCAGAGTGAGAGTGGTGGGCAGCGGTGCGCAGCGGCCGGCGGTGCTGCTGAGCGTGATGCCCGCGGTGGAGGTGGCGCCCAGGTACACCACGGGGCGGGTGTAGGTGACCGTCTCCGAGGCGCTCCCGCCAGCGTTCGCCGTGCCCGACGTCGGGGTGACGCCGAAGCGCGCTGCGTCGGTGCCGCCCACCGTGACCGTGTACGCCGCGGCGAGGTTGCCGCTGTTGTTGACCGTGAAGTTCTTCGAGCCGTTGCCGCTGAACGACAGCGCCGTGGGGTTCAAGGTCAACACGGCGCCCTGCGCGGTCTCGTGCAACGCGACGATCTGCACCTCGTTGACCGGGCCGCCGGTGCCCGTGATGGACAAGGTGTCGCCGAACGCATCGGGCGCGGTCGAAGACGTGGCGGGGATCATCCTGGGCGACACCGTCACCGTCACCGTCGCACCCGCCGCGACCGTGGTGGGGCCGGTCACGTTGTAGGGCGAGCTGGTGCCGCGCGCGAGCTCGAGCGCGAGGGTGAGGGCCTGCGCCGAGTTGTTGGTGACCGTGAGCGTGCGCGCGGTCGCGGTGGTGCCACACGGCACCAGGCCGCCGGTGCCGAAGGTGAGGCTCGAGGTGGACAGCGCCATCACGTTGCCCGCCGTGCCCGCGCCCGCCAACGACAGGGTGGTGAAGGGCAGCGGCTGGCAGAGCACCGTGCCCGGCGCCGCGGCGATGCTGGCCGTGTCGCTGTACGACATCGCGCCCATCGGGGTGAGCGTGCCGGTCTGACCCATGGAGGTGTTGGGGTTGACCTGAGCGTTCGAAGGCAGCCCGAAGATGCTGGGCTGGCCGGGCGTGAAGACCAGGCCACCCACGGCGTTGCCGCTGTTGCTCACGGTGAACTGCGAGCTGGCCGTCGCGCCGACCGCCACCGAGCCAAAGTGGATGGCCGTGGTGGAGATCGCAAAGATGCTGCCGCGCGCAGTGAGCCGGAGCGGAATGGCGCGGGGCAGATCACCCGAGACGTCCGTGCTCACGGTGAGGGTGTCGCCGTAGAGATCAGGCGTGACGGCCGAGATCTGCGGAATGCCGTTGGGCGCGACGGTGATCACCACCGTGCCGCCGTCGGTCTCCACCACGCCCGTGACAGGCGCCATGGTGACCACGAAAGGCGAACCCGCGTCGCGGCCCAGCGTGGGGGTCACGGTGTACGCCTGGTTGCCGTCGTTGCGGAACGTGACGGTGCGGGGCGCAGCGGTGGTGCCGCAGTTGACCGCTCCGAAGTCGACGGCCACGGGCGAGAAGCTCACCGAGCCGCTGGTGCCTTGACCCGTCATCGGGAGCGCCGCGGGCAAGGGTGCACAGAGCGGCTCGGCTGCATCAAGGGTGAGCGTCACATCGGCGGTCTCAGGCACCACGGCGACGCCGGGCGCGTAGGTGCCGGTGAGCACCGTGCTGGAGCCCGAAGCGGCGGCCAACGGGCTGACCGGATCGAGGGTGAACCTGGCGTTGCTCGAGGTGAGGGTCACCATCGGGCTGGTATTGCCCGCGTTGACGACGGCGAGCGGCGCGGTGGTGGTGGTGTTGATCGGCACCAGGCCGAAGTCGACCGCGTTGGGAGCGAAGCTGAGCACCGCGCCATGGGCCGTCTGGTGGAGATTGACCGGGTGCGGCTCGTCGTTGGCCACGTCGGTGACGATGCTCAGCACGTCGCCGAACGCGTCATCGGCGGTGGGCGCCTGAGCGGGGATGCCCGTGGTGGTGATGGTGATGGTGACCGTGCCCGTGTTCGCCGGCACGGTGCCGCTCATCGGCGCGAAGGTGAAAGGCGAGCTGGCGCCCTTCACGAGGGTCGCCGTCCACGCGAAGGCCTGGTTGCCGGTGTTGCTGAGCACCAGCGTCTTGCTGCCCGCCGTGGTGCCGCAGTTGACCCGGCCGTTGGTGCCGAAGAACACGTCGGAGGTCGAGAGCGTGACGGTGCCGTTGGTGCCCTGCCCCGTCATGGGGATGGCGGCGATCGAGCTGCCGCAGGTCGCTTCGGAGACGTCGATGACGGCGCTGCTGGAAGCGGGCGTGATGC
>JANODF010000782.1:0-4288 GCA_031412555.1 Archangium sp. | reverse complement strand
CAAGAAGCAGATCAAGTTCGCTACCGGCAGCGCGAAGATCGTGGGCGCCGAGAGTGAGAAGATCCTCGATGAGGTGGCGCTGGCCCTGAAGGACAACGCGCAGATCAAGAAGGTGCGCGTCGAGGGTCACACCGACTCGGTCGGCGATGATTCGAAGAACTTGAAGCTCTCTCAGAACCGGGCGAACTCGGTGATGTCGGCGCTGATCAAGCGCGGCGTCGACCCGGTGCGCATGGAAGCGGTCGGGTTTGGCGAGACCAAGCCCATCGCCTCGAACTCGACCAGCGCGGGTAAGGCTGAGAACCGCCGCACCGAGTTCAACATCGCCGAGCAGTGATGGTGTGTTCCCCTCTCCCTCTGGGAGAGGGTCAGGGTGAGGGCGGTGGGCAAGAGGTGGCGCTGGTAAGGCCCCTCACCCCAACCCTCTCCCCGCTGGCGCAGGGAGAGGGAGCACCGCTTTCACTCTCTGAGACGATCGGGCGGAGCCGCCTGAGAAGCCGCGGGATCCGCGATGTCGGCGATCGGCTCCATCGTGCGGCCGCCGATCAACGCCTCGGCTTCCTTCACGCTGGCCTGCACCGCATCGACGCCGTTGAGCAGGTCATCCAACTGCTCCGTGAGCTGATCCGGCGACGTCATGGTGAGCGCCTGGTCTCTCAAGAGCCGCACCGAGTTCTCGATCAAATTCATCTGACCGCGCGCCCGCGCCAGGAACGTCTCGATCTCCTTGATGGTCTCGAGCCGCTTCTCCAGCACCCGCGCGTTCTTCGAGGCGAGATCCCGCACCGCCTCATCGGTCATCTTCTCCTGCAGGTTCTTCTGCGCCGCGATCTGCCGCTGCAGATCCCGCACGTCCACTGCCTGCAGGTAGCTCTCCGCCCGCCGGCACGCCGACGCCAGGCGAACGAACGACGCGTGCAGCTGCGAGAGCTTCTCCAGCTCGGTCGCCAGCAGGATCGCCTGGAACGACGGGTTGTTCGCCATGTCGCGCTCGATCTCGCGGCGCAGCTCATCGAGGGCCTTGGCGCGTTGCCACTCGCGCTCCGACAGCTCGGCCATCAGCTTGTCGACGCGAGCGCGGTCTTCCTTCTCGCGCTCCTGGCGATCGCTCTCACGCACCGCCCGCTGGAAGGGCTTCAGATCCGGCCCCAGCACCAACCAGATCGCCTCGATGCCCAGCGCGCCGACGCCGATGAGCCAGTCACCGGTGAGCGCCGCCGCGGTGGCCGCACCACCCAGCAACGCCAGGTTGTAGACGTTGAGGAACGCGGCCTTCAGATAGTTGGGACTGCCGCCGCCCTCAGCCATGGCGATTAGAGCCCCACCCGGATGTTGCCGTGCACGTTCGAAGAGTGGAGCAGGTCGAGCACATGGTTCTCGATCTTCTTGAACTCAGCGCTCTGCTTCACGGTCGCCTCGCGGGTGGCGAAATACGGCACCTCGATGCGGTGCAGCACGCGCGCGGGCCGGTGCGAGAGCACGAAGATGACGTCGGCCAGGTAGACCGCCTCAGACACGTCGTGGGTGACGAACAGCACCGTATTGTCCTGCGTGCGCAGCACATCGAGGATCAACGACTGCATGCCCCAGCGGGTCTGCGGGTCGAGCGCGCCGAACGGTTCATCCATCAAGATGAGGCGGGGCTTGTTGGCCACCGTACGCGCGATGGCCACGCGCTGCTTCATGCCGCCCGACAGCTGCTTGGGCAGGGAGTCGGCGAAGTCCTTCAGGCCGACCTGCTCGACGATCGCCAGCGCCTGCTTCTTGCGCTCCTCGGAAGGAACGCCTTGCAGCTCGAGGCCGTACTCCACGTTCTTGCGCACCGTGCGCCACGCGAAGCTGGTGTAGCTCTGGAACACCATGCCGCGATCGCGGCCCGTGCCATCGACGGGTTTGCCGTCGACCAGCACCTGGCCGGAGTCGGGTTTGTAGAGCCCGGCCACCGCTTTCAAGATGGTGCTCTTCCCGCAGCCCGAAGGGCCGAGGAAGACCGCCAGCTCGCCGACGCCCGGTTTGTTGGCCACGGTGAGGCTGACGTCTTCCACCGCCTGCACCGTGCGGCCGGCGCGGTCGGTGTACGACATGTACAGATCTTTCAGCTCGAGCTTGGGCGGGGTGCTGGCCGCCAACAGTCCCTGCGGAGGCGGCGCTGCGGGCGTCTCAGACATCGGCTTCTCTCCAGGGAAACAGCAGCCGGTTCACCAGGCGGATGAGCACGTCGGTGATGATGCCGATGATCCCCACCACCAGGATGCCGGCGAAGCTCCACTCGGGTTTGTTGTGCTGGCCCGCGAGCTGGAGGATGTAGCCGATGCCGCTCTGCGCGTTCACGATCTCCGCGAGGATGATGTAGGTCCACGCGATCGCGTTCATCACGCGGAAGCCGTCGAAGATCTGCGGCAACGCCGCGGGGATCAGCACGGTGCGAATCACCTGGGCTTTGGTCGCGCCCAGCGTGAACGCCGTCTGAATCAGCTCTTCAGGCACCGCACGAATCGCGTCGACCACCGCGGGCAGCAGGAACACCACCGTGCCCAGGAAGAGGAAGGCCACCTTCTGCGCTTCGTCGATGCCGAACCAGAGGATCAGCAGCGGGATGAAGGCGGTGATCGGCAGGTACCGCATCGGCGCGATGATCGGGTCGAAGATGCGGTTGACGATCTCGAAGCTGCCCATCGCGATGCCCAGCGGCAGCGCCACGGCCAACGAGAGCCCGAAGGCCTTCACGATGCGAACCGCGCTGACGCCCACGGCCTGCAGCAGGTCCTTCTCGAAGATCAAATAGAAGAGGCTGCGAATCACCTGGTCCGGCGCGGGCAGGAAGAAGTGCGGCACCAGCGGCACCTTCTCTCCGCCGCGTTCGACCTGGATGTAGCTGAGCGCGCACCACGCGAGCACCAGGATGCTGATGCTCACGATCGACGCGATGCGGCCGGCGCCCACCGGAATGGCGCTGCGCAGCGCCCAGATCGACGGCACGGCCCTCGCGCGCGGAGGGGCCTTCACCGGCACCGTCACGGCTGGCGTTGCGGGCGACCCCGCATCACTGGGCATTGAGAACGACCTTGATGTCGGTGCGCCGGTTCAGCGCGCGCCCGTCCTCGGTCTCGTTCGGCGCCATCGGTTTTGCGCTGCCCTGGCCGACCGTCACGAAGCGCTTCTCCTCGAGGTTGAAGTTCTTCACCAGGTACGCCTTCACGGCCTGGGCGCGTTTGGCAGAGAGGGTCTTGTTCGCCGCCTCGTTGCCGCGGCTGTCGGTGTTGCCCTCGACCTGGAGGTAGGTGTTGCCGAACGCGAGCATGGTGTCGCCCAGCGAATCGAGCGTGAAGTAGCTGCCCGGCATGATCTCGTCGGAGCCCGTGGTGAAGTGAATCGAGAGGCTCTTGTTCACGATCGCCCGGTCGCTGACCTTGGGCTTGTCCTTGAAAGCGAAGGTCTCTTCCACCTTCTGGCTGGCGTAGTCCTTCGCGAGCGCGGCGACGAAACGCGAATCCTTGAAATCGGGCGCGTCGACCACGGTGTTCACGACGCCCTTCTTGCGCCAGATGATGAAGGCGCCGTTGAAGAGCGAGTCGAAGTACGACTTCGGGCCCGAGAGGCCGAAGAAGAGCGCGTTGTCGGCGTACGAGGTGAGCTTGAGGCCCGAGAGCATGCCCGACACGTCGTCGGTGGTGAGCTTGAGCGCGTCGGCGATCAGCTGGTTGGTGCTCTGGGGGTCTTCTTTCATCACGCTGATGGCGTCGAACCAGCCCGAAACGAAGGCCTGCACGGTGCCGGGCGACTCGTCGATGAGCTGCTGACGGGCGACCAGGGTGTCGGCGATCACGTTGGTGGCCGAGGTGGTGGAGACCAGCACGTGCGCTTCGTTCTCGCGCGCGGTGACGGCGCCCGAGAGGTCGGGCTCCCAGGTGACGGCGGCGTCGACCTTGCCGGCCTTGAACATGGCGGCGGCCTGCGGGGCCTCGGCGGTGAAGACGATGTTCTTCTCGATCTCAGCGCGATCCTGCTGCGAGAGGCCCGACTGCGAGAGCAGGAACAGCAAGAGCCAATGCGAAGGCGTGAACTTGGTGCTGGCGATGCGTTTGCCCTTCAGGTCTTCGACCGATTTGATGGTCTTGAGCGAGACGATGCCGTCACCGCCGCGGCTCCAGTCTTCCTGAATGATGGAGCGCGCCTTGAGGCCCTTCTCCTTGAGCTCGCTGCCTTCGCGGGCGAACGAGTCGACGGTGTCCCACATGATGTCGATGTCGCCCTTGATGAAGGCGGCCAGCTTGGCGCTGGGGTCCTC
>JANODF010000781.1:0-29764 GCA_031412555.1 Archangium sp. | reverse complement strand
GGGGCGAGGAAGGTAGGACCTGCTGCTGCGGTCAGGCTGACGTAACGGCGGGCGGATGCGTCGCTCGTAAGCGGTGCTCGAGGGTCGCAGATGCCTTGCCCATCATCACCTCGACGGAGGCCCCGTTCGTTCCGAGGTCTTTGAGCAGGAACGGATCGACGGTGGTGCCGTCACCGAGGTGGCAGAACACGCCGCAAAATCGCAAACGGCGTTGTGAATTCAGGGTGACGTCATCGAGCAAAGCATCAGAGCTCCGCGGCGCATGACCACGCCGGAAACCCCGACCCCGCCACCAGCAGGACGCCGCCCAACGCCCGCTCGGAGGCCTCTGCGATGCCGATCTTCTGCGAGAGGTCGCTCGTCGACGGCTTCCGAAGGGGACGTTCGACATCGACGCCATCGAGGAGTTAGTTGGCAACGGCCGCGCCACGGGGCCTCTGCGTCGACGCCTCTCCGGCGATGCTCTTGGACCTCGAGGTTGGGCCGTCGGTTTGCGGCGGACTCAGCAGAGAGTCGCCTCGGGTCGCGCGAGTGCCACTATGCGTTTTTGCAGGTCAGTTGCTCGCGCACTGCTCGCAAGCAGACGTCCCGAGGGCGGGATGCGCTGACCTGCAAAAACGCATAGTGGCCTTCGCCCGGTCCCCCAACCCCGCTGCCAGCGCGAAGCTTCAGCGGTTGGTCCTGCGCCAGACGGCGGCGCGAAGCGTGTCTTTCCAGGCGGGGCCAGCAACTCCACTTCGAGACCCACCGAGGCCGCCCCCGAGAGAAGTCGAGGGGTCACTTGACGCACGAAGCAGCGGTGGCCTCTCGACGGCTGGCAGCAGGTCGGCGTCGCTGAGGCCTCCGAGCGGGGTCCCATGGTGGCGGCGTGCGGGGTTTCCCGCGTCATCAATCATGCTGCTCCACGGCTTTGTCGGCCCCCTCGGAATTGCGGGACTGCTTCAATCTCGTCGTGCGCCAGCAGCTCCCCGACGCGAAGTTGAGGCTGCAGCAACTCGACCTGATCGACCTGCGTTCCGTGGGGCGCTCGCGGAGAAGGACCTCGGTGTCGACGTGCTCATCAACAACGCCGGTAAGGGATAGGCCCGCTCAAGCTCTCGAAGGAAGGCGTGACCGAGATGTTCGCGGCCAACCACCTCGGTCACTTCGTGCTGTCGGCGCTGATGTTCGAACGCCTCGAGACCCGTGACGACGCGCGCATCGTGACGGTCAGCTCGGGCTTCGGGAAGAAGGGCACGCTCGACCTGAACAACCTCGACGGCAGCAAGGGCTACGGCCAGGGCAGGGCGTACATGCAGAGCAAGCTGGCCAACGCGCTGTTCGGCGCAGAGCTCGATCGCAGACTGCGCGCGCGCGGGTCGAAGGTGAAGAGCGTGCTCACGCACCCGGGCATCGTGGCGACCGAGATGCAGCAGAAGCCCACCGGTCTGATGGGCGTCGCCGCGAAGTTGGTCAGTGCGCTGCTCGCCAAGCCGGTCGCGTCTGGCGCAGCGGCCTCACTCGAAGCGGCGACTGGTGCGACTGTGCAGGGCGGCGACGTCTACGGCCCGAGCGCCAGGGGAGCGATCAAGGAACCCACCTGGCCCTCGATGAAGGATCTCGAGCAGGGCAAGGGCTTGTGGGCGCGTTCGGAAGAACTCAGCGGCGTGAAGTTCCTTTGATCAGAGGCTCGATTTCTCCAACCGCCGTTGAGACGGTGAAGAACCCCGGTGCAGCCGCCGCACAAGACTGTCGAAGGCGCGGCTGCTCCTGGGCTGTAGACCGTGACCCCTGCGTACACTTCGCCTCCTTCGATCACTTCGCGGCCCCAGCCGTAGTGGAGGACGAGTGTGCCATCCGTCGTTCGCGGCCGCGCGAGACACTTCTTGCGAACGCCGGAGATGAGCGCACGCACCGGTGCATCAACGACGGTCTCGAAGGAGGTCGGCCGGGTGGTGGTGCAGACGCGGGCCAGACACGCCTCGACGTCGAGCGCCGCGATGACTTCGGCCTCGCATGGGTCGAGCCCGGGCGTCGCCACGTTCGCATCGAGCGGAGCCAACTCGATGCGGCTGCAGTCGTCGCCGTAGCAGCGCTCGCGCGGATTGAGCTCGACGCATTCGCCATCGACGCAGGCACGACGAGGCTCCGTTCGCAGCTCAAGCTCGTGCCCCGGAAAGAGGCCGAGCTGAGCGGCCGAAACCACCGGAGTCCCCACCGTCGCCTCCATGGTGGTGACTGCCGCCGCGAGCCGATGCGCCAGGCGCAGCCGCTTCTGTTCAAGCTCACGCGCTTCGACACGACCCTCGGTCACCAGGTGCGCCACGCCCATCAAGGCGCAGCCGATCAACAAGATCGAAACCGGCAACACCCATCTGGAGTTCGGTTTGGATATGAAAAAGCCGTGCGCCCCCGAAGGAACGCACGGCCTTTTCTAGCAGACCAAGACTCAGGCCTGCGCTTCGCCCACGACAGTGACCGTGAGCTTCGCGGTCACTTCGCGGTGGAGACGGATCTCCACGGCGAACTCACCGACGGCCCGGATGGGCTCGGGGAGGTGAATCAGGCGGCGGTCGAGCTTGTGGCCCGCGGCAGCCAGCGCTTCGGCGATGTCGAGTGCAGTGACGGAGCCGAACAGCTTCTCCTGCTCGCCCGTCTTTCGCTTGATCGAGAGCTTCACGCCTTCGAGCTTCTTGGCCTGCTCCTGGGCGCCGCCCTTGAGCTTCTGCTGGCGAAGTTCGATGACCTGCTTCTCGTGATCCAGCTGACGCACGTTGGCGGTGCTCGCCAGCATCGCGAGGTTACGCGGCAGCAGATAGTTGCGCGCGTAGCCCTCTTTGACGGTGACCAGTTCGCCCGACTTGCCCAGGTTGTAAACGTCTTCTCGGAGGATGAGCTTCATGGGTCAGCTCGCCAGAACGAGGTAGGGGATGAGTGCGAGGCCGCGCGACTGCTTGACGGCCTTCGCGACGGCACGCTGGTGCAGCGCGCAGTTGCCAGAGATGCGGCGGGGAATGATCTTGCCGCGCTCGGTCACGAAGTACTTGAGGGTCGACTGGTCCTTGTAGTCGACCTTCGCGTTCTTGTCGGCGCAGAAGCGGCAGACCTTCCGGCGGGCGAAACCACGGCCGCCACGCTTCTCGTCGCCACCTTCCATGTTCCCGTCGTTGTCCTTCTTCGCGGGGCGCTTCTTCTCAGGGCTCATCGTGCTCATGCGCTGTAACCACCTTCGTCGTCCATGTCGTTGTCGAAGCCGCCGAAGCCTTCGCGCTCAGCGCCGCCGAACGGCTTGTTGTCGTCCTCGCCGGCCAGCTTGAGGTCTTCCTGCGGCTGGTGCGACTCAGGGTTCACGTCGTCAGCGAGGCGCTTGGACATGAAGCGGGTCACTTCGTCGAAGTTGCGCATGTTGCGCTCGACTTCGGCGACCATCGCGGAGTTACCCAGATAGTGAGCGTGGATGTAGATCGCGCGGGGCTGCTTGGCGACCGGGTACATGGTCTTCTTCTTGCCCCAGATCGTGAAGCGCAGGAACTTGCCGCCATCGCGATTCACGATGCCGCGAAGCTTGTCCTTCACCTTGTCCACGTTCTCGTCGGTGAGATCGGGCTTCACGAGGAAGACCGTCTCGTACTCACGCAGCTTCGCTGCGCTCTTCACTGCTTCTGCCATCTGATGCCCCTTGGGTTCTGCCCATCGCCTGATGCGGTGAGCGGGGTGTTCGACCACGAAATGTGACCGAAGGGCGCCGCTCGTACGTGCCGGGCCCCCTGGTGTCAAGCGGCGTGCCCTCAAGCCGTTGGTTTCCCTCGGCTGGACGGGGGGAGAATGCTATTGCGCGCCCGGCCGCAGTCGAGGGCTCAGGGGAACTCGCATGAAATCGATGATTCTGGGCCTGGCGCTTTGTGCAGCCATGCCGGCGTTCGCGCAGACCGATGCCGGTGCACCCGCCGTAGCACCGAAGGCCGCCAACCCGGGTGATGACGTCAACCCCACGCTCCTTCGCGAGCTGGGCCCCGCGGGTGACGACGCCGATGCAGGCATGGCCTCGCCCACTCCCATGCAGGTCGATCTCCCGCCTGCAGCCCCGCCCGAGAAGAAGGCCGACCCGAAGAAGGCCGATGAGCCCACGTGGGAGCTGACGGCGAAGCTGGCCGCCTCCATCCGCCTCAACTACGGCGGCGCGACGCCGTTTCCGTTCGACTCCGATCGCAGCACCTCGGTGGTCGCGCCGCTGCAGACCCGCGTTCGTGTCTCCCCTGAAATCCACCTCGGCGGCCTGGGGCTGATCGTCGAAGCCGACGCGGCCACCGGCGCCATCATCGGTATTCCGCCCGATTCACTGGTCGGTGATCGTCAGCCGGTGCCCGCGATTCGCGCGCTCGAGTTGCGCAAGGTCTACCTCGAGTACAAGTGGGCCAGCGGCGCCTTCCGCGTGGGGCAGCAGACCTCGCAGTGGGGCCTGGGTCTGCTCGCCAACGACGGCGGCCAGGATCCCCAGGCCGGAGACTTCGGTCAGCAACACTTCGGCAACCTGACCTACCGCGCGTTGTTGGTGGCCCGGCCGTTGTTCGGCAAGGGCGGCGCCTTCCGCGCGTTCGAGACCGCGATCGCGGCCGACCTGATCGTGCGCGACAACTTCGGAGAGTTCTCCCGTGGCGATCGCGCCTTCCAGGGCGTGCTGGCGGTGCGCTTCAACAAGGATCCCGAGAACAACTTCGGCGTCTACGCGGTGTACCGGAACCAGCGGAACATCTTCAGCACCGACGGCGGCAAGGCGACCGACGCGGTGGTGATCGACTTCGCGGGCCGCTGGCAGCTGCTCAAGCGCCGCAACCGCGAGTTCAAGATCGGCTGGGAGTTCGTGGGCCTCACCGGCACCACCACCCAGGCGCGCAACGAGAACGCGGAGTTGCTGAAGATCGGCCAGTTCGGCATGGCCATCAAGTCGCAGTACCGAATCGGCCGCACCTCGATCTACCTCGATGGTGGTTACGCCTCGGGTGATCAGAACGCCGCCGACGATCGCGTGGAGAACTTCCGTTTCGACCGCGACTACAAGGTCGGCCTCATCCTCTTCGACCAGGTGATGGCGTATCAGTCGGGCCGCTCGGGCGTGCGCGCGAGTGATCCTTCGTTGACCGGCGTCGCTCCCGAGGGCGCTGACCTGCTGGGCACCGCGGGCTCCATCACCGGCGCCTGGTACCTGTTCCCCCGCGTGAAGATCTCCATGTCGGACTGGCTCGACGCGTTCGGCGGGCCGCTGTTCGCCTTCGGCACGGCGAAACTCACCGATCCGTTCAACACCCGCATCGGCGGCGGCACCCCGTTGAATTCGCTCGGTGGCCAGCCCGGCCTCTACCTCGGCACCGAGGTCGATCTCGGCGTGCAGGCGCGTTTCAAGCCGATCCCCGAGCTCCTCATCTCGGTCACGGCCGAGGGGGGCTTGTTCCTGCCGGGTGATGCGTACACGCTCCCGGGCGGCGGGGTGATGGCACCTGTTGGCTTTGGTCGTCTGCGTCTCGGCGTCGCAATCTAAGGCACTCCATGAAAATGAGATTGAGCTGGGCTGTGGTGGCTGTCGTCGCGGGCTGTGCTTCGCCCGAAGGCAGAGGCTTGATGGAGAGCGGCCCGGGCACGGGCTCTGAAGTGGTCTTCGACGTGTTCGCCAAGCCGCTGCCGAACATCCCGTTGCCCAACGACTTCGCCACGCGCTTCGACGCGAGCTCGGTGACGAAGAAGCGCATCAACGCTTCGATGATGGCCTCGACCCAGTGGGAGCGCTCGACGCGTGAATCGCTCGATCAGCTCGACGGGTGGGGCACCTACCAGAGCATCACCGTGGCCTTCAAAAAGCCGCTCGACCTGCACAACATCATCCGGCGGCACCAGGGCGACGACTACGACGCGCGCGACGACGCGGCCTACCTGATCGACATCAGCCCCGACTCGCCCGACTTCTGCGAGCGCACGCCGCTCGACATGGGCGAAGGCAACTTCCCCATCGTGCTGGAGCGCCCGGGCTACTTCGACAACGACCGCCAGGGCGACCAGCTGCTGTTCGACGATCGCGAAGAAGATCTGAACCGCAACGGCAAGCTCGACCTCGGCGAAGACATGGACATGGACGGCGTGCTCGACCACCCGAACACGCTGTACCCGGGTGACTCGTCGTTCAAGGCGCTCACGTTCTACGAACGCGAGACGAACACGCTGATCATGAAGCCGGTGATGCCGCTGCGGGAGAAGAACACCTACGCGGTGGTGCTCACCAAGCGGCTCGTCGATGAGGATGGCAGGCCGGTGAAGTCGCCTTTCGCCTTCATCAACCACACGGCGCAGACGAAGGCGCTCGAGCCGCTGGCGCAGTGCCTGCCGAACTTCGGCCTCAGCCTCGAAGACGTGGCCTTCACCTGGCCCTACAGCACGCAGAGCATCAGCGACGACTACGTGGCGATTCGTGATGGCCTCTACGGCCTGGGGCCGATGAATCGACTGGCCGCCGAATACCCCGCGGTCGCCAAGCTGATGACCCTGCGCGACAGCACGCCGGGCTCGTCGGTGAACGTGCGCATCGTCAGCGGAGATCAGTTCCGCTCGGCGGCGGTCGACCTGCTCAAGCAGCTCAACGGTGGAGGCCCGCTCACCGCGTCGATGGCAGCGGTGGCCGAGCACCACAAGTTCATCGACTTCCACGTGGTGTTCCAGTTCGTCTCGCCGCAGTTCTTTCCCCGGAGAGATTCGGAGGACAAGCTGCTCCCGCTCTACAAGCAGCTCTTTCAGGTCGACCCCGTGAGCGGCGCGGCGTTCACCCGGCCCGAGACGATCACGGTCTGGTTGACGGTGCCCAAGGCCAGAACGACGGGCCCCGCGCCGGTGGTGATCCTCGGCCATGGCTATACGGGCAACAAACTCGACCCGCTCTTCTACGGGGGCTTCTTCGCGCGCTACGGCCTCGCCACCATCGGCATGGAGAACGTCAGCCACGGCGTGGGTCTCGACAAGACCGACCTCGAGCTCGCGCGTGGGCTGCTGGCCGGCAAGGGCCTGGGCAACATGTTCGACGCGATCGCCAAGAACGATCGCGCGTTCGACCAGAACGGCGACGAGAAGAATGACTCGGGCGCCGACTTCTGGACCTCGTACATCCTGCACACGCGCGAGGTCGTGAAGCAGTCGGCCCTCGACTACATGCAGCTGGTTCGCCTGCTGCGGGGCTTCGATGGCAAGACCTGGGACTACGACGCCAACCGCGACGGGGTCGACGATCTCGCAGGCGACTTCAACGGCGACGGCGTGATCGACGTCGGTGGCACCGCGCCCATCCACATCACGGGCGGCTCGCTGGGCGGCATCATGAGCGCGATGATGTCGGGCCTCGAGCCGCAGATCGACGTGTCGGTGCCCGTCTCGGGTGGAGCGGGGTTGCCTGACATCGGCGTGCGGTCGATTCAGGGCGGCGTTCGTGAAGCGGTCAACCTGCGCATGCTGGGGCCGTTGTTCACCACCGTGCGCAACGTGGACTCTGGACAGCTCGAGGCGTGGCAGGTGCTGCCGAACCTGAACGATCTGGGCCGGGTGAAGCTCGGGCCCGTCAACGTGGAGCTGATCGAAGGCGACACCGCCGTGCTCTCGAACCTCACCAGCGGTGAGCACCGCTGCGCGCGCGTGGGTGCCGGCGGCTTGCTCCGGGCCGCGGTCAGCTCGGATCAGAACGATCAGTGGAAGCTCGAGGTGTACTCAGGGGCGTTGCCTCCCGAGGAGCGTTCGGGCTGCGCCGTACCGGAGGGCGCCACGCCGTATTGGACGATGGACACCTTCGCCCTCGACTCGAAGTTCCAGGCCCTCGAGCACAAGGCGGGCGACCCGTTGATCGCGCTGGGCGACGGCTTCGGCCTGCGCCGGCAGTCACCGGAGATTCGCCGGTTCCTGGGCCTCGCGCAGCTCGCCATCGAACGTGGCGACCCGGTGAACTTCCTGCCGTACACCGAGCGTCACCGCATCTTGCGGTACGGCACGGGTGAAGAGGTCGGCACCCGCATGGTGGTGGTCAACACCATCGGCGACATGAACGTGCCCGTGGCGACCGGTGTGTCGATCGCGCGCGCAGCCGGCATGGTCGAGCTGTTTTCGGCTGACCCGCGCTACGGCAAGACGCCCAACCGCGTGCTCATCGACAACGGCGTGCTCGAGTCGGTGGAGCGGGTGGGGCGCTACCAGAACTCGCTGGGCGGCGACGTGCTGCTCGACGTGGATCACTTCTCGGCGCTCTCGGGCGACGGCACGCAGGATCTGTTCGACGTGCCGCGGCTCAACCCGCCGCTGCGGTTGGTGAAGCCGAACGATCGCGTGGGTGGTGTGACGGGGGTGATCTTCCCGATGGTGGTGCCGACGGGCCGCCATGGCTTCGACACGCCTGATCCTTCGCTGCCGTTCAACCTGGGCTCGGTGATGCTGAACATGCTCGGGCGCTACCTCCAGACCGGTGGCGAGGAACTCCCGATGGAAGGCTGTCTCGAGTCGAGCAGCTGCAGCTTCGTGCCGCCGATCCCCGCTGACTGACTTGCACGAAATCCCCTCTCCCTTTTGGGAGAGGGTCAGGGTGAGGGCGCTCGAATCAACTCAGCGCCTGATAAACCACCCTGTTCCGGCCCTGAGCCTTGGCTGAGTACAGCGCCTTGTCCGCAATCTCGAGCAGCTGAACATCGCCCGTCGCCGTACCCGCCGCGAGCGAAGTCACGCCGATGCTCACGGTGACCACCACCCGCTGATCCGAGTGCATCAAGTCGAGCTGCTCCACGCTCTGGCGGATCCGCTCGGTCACGCGCTGCGCTTCGTCCTCAGGGCACTGCCGCAAGATGAGGGCGAACTCCTCGCCGCCGATCCGCCCGAAGGTGTCTTCGCTGCGAATCAACGTGCCGACCGCGCGCGAAAAGTGGCGCAGCACCAGGTCGCCCATCGCGTGGCCGTTCTTGTCGTTGATCTGCTTGAACGAATCGAGATCCATCATGGCCAGGCTCAGGTGCTGCTTGTGCCTGATGGCCGACGACACGTCTTTGCGCAGCTGATCGAGAAAGTAGCCCCGGTTGTACGCACCGGTCAGCGAGTCGCGGATCGCGTTGTCGACCAGCATTCGATGCGCGGCTTCGTCGAGCTGATCCTGAAACACGAAGCGCAAGATGTGGCTCGCGCCGATCTGCACCAGGTCGCCTTCTTTGAGTTCGGTCTGCGTGATGCGAGTGCCGTTGACCCAGGTGCCGTTGCGCGAGCTGAGATCGATCAGCTGGCCGCCCGCGGCGGTGCGAACCAGCCGGGCATGTTTGCGGCTCACGCCTTCTTCATCCAGCCAGGCATCTGCTTCGCCGGCGCGACCGATGAGCAGCTCCTTGTCGAGCTGGTAGGCGCGGCCGATGGAAGTGCGGGGGCCTCCCACCACCAGCAGCACCGGCATTCGGTTTCCCTTGGAGTCGGGAAGCGTGGGGACAGGCAGGCCCGCGGTGATCTCGTCGAACGCGCTCACTCGGCTGTCGACTGTAGCCTGACTAGAGGTGCCGGAGCAGCATGGTCAGCAACCGTTCCTGGGTGATGGGCTTCGCCAGGAAGTCGTTCATGCCCGCGGCCCTGCAGTTGTCGACGTCGGCCTGCGCCGCGGAAGCTGAGAAGCCGATGATGCGCAGCGCATCACCGTCACGCGCGCGGATCTGACGAGTGGCCTCGAGCCCATCCATCTGGGGCATGTGAACGTCCATCAGCACCAGGTCGAACTTGTGAAGTGACGACGCCTCGAGCGCTGCGCGGCCATCGCAAGCGCACTGCACCTGGCACCCGTTCTTGTCGAGCAGGCGTTGGGCGACGAGCCGGTTGACGGGGTTGTCGTCGACCACCAACACGCTCAGCCCCTGTGGAAGTTGCCGCGTGTTCGGCAGTTCGATCGCCGGCAGCCCGGTGCGTTCGAGTGGGAGAGAAAGGGTAAAGCGGGAGCCCACCCCCTTCTCCGACTCCATCACCAGCGAGCCACCCATGTGGCGCGCGAGCTGTCGTGAGAGCGCGAGGCCCAGTCCGCTCCCCTGATGCGCCCGGGCGTTCTCGTCGTCGGCCTGGGTGAAGCGGGCGAAGAGCTTGACCTGCTCGGTGTCGGAGATGCCGATGCCCGTGTCCTGCACCACGAACGAGAGGCTCTCTTCAGCGCTCGCGAGGCGCAGCCAGATCTGACCGGTCTGCGTGAACTTCACCGCGTTGTTGATCAGGTTGTTCAGGATCTGTCTGACGCGCAGACCATCGAGCATCGCGGCCGGCGGTACCGCGTCGTCGACCTCCACGGAGAGCCGCAGCCCTTTCCGTTCGGCGACGGGCGCCCACAACTTGTCCAGCTCGGCGGCGAGCTGATGCAAAGCGACGGGCACCGGACGAAGCACCAATTGGCTGGCTTCGAGGCGCGAGAGATCGAGCACGTCGTCGATGAGGCCGAGCAACACGCTGCCGCTCGAACGAATGACCTGCACCATCTCGCGATGCTCCCCTGCGAGCGTGGGCTGCTCGAGGAGCACGTCGGCCATGCCCATCACCCCGTTCATCGGCGTGCGGATGTCGTGGCCCACGTTGGCGAAGAAGGCGGTCTTGGCTCGCTCGGTTTCGCGGATGCGGGTGATGGCGCGTTCGCGGTCGCTGGCGAGGGCCTTGAGCAGGGCCATCGCCAGCGCGAGACCTCCGATGAAATTGAGGAGGTGCGTGAAGAGGGGGTTGGGATCGAGCTGATGGCTGGTCAGGTTGAAGTGGCCCGCGAGCAACGCGAGACCGCCGCCCAGCATCGAGCGCTGAATCCACGCAGAGGTCTGCTGCGGCTCGAGCATGAGCGCCGCAACCAGCGGCATCAGGAAGAGGAAACACAGCGTGGTCGCGTCCATCGGGTCGACGGTGAGCGAACCCAGGCTGAGCGATACGGTGAAGAAGCCGAGGAACCCATTCACGGCCAGGTGGCGGCGCTTCGGATGCGGGCTGCGGAACAGCCAGATGATCGACACGGCTGCGAGCGCATCGAGCGCATTGAGCATCGCCAGCGAGCTGAGGCCCTTGAAGAACGCGGCCACGCCCGAGAACAGACTCAGCGCGAGTGCCAGCCAGCTGGTGATCAGGAAGACCTCTGCGCGCGGAACCTCTTCGCTTGGCACGTCGGCGGGCACCTGCCGGCTGATCCATGCTGAAGCTCGCCGCAACACACGCATCCTCGTTGTGTATCGCGCGCGGTACCGTGTTTCAGCGAGTCACCTCGGACACTGAGGTTGGCCGCGAGGCGTCAGAAGTCACGAGGCTCCGAGCAGATGGAGCAGTGATCGGGACCTTACGGACGGCGGCGGTGGGTGATCGGCGACGAGGCACCGCCGGCTGACTCACCCGATGGGTGTGATTCTTCAGCCCGGCCACCTCGAGCACCTCTGACGACGCACCGCTTCGTTGGCGCAAGGTCAGTCTGCATCACGACTGGCTCACCTCAACGGTGCGTGCGGAGGGATGCTGCACCCGGAGTCGCGAGGAGCTCGCTGACCACCCGCCGCGCCCCCCACGCGCACGCCGGCACGCTCTGGCCGGGAAACACGGTGTCTCCCACCCGGGCCAGGCCGCGCACGCCGGTGCGCCCTGTCGGGTAGCCGCGCCGAAGAGTGGCGAAGTCGAAAGGCAGCCCACCCACCCGGCCGCCCCATCGCCCGGTGAAGCCCTGCCAGGTCTTCGGCGTGCCCGGCAGCACCACCGGCTTCGCGGCGCTCTTCACCTGAGGGAAGGGCACGGCGAGCGCGCTCAGCAGCTCCTCGCCCACGACCGCCTTTCGCTCGGCGTGCTCTGCATCGGAGAGCCCCTCCCAGCGGCCGACGGGGGCATGGCAGCTCATCGTCACCGAGCGGAACCCACGAGGCGCCATCGAGTGATCGTCGCGACGGGACAACGTCACGAAGACCGAGTGCGCGCCGCTCACGGGTAAGGGCTGCTCGAGCACGACCTGGTGATAGGGCGCCGCCTCGTCGCCGAACACGTCCTCCACGCCGAGATGGAGCGTGCAGGCCGCCCACGCATCGGCATGCCGCGCGACGGTGCCGGCAAACCTCCCGGCCAACTCCGGAGCCGCCAGGCGCTTGGCATCCCAGTGGGTGAGGTTGAGGACGAGGTGCTCCGCGTCGAGCGCGCCGCTGCTGGTCTGGACGCGAAACCCCTCGCCCTGGCGCGAGAAGGCGCTGACGGCAGTCTCGAGCTTCAGGGTGCCGCCGCGGCGCACGAAGACCTCGGCCAGATGTTCGAGCAGTGAGGCCATGCCTCCATTCGCGAGATAGAGCGGACGCTGCAGGTACTCCATGCCCAGCGCCCCGAAGAGCCACGGCGTGTTGGCCGCGCGTGCCTGGGTCGAGACGAGCAGCAGTTCGTCGAGCATGGATCTCGCTTCAGCGCTGATGGCCCGACCCGCCAGCTTCGAAGCAGTGCTCTGGAGCAGGGCAGGCAGCAACCCCCAGGCTCGCGGATTGCGCGCCGCGCCGAGGAGATCGCCGGGGCCCCGGGGCGGAAAGTGCAACTGGGTGATCAAACCCCACCCGCGCGCGCCGAGCTCCACGGAGCGGTTCCAGAACTCCGCGAAGTCCCCGCCGTGCGCCCGGGTGAGCGCCTCGCTGTTCGCGTGCGTGTCGCGCGAGAGGGTCAGCGGCTCGCCGCGTTGCCAGACGCTGATGTTCTTCTGCGCGATGGGCGCGGTGAAAGGAACGTCGAGCTCCGCGAGCACTCGCCCCAGCGGCATCTCTGGCTCCAGGCCGATCAACGTGGTGGCGCCTGAGAGGAATCGAAAGCCCCCCATGGGAAAGGCCGAGGCGCAGCCGCCGACGCGCGCCTTGCTCTCGACCAGCATCACGTCATGACCGGCCTGCTGCAGGTAGAGGGAGGCGAAGAGACCTCCGGCGCCTGCTCCAACGACAATCGACGAGTGCTTCACGAGCGGACTTGTAAGAGCCCTCGCGCGACTTCGCTCGCCTGTCCGTCCAGGACCGTTTGCATCGAGCCCAGTCGAGCGAACGGTGAGCGGTGCTCGTCGGTCAGATCACGATGGCGAGGTACGCCAGGCGCGGAGCTCAGCCAGCGCGGTTCCGATCACCAGCACGGCCAGCATCCACGCGACGGCGTAGCCCTCGGTCAGGCCGCGATTGAGGTGTTGGTACAGGTAGAACACCATGAACACCGCGTGCAGCCCGAGGAGCATGCCGAACGACGGGCGCTGATTCGGCCGTTCCGACCGGAGGAACAGGCCCAGCGCGAGCAGCCCGAACATGTTCCAGTAGTACATGTTCACGGTCAGCCAGGTGAACACCAGCAACGGCCCGAGCAAGAACGCCTCGACGTCATCGGCGCGGCGCAGCAGCACGAGCAGCAACAGCGAGAACACCACGCGCGCGAGCAGGAAGCCGAACGAGTAGTCCTTCGGGTAGCTGCACTCCTGTTCGAACATGCGCGTGCGCTCGGGGTCGCTCTGCGCGCACGGGAGCTCCCGGGTGAAGGTGCGTGTGCTGACACCATCACGCGAGCAGGTGCACTGGCCTTCGGTGGTGCAGCTCAACGCGAAGCGGTGGCCATCTCCGCAGCCGTTGAGTTCCTTGCTGCACACCGAACCCGTCGACGAGTCAGCGCTGCCCTTGCAGAGCTCGACGTCAGACCGGCGCTGGGCGACGTCGCCCGGGAAGATCGTCTCCACCCAACGCGCCACCGGGTTCGCTGCGTGCTGCAGGTAGACCGAACGGAACGAGTACTGGATCGCGTAGAACTTCTCGACCTGCGCCACCTCGATGCGCTGGGCGTATTCCTTCCACGCGCCGGTGCCGAACATCGCGGTGCTGATCAGCACGCACGCGGCGCCCGTGGCGGCGGCAGAGATGCCGAAGCGCAGGTACTCCTTCTGGAAGGTCTTCGTCTCCCGCCACACGAAGAGCGCGCGCAGCCCGAGGGCGACTCCGAAGAAGAGGGGGAAGAGCTTCGTGGCGAAGGCGAAGCCGAAGAAACCACCCGCCCAGGCGTAGCGTTTCTGCTTGAGGAAACACGCTGCGAGCCCGACGGCGAACAGCCAGTCCCACCGCAGGAAGCTGCCCGAGAGATAGTCGAACACCTGCGGCGGAGCGGCCCACATGAAGAGGCCCACGCTCGCGGCCCGGTGCCCGAAGCTCTGCCACACGGCCAGCCAGAGCCCGAGCATGAGCAACATGTCGATCCACCCGAGCAGCGCCTGCCCGCGCGCCGACAACGGAATCAGCTTGGCGATCGGCGTGGCGAAGATCGCCCAGGCGGGCGAGTTCGAGTTGCCGTGATCGTTCATCACCGACGTCCAGTTCATCGGCCAGAGCCGGGCCATGGTGGCCCAGTCGTTCTTGAACGCATTCCACTGCTCGTCACTGAAACGCGCGCGCACCTCGGCGGCGTCACGCAAGGCCACGTCGAGCGGCACCTGCTCGAAGTTGGTCAGGTCGCGCGTGGTGGGCATCGCGCCCAACACGTTGACGGTCTCCTTATCGGCCAGCACCGCCGCCTTGTAGAGATTGAACCAGCCGACTTCGCGCTGGTACTTCGCGCCCAGATAGAAATGAAACTGCTCCCACTGGTGAATGAGGGGCAGCTTGCCGGCGGCGACGCCACCACCCACCCAGGCCCCCGAGAGGATCACCACCAGCGCGATCGCGATCGGTTTGGAGACCAGCTTCGGCGCGAACGCGGGCAGCTTCTTCTCACCCGCGGCCACGCGCTGAGCAGCCCAGGCCCCCAGGCCGACGAGACCCACGGCGAGGAACTTCCACCCCGGGAAGGCGAACAACGCCGTGACGAAGGGCAGGCGCAGCGGGAAGAACCCGAGCGCCACGCCCAGGGTGAGCAGGCCCGCCAGCAGGAACGCCGCGACCGTGCGCCCGAACCGGTTTGGATCCTCCTTCGCCCAGACGCCGAAGGCCGCCAGGCGCTCGTCACGTTTCGGATCGAACGCGAGGCCGATCAGGAAGCCGCAGAACAAGATCAGCGGAACGCTGGTGAGCACCTGCGGCACGTCGACGTCGTGGCGCAACGAGCCGTAGTTGCACCACGCGAAGACCATGAGCCCGGCCAACACGCCGTGCGCGCGTGAACGCTGCTTCTCGAACCGATCACCTGCGACGGCGTCGATCAGCAACAGGGCGATCGAGCCCTCCAGGAGGACGATCTTCAGAATGCCCGAGATGAAGTGATTCATCGGCTCCCGACTGTTCGGACGCTTGCTTAGCGCGGCCCCCGCCCGTATTGGACGGCTGGCCTTTAGCGGAAAAAGGGAAGCGAGCCACCATGAGCGTGCAGGAACGAGATGTTCTCGCGGCGATGTCGACCGTGATGGACCCCGACTTGAATCAGGACATCGTCAAGGCCGGGATGGTGAAGGACCTGAAGATCGACGGGAGCTTCGTGCAGCTCCGCATCGAGCTGACGACCCCCGCGTGTCCGCTGAAAGAGAAGATCAAGGGCGACGCCGAGACCGCGCTCAAGAAGGTCGCGGGCGTGGAGCGCATTCAGATCGACATGTCGGCTCGCGTGCGTGCCCAGCCCAAGGGCGCCTCGAAAGACCAGCTGCTCCCTCACGTGAAGAACGTGCTGCTGGTGGGCGCCGGCAAGGGCGGGGTCGGCAAGTCGACCGTGGCCATCAACCTCGCCTGCGCGCTCGCCCGTCACGGAGCGACCGTCGGCCTGCTCGACGCCGACTTCTACGGTCCTTCGATCCCCGTGATGACGGGCATCAACAAGAAGCCGGTCTCCAAAGACGGGAAGCTGCTCGAGCCGCTCGAGGCCCACGGCATCAAGGTGATGTCGATCGGGTTCCTCATCGAGGCCGACCAGGCGCTGATCTGGCGTGGCCCGATGCTGCAGGGCGCGCTGATGCAGCTCGTGCGCGACGTGAACTGGGGCGAGCTCGATTACCTGGTGGTCGATCTGCCGCCGGGCACCGGTGACATTCCCCTCACCGTCGCGCAGCAGCTCAAGAGCGCGGGCGCGGTGCTGGTCACCACGCCGCAAGACGTGGCGCTGGCCGACGTCATCCGCGCCAAGCAGATGTTCGACAAGCTCAACATTCCCATCCTTGGGATCATCGAGAACATGTCGCAGTTCATCTGCCCGCACTGCGGCAAGGGTACGCACATCTTCGATACCGGCGGCGGCAAGAAGGCCTCGCAGATGATGGAGATCCCCTTCCTCGGTGAAGTGCCCCTCGAGTTGTCGATTCGCGTGGGTGGTGACCGCGGTCTGCCGATCGTGGTGGGCAAGCCCGACGGCGTCGAAGGCAAGTCGTTCATGGAGCTCGCCCAGAAGGTGGCCCAGCGCGTGTCGGTCGAAAACGCGTCGCGCACCGCTCCTTCTGTGACGATTCAGTCGGCCTGAGTAGAACTGGAGCCAAGCCCATGAACCCCGACGACCTCCCTCCAGACGACCCCCTCGATGAGGATGCAGACGTTGGCGATGAGAAGAAGGGTTTCGTGCCCGACTTCGTGCGTCGCATGGCCTGGGCGGGCATCGGCGCCGTGTTCATGTCGGAAGAAGGCATTCGCCGGCTCGCGGGCCAGCTGAAGCTGCCCAAAGAGGCGCTCGGCTTTCTGTTGTCGCAGGCCGAGAAGACGAAAGACGAGATCGGCAAGACCGTCTCCGACGAGGTGCGCAAGCTGCTGCAGTCCGATCGCCTGCGCGACGAGATGTTGCGGATGATCGCCGGCATGACCATCGAGGTGCGCGCCGAGATCAAGCTCGTGCCCGATCGCGTCAAGGGCGAGGCCGCTTCGTTGCTCCCCAAGGTGAAGGTGAGCGACCTGAAGACCTCGTACGACAGCAAGAAGAAGAAGAAGGGCGAGGAGCCCGAAGGGGAGTGAAGAAGCGCTCCGGCCGGTTTCTGGTGATGGCTGCAGTGCTCGGTGGCGCCCTCTTGTTCTGGCGCACCGGGTTGTTTGGCGTACTCCCCACCGATCGCACCGTCGTCTGGCGCTTCCCCGTCTCGTACGGAGAAGTGCGCAAGCTCGAGCTGCAGGTCTGGGAAGACGCCGAGCTGCTCAAACACGAAGAGCAGCGCTTCGCCGCGGGCATCGTGGGTGAGCCGAGCCTCAAGGTGCCGCTCGCCAAGGGGCCTCACCGGGCGATCGCCATGGTGTGGCTGATGAACGCCTCGGCGCCGGTGGGCTTTCAGCAGGACTTCGATCCCCGGTCGGACGAGACCGTGGTGATCGACATGAAGAAACCGTGAAGCACCCGGCGGGGTGATGGGGCCGACAATCTCTTCGTGCGCTACCTGATCCTGTTGGTGCTGTCGGGGTGTCCCATCGTCGTCACGCAGGTTACCCAGGACTACAACACCCTGTGCGCACGGCTGATCGTGGCAGGGCAGCTCGATGAAGCCGACGCCGCCTGCGATCACTCGCTCGAGTACCAACCCAGCTACTGGGACGCGCTGCACAACAAGGGGCTGATCGCCCAGACCCGGGGCGACAAGAAGGCCGCCAAGAAGTTCTACATTCTCGCGCTGCGCGCCAACCCCAACATGATGAGTTCGCTCAACTCGATGGGCGCGCTGGCGTTGGAGGAGGGCGATTTTCAGGGCGCGATCACCTACTTCCGCGGCGCCCTGCGAGTGAACCCGGAGTACCTCGAAGCGCGCCGCAACCTGGGCGCTGTGCACCTGCAGCAAAAAGACTTCGCAGAAGCGATACGGCAGTTTCGGCTGTTGCTGCAGAGCGAACCGAACCTGGTCGAAGGCCACCTGGGCCTTGCTTCAGGGCAGATGGCCCAGGAGAAGTTCGACGACGCCGCCATCACGCTCGAACGGGCCACCACGCTCGACGTCAACGACGATCGGGCCTGGCTGATGCGGGGTGCCTGCGAGCAGGCTCGGGGGCGGCGAGCGGAGGCCCAGGACGCGTTCGAAAGATGTCTCCTCGCCAACGAGAAGAATCTCGAATGCCAGCAGGCGCTCAAGGCGATTGATCGGGGCTGAAGCGGCACTTACAAAGCCGCGCATGTCCATCAATCACATTCTCGTCGTTGGCGCCGGGCAGATGGGCGCGGGTATCGCGCAAGTCGCGCTCCAGGCTGGGTTCCAGGTCACGTTGACTGACGTCTCCGAAGCCGCGCTCGCCAAGGGCAAAGCCGGTATCGAGAAGGGTCTGTCCAAGCTGGTCGAGAAGGCGAAGATCGACGCGGCCGCGAAAGACGCCGCGCTCAAGAACCTCTCGCTGGCCACCGCGATCCTCGACGTGAAGAACGTCGACGCGGCGATCGAAGCGGTCACCGAGAACGAAGAGCTGAAGAAGAAGATCTTCAAGGATCTCGATCAGGTGGTTCGCCCGGGCGGCTTGCTGGCCACCAACACCTCGTCGATCCCCATCACCCGCATCGGCGCTTCCACCAAGCGGCCTGAAGCGGTGATCGGCATGCACTTCATGAACCCGGTGCCGATCATGACGCTGGTCGAGATCATCCGCGGCGCGGCCACCAGCGACGAGACCTACGCGACCACGCGCGCGATGGCCGAGAAGATGGGCAAGACCACCGTCGTCTCGAAAGACTTCCCCGGCTTCATCATCAACCGCATCCTGATTCCCATGCTCAACGAGGCGTGTTTCGTGCTCGCTGAAGGCATCGCCAGCGCCGAAGACATCGACGCCGCGATGAAGGGCGGCACCAACGTGCCGATGGGCCCGCTGACGCTGGCCGACTTCATCGGCCTCGACACGGTGCTCTCCATCGCCGAGGTGCTCCACAAGGGGCTGGGTGACAGCAAGTACCGCCCCGCGCCGTTGCTGCGGCAGTACGTGGAAGCAGGCTGGTTGGGGAAGAAGTCGGGTCGCGGTTTCTACAAGTACTGAGGGGAACACATGGACTTCGTCAAACTCGAACTCGACGGCGCGATCGCGGTCATCACCATCGACCGGCCCAAGGCGCTCAACGCGCTCAATCGGCAGGTTCTCACCGAGCTGTCCGACGCGATCGGCCAGGTCGCGGCGAACAAGACCACGCGTGCGCTGATTCTCACCGGTGGTGGTGAGAAGGCGTTCGTGGCGGGCGCCGACATCGCCGAGATGGCGGGCCTCTCGCAGGCTGAATCCACCGCGTTCGCCGAGCTGGGGCACCGGGTGCTCGATTCGTTGGAGCACCTGCCGGTTCCGGTGATCGCGGCGGTGAACGGTTTCGCGCTGGGCGGCGGCACTGAGCTCGCCCTCGCGTGCGACTTCATCTACGCGTCGGAGAAGGCGAAGTTCGGCCAGCCCGAAGTGGTGCTCGGCGTGATCCCCGGCTTCGGCGGCACGCAGCGGCTGACCCGCATCGTGGGCCGGGCGCGCGCGAAGGAGATCATCTTCACCGGTGACATGCTCGACGCGCAGAAGGCGAAAGAGATCGGGCTCGCGCTCGAGGTGTTGCCGGCGGCTGAGCTGATGGCGCACTGCAAGAAGGTCGCGGCGAACATCGCCAAGCGTGGTCCGCTCGCAGTGGCCCAGGCCAAGCGGGTGATCGATGCGGGTGCCGACCTGCCGCTCAAAGACGGCAACTCGATCGAGCGGGAGGGCTTCGCGAAGCTCTTCGGCTCGGCGGATCAGAAGGAAGGCATGGCTGCGTTCATCGCCAAGCGGCCGCCTGAGTTCAAAGGCAACTGACGATTTCGCCGACGAATCAGGCGAAGAACAAACAAGGCGACGAACGAGAGCCTCCCTCTCCCCCGCGGGGGAGAGGGTCGGGGAGAGGGCTTTCCATGAAGACCGACCTGTACTGGGTGGAGACGGGCTCGACTGGCCGGCTGGCGACCATGGCCCGCCCACGTGCGGGAGACTGGCTCGAAGACGAGATGCGAGGTCTCCGCGCGATGCACGTGGACGTCATCGTCTCACTCCTCACCGATGACGAGGTGAGTGAGCTCGCCCTCGGCGCGGAAGCCCAGGCCTGCGACTTGCCGGCCTGACCTTCCGCCGGTTTCCGATACCGGATCGCGAGGTGCCTCCGCTCGGCTCGGCGGTGACCTCGCTGGCTCACGAACTTCGCGACGCGATCACCACCGGAAAGTCTGCGTCGCTGATCGCCTCGGCCGTGCTCCGAACGCTCGGCGTCGAGCCGAACGAAGCGCTCCTTCGCCTGACGAATGCCCGCGGACTGGCTGTCCCCGATACCGAAGATCAGCGCCGTTGGATTCTCGAGTTTCCCGGTTCCCTCTCCCCGACCCTCTCCCCCGCGGGGAGAGGGAGGCATGTACACTCGCCGCGTGCGTCCGGTTCTGTGGCTGTTGCTGGCGAGTGGTGCGAGTTGTGTCTCCCTTCACGAAGCCACGGGAGACATCCTCCTGAAGCAAGGCGACGAGAAGCGCGCGATCCTCGAGTACGAGGAAGCCTCGAAGAAGCGCCCGATCATCGACTGGGAATTCGAGCGGCTGCGCGACAAACGCCTGCGCGTCGTCGAGGGCAAGTGGTCGCCCATCGTCACGGAGAACATCAAGCAGGCGCAGAAACTCGAAGCCGCCGCAGCCGTGCGCCATTTGCTGCGCGTGCGGAAGGACGCGCGTGCAGACGACGCGACCAAGTCGTTGATGAAGCGCCTCGACCTGGCGATTGGCGAACACCTCGTCTCAGCGAAGTGGCCAGCACCCACGAGCGCCTCGATGGTCGACGCGGTCGAAGCACGCCTCACTCACCTCACCGAACTGCGTGATGCCTCGGCGACCGTCGAGCACATGGCCGCGATGGCCAAGCGCATCGACGAAGCGGTCGCCGTTGGTCTCCCGCCGATCCCTCAGAAGGGTGATCGAGACCGCCTGCGGCTCTTGCTTCGCTGGCGGACGACGTTCCGAAAACTGGGTTTCCCTCCTGAGACCGATGCACGCCTCGACGTCGAGTTCGCCCGGCTCACGCGTGACGGGTTCACGCCCATGCCGCTCGACGCCGCGGTGGCGAAGCTGGAGGACGCCCACTCGCTCCGGCGCGAAGTGCGCGAGCTGAGCGCGGGCCCCGCCGCCCTCGCGCTCGCAGACGCGGCCTGGGCAGACACGTTCTCGCAGGCCCTCGCGTTCGTTCAGCAACAGGCCGATCGCGGTGAGTTCTTCCAGGCGGCCGAGACGCTCGGGCGCTGGTCTTCGCGCGTCGAACCGGGGGGTCTTCACGAGCGGCTGGCCGCCTACGCAAGAGCCGGTCGCGAGCAGGCGGCGCAGAGGGCAGGGGAGCTGGGAACGAGTGGCCGCGCGTTCGTGCAGCGCTCGCTCTCATTCGCGCTCGGTGGCCCTGCAGATGAGCGTGCCCGCTTGCGTGATGCGCTCGGCGCAAGAACCTCGCTGGCCTTCAAACCCGAGACCGTTTCGCCCGGTGGCTGCGCCTCGGTAGGGAACACCCTGGCTGCTGCGTTCCCAGCCAACGGCATCCCTGGGCGGCTCACGCTGCGCGTCGACTCCTGTTTCATGACGCAGCCCGATCGAACCGAACGCCGCACGGCGCAGTACCCGTTCATCGAAACCCGCGTGGAAGAACGCAACGTGCAAGTCGGAACTCGCCGCGAGCGCGTACAGGTCGGCACGCACAAGGAGCAGTGCAGCAGGCCCAGCTCGCTGGACGGCATGGTCTGGCAGGGTGTGTGCGACGTGCCTGACTACGAGAACAGGGACATCCCCATCTACGAGCTGCAGAAGTTCACGATCGAGACCGAGGTGACGCGGCAGGTCTCGTACACCGCGGTGATCCACGTCTTCGAGGCGACGGTGCGGGGGAAGGCGCTGCTCCTGACGGACGAAGGCCCGGTGCTGAGCGTCTCGTTCGACGAAAAGCAGAGCACCAGCGCCGACACCTTTTCCTACGTGTTGCCGGGGAAGAGACAGGGCGATCCCGGCACGCCCGTTTCGAACACCTTGTCGGCGGGCTTCTCGGGTGCAGAACCGCTGGCGAGAGCGGCTTCGCAGGCACGAGCGCGCGTCGAGAAGGAATTGCTCGCAGCGTACGTCGCGCATCGCACCGCGGTCGCCCGCGACAAGGGCGCCAAGGCGGTCGCCGCCGGCCGCACGGATGACGCGATCGACGCCTACGTGCAGTCGGTACTCATCTCAGGCGAGGCGTCGAGCGAGGCGAGAGTCGTGCTCGCCGGTGCGCTGCTGGTGGATGGCACGCGCGTCGAAGCGATGTTGTCGCCTGCGGGTCTTTCGGTGCTCGGCGAACCTTCGAAGGTGAGCTGGCCCACCTCAGCGCCGTATGTCTCGAGTGGTCTTCAGCCGAAGGCCGATGGCTGGGCCTCCCGCGCGAAGGGCTTCGAGCGCGACGTGAGCGTCTCCACCGAGACCTACCAGGAGGGCATCTACCCACCGAATGAGTTCGTCGACTTTCACGTCGGCATCGTGCCCGGCGAGATCCAGAACGGAGGCCCCATCGGTTCACGCGTCGTCGCGATGGTGGGCTTCGACGGGCACTACAGTTTTCTGGAGATGCTGGGGCTCAGGTACTTCTTCGCGGTGCACGACGAGCTCGGCCTGCGCTTCACCATCGGCGTCTCGACTGCGCAGAAGCGTGACTTCGAGTCGGGCGGCAATGAGACGGGTCTGGCGATGTCGATCGACGGCGCCTACTCGCTCGTCGCTGGTTTGCGCTTGCCGTGGTTCAGCGTGATGGGCGGCGCGCGCGCGGGCGTTCAGCACATGGCGATTGGTGAGCTCCAGGCGACGGGCTTCCACTTCGAGCCCGCGGTGCGCGTGGCCTTGAGGTTCTTCGAGCAGAAGCAGCTCATTCTCGAAGCGTCCGGGCTGGTGGGCATTCCTGGAGTGCCGTTCAAGAATCGCCTGTCGATCTCCTTCCCTCTGCTGGGGAAGGACGGCATCGACATCAAGCTCTCGGTCGAGCAGACGATGTTGCCGGCGACCGACCTCGCTCCCGATGGGAAGACTCGCGTTCAGCTGGGGCCGTTGCCGTCACATCAGGCCGGCCTTCAGGTGGGCGGGCGGCTCTGACGGGGCTCTCAACGGGCGAGCGCGGACTTCATCGCTTCCTGCACCTTGACGGTGGCGAACAGACGACCCAGCCGTGCGGCGCCATCCAGGGCGAGCAGCGGCGCGATCGATAGCAGCCCCACGTCGACCAGCCGCATCTCGGCACCTTCAGCGAACATCGAGAACGCCTGCCAGCCCAACATCGCCAGGCTGGTGATCGCTCCGATCCACGCGGCCGTGGGCGAGAAGCGGCGCAGCACCACGCCCGCGCAGATCACCGGCACCATCCAGATGACCCATTCCACCGGCAGCTCCTTGCCGCGCTGCAGCCAGAGCGCCGCGCTGCCGATCAGGAACATCGGCCCCAGCAGCAACTTCCAGGCGACGCTCCGGGCGGTCGAGGGCAGGTGTTCCTTCATCACCATCAAGGCGCACGGCTCGCACCACGCCTGACTCAGACAGTCCGAGCAGCAGAACGAGCCGCACCGGGCGCAGGTCGCCCCCGCCGGAACGTGTGGGTGACGAGCACACTGGGGCTCGGTTTCAAACCAATTGCTGAACTCGGCCGCCATGACGGCGGCAGACACTACCCAGTCCCATGAGGTTCCGTCGCAGCGGCCGCGCTCGGGCTGCTGTACGGCGTTTCCTCCCGTTGATAAGGGCAACCTCATGAATTTCGAGCTCACCGAGATCCAACGTGACATCCAGAAAATGACGCGCGAGTTCGCTGCCCGCGAGCTCATTCCCAACGCCAGGCGCTGGGACGAAAACCACGAGTGGCCGACCGACGCGATCAACAAGCTGGGAGAACTTTCACTCCTGGGCATCGCGGTGCCTGAAACGTACGGCGGCGCCGGCCTCGACAACGTCAGCTACGCGCTGGCGATGGAAGAGATTAGCCGCGGCTGCGCCTCGACCGGCGTCATCATGTCGGTGAACAACTCGCTCTACTGCGACCCGGTCTCCAAGTTCGGCACCGAGGCCCAGAAGGAGAAGTTCCTCAAGCCCTACGCCTCAGGTCAGAAGCTCGGCTGCTTCGGCCTGACCGAACCGCAGGCTGGCTCCGACGCCGCCGCGCAGCAGACCGTCGCGGTGAAGAAGGGCGATCGCTACATCATCAACGGTTCGAAGAACTGGATCACCGTGGGCCCCAAGGCCGACGCGATCGTGCTCTTCACGATGACCAACAAGGAAGCCGGCAACCGCAGCATCACCGCCTTCATCGTGCCGACCGACACCAAGGGCTTCAAGCGCATGGCCCCCGACAAGAAGATGGGCATCAGCGCAGCGTGGAGCTGCACCATGTACTTCGAAGACATGGAAGTGCCCGCGGAGAACCTGCTCGGCAAAGAAGGCGAAGGCTTCAAGGTCGCCATGTCGACCCTCGACGGCGGCCGCATCGGCATCGCCAGCCAGGCCCTGGGCATCGCGCGCGGGGCGTACGAAGAGGCGCTGCGCTACTCCGGTGAGCGCAAGTCGTTCGGCAAGTTCATCCGCGAGCACCAGGCGATCCAGTTCATGCTCGCCGACATGGCCACCGAGATCGACGCGGCGCGCCTGTTGGTGCACCGCGCGGCCGTGATGAAGGACAAAGGCCTGCGTCACTCGACCGAGTCGGCCATGGCCAAGCTCTACGCCTCGGAGATGTCGGGCCGGGTGACGAACAAGGCCCTGCAGATCTTCGGGGGCATGGGCTACTCGAAGGAGATGGACGCCGAGCGCCACGTGCGCGACGCGCGCATCACCGAGATCTATGAAGGCACGAGCGAGATTCAGCGCATCGTGATCGCCGCCAACCTCCTCAAGGATTGAACATGATCACTGCCCTCGTCATCGCCTTGTCGCTCGCCGCGGATCCCGCGCCGAAGAACGACACCATGAAGAACCTGCTCAAGGATGCCGCGACGGACAAGCCGAGCGAAGGCCCTGACGTGAGCAAGATGCCGTTCACGGCGGACTCCATCAAGCAGGTGGTGATGGCGTACCAGCCCCGCATTCAGGGCTGCTACGAGGATCACATCTCGGACAAGAAGAAGGCGCCCGAGGGCAAGCTGAAGACCGCGTTCACCATCACGCCTGATGGCCTGGTGAAGAACGCGAAGGTCGATCGCAAGGGCAGCACGCTGAAAGATCCCGCGCTGTACGACTGCGTGGTGGCGGTGCTCTCCACGATGGAGTTCCCCAAGCCGCCCGACTCGAAGGATCACCCCATCGAGTTCCCGTTCAACCTGAAGGCTGTGCACTGATTCATGAATTTCGATCTCAGTGAGACGCAGCTGCTGATTCGCGACACCGCGCGCAAGTTCGCGCGTGAAGTGGTCGCTCCCAAAGCGCGCCAGACCGATCGCGAGGAGATCTTCCCCGCAGAGGCCTACCGCCAGATGGGTGAGCTCGGCCTGCTCGGCGTGAACGTGCCCGCGGAATACGGCGGCGCGGAAGCGGGCGTGGTCTCGTATGCGCTGGCGGTGATCGAACTCGCCGCCGCGTGCGCGTCGACCTCGGTCGGCATGTGCGTGACCAACATGTGCGCCGAGCTCATCTGCCAGTTCGGCACCGAGGCTCAGAAGAAGCGCTTCGTGCCGAAGCTGTGCAGCGGAGAGTCGATCGCAGGCTCCTTCGCGCTCTCCGAAGCGCACGCTGGCAGCGATCCGGGCGCGGGCAGTACCAACGCGGTGAAGAAGGGTGAGCGCTGGGTCATCAACGGCAGCAAGCAGTGGATCACCTCGGGCGCGTACGCGGGCGTGATGGTGGTGTGGGCCCGCACCTCGAATGCCGGCAACAAGGGGCTCTCCTGTTTCCTGGTGGAGCAGGGCACGCCCGGCCTGACCATCGGCAAAGCAGAAGACAAGATGGGCCTGCGTGGCTCGAACACCGTGCCGCTCGTGTTCGAGAACATGGAGGTCGGTGAAGACCAGCTGCTCGGCCGTGAAGGTGACGGCTTCAAGCTGGCCATGGTCGCGCTCGATGGTGGCCGGGTGGGCATTGCGTCGCAGGCCTGTGGTGTGGCCCGCGCGGCGATCGAAGCGTCGGTGCGCTACGCGAAAGATCGTCACGCCTTTGGTCAGCCCATCGGTGACTTCCAGGCGCTGCGGTTCATGCTCGCCGACATGACCACCCAGCAGCAGACCGCTGAGCTGCTCACCTTCCGCGCTGCGTCGATGAAGGAAAAGAAGCAGCCGTTCACGCGCGAGGCCTCGATGGCCAAGCTGTACGCCTCCGAGATGTCGAACCGGGTGTGTGATCACGCCGTGCAGATCCACGGTGGCTACGGCTACATCGACGAGTTCCCCGTGGAGCGGTACCTGCGTGACGCTCGCGTGCAGACGATCTACGAAGGCACCAGCGAGATTCAGCGCATCGTGATTGCCCGCGAAGTGATCAAGGCCGCCGGGTAGAGCGAGGGCGGAAGGCAAACGCCCTCGTCGAAGAATTTCCCCAGGAGTCGTCATGTTCCGCATCGCCACCTGCTGCCTGTTCTCGGTCTGCCTGCTCGCTTGTGGGCCCCGCCCGAAGCCGATGTTCGACGCCGGAATGGAAGAAGACGCAGGCATGGAGGTCGACGCCGGCCGTCAGCGCGGCGACGATCCGCCCAACGGTTGGCAGGTCGCGCTCGAGCTTCCCGCGGGGGCTGCGGTGTCCACCAAGCTGGGCATCTCGGTGGCCGCGATCGGCGACCAGTTCAGCCACCCGGTGATCGCCGCGCTCTACGAAGATCCCAACGGCGACCTCAACTACGACGACAACCGCATCGTCTACACGCGCTGGGATGGCGTGGCGAAGGCGTACGAGCCGATGAAGACCATCGAGGTGGTCGGCGGCAGCTTCTTCACGCACCCCAACAGGCAGATCTCCATCTCGCGTGACCCGGAGAGCGGCCGCATCGGCATCGCCTACGTGAAGCCGCAGAACAACACGGTGCGCCTGGCGATCTCGGATGACGAAGGGGTGAACTTCTCGCTCTCGAACATCTCTGACCCGAACAACGTGGAGATCGTTTCGAACCCTTCGGTCGTGCTGCAGGGCGGCTCTACGCACCTCGGTTGGCTGCAGGGCACTGAGGTTCGGTACGGCAAGAAGACCGGCACGGGCGCCTTGATGGAGCAGAACCCCGGCGCGATCGTCGCAGGCGGCAAGTCGCTCTCGCTCGCGGTCGACTCGGCGGGTAACCCGGGCGTGGCGTTCTTTCAGGCCGTGGCCGGCGTCTCGGCAGACCTGATGTTCTGGCGGCCGGGAACCTCTGCCACCGCCATCGCTTCGGCCGACATGCTCGATCTCACCGTGGTGGGCCGCGAGCCTTCGGTGACGCTCACCTTCGTGGGCACCACGCCGCACCTCGCGTACCACCTGCGCAAGCTGGCCGACGCCGATGCCACCGAGCTCTGGTACCTCAAGTCGAACGACACGGGCACCACCTGGGCCGCGCCGATCGCCATCCCGAGGAACAGCAGCAGTGCCACCGAGTTCCACTCCACCCGGTATTACCAGGCGCTCACCATCGAGCCTTCGGGCCGGGTGTCGGTCGCAGCGCCCTGGTCGTCCACGGGCACGCAGTCGAACTGCAACGGCCCCAAACTTTCCCGCGCGGCCGACGGGGTGAGCTTCACCACCTGTTCGCCGATGAACTCGCCCATTCAGCGGGGCGGCGAGTGGATCAACCTGTGGACTCACAAGCCCGGGAAGCAGACGCTCGTGTTCCACTACGACGCTCGGACCAACCCGAGCATCAAGGCGGGCGTGGTGCTGTGGCGCGAGCTGTAGAAAAAGCGTGACCAAATGTTCTGTCTTTTCGTTGGGACCGCTCCGTAGTGGTTGGGTAGTTCGCAGCATCACTCCGGAGGTACCCGCGTGTTGCACCTTCATGCCCTCGGGCACTTCCATCCTGAAAATCTGATCGACAACGCCTTCCTCGAGGCGCTTGGCATCGACACCAACGACGCCTGGATCATGGACCGGGTGGGCATCAAGAGCCGGCACACCGTGCTGCCGCTCGACTACATCCGCACCACCAAGAACCGCGATCCGCGGGCGGCGATCGAAGCGGCCGAGATGTCGAACGCCGAGACCGGCGCTCAGGCAGGGCGCATGGCGCTCGAGCGGGCAGGGCTCAAGGCCAGCGACATCGGCATGGTGATCGCGGGCAGTTGTTCCCCCGACGAGTGCATTCCGGCAGAGGCCAATCGCATCGCGGCCGAGCTGGGCATCGACGCGCCGTCGCTCGACATCTCCAGCGCGTGTTCGAGCTTCGCTTCGCAGCTGTATTTCCTCGAGGCCATGCGGCCCGAGAAGCTGCCCGAGTTCATCATGGTGGTGAACCCGGAGAACTCGACGCGGGTGGTCGACTATTCAGAGCGTTCGGCCTGCGTGTTGTGGGGCGATTGTTCGAGCGCGGCCATCGTGTCGCCGCGCATTCCGGGGCCGTGGAAGATCACCCACACGTACTTGAAGGGTGATCCTTCGGGGGCCGACAAGGTGAAGGTGCCGCGGTTCGGGCACTTCGTTCAGCAGGGCGCCGAGGTGCAGAAGTTCGGCGTGAAGCGCGGGTGCGAGACGTTCGAGGTGCTGCGCGAGGCGTGGTTGAAGGGGGGCGAGGGGCGCACGGCCGACCAGCTCAACTTCATCGGGCATCAGGCGAATCTGCGCATGCTCGAGGCGGTCGCCCGGCGGGCTGAGGTGTCGCCTGAGCGGCATTTGTACAACGTCGATCGCCGCGGGAATGTCGGCGCTTCGGGGGCTCCTTCGGTGCTCAGCGAGTACTGGGGCACGGAGAAGCTCGGGAACGCGATCGCGATGTGCGTCGTCGGCTCAGGGCTGACCTGGGCGGGCGCGTTGTTCGAACGCTCGTGACCTTCGGTTGGGGTGAGGGTCAATTGATTGATGCTCGACCCTCACCCTGACCCTCTCCCAGAGGGAGAGGGGACCTTCTTTCGTTACTTCTTCTTCGGATTCGCCTTCGGATCCTTCGGAGCCGGAGGCGGCGCAGGGAAGTTTGCGGCCAGCACGCGCTTCGCACCACCCTTAATGCGCTCGCTGGTCGACTTCTCACCGATCTCCGTGAGCACCGTCTTCGCCGCCTCGTACTTCACGTCATCGAGGTAGCTCAGAAACTCCCCGCGGAAGTCCTCGGTGAACGTCTTCTCATCGAGCACCACATCCCGCACCAGCGTCGCGAACTCCTGCGTCTCGCGCATTTCCTTGTTCTGCCGGAACCCGTGCGTGGCCGAGCGTGCCAACTCGTTGTTGCCCGCGTTGCCCTTGAGCACCTCCTTCAAGAGCCAGAGCACCTCGACCGAGTTGCTGTGCGAGAGCGCCTCTGCCGTGCGCCGGTAGTACCCCGCGCCGCGGCCCTTCTGGGTCACCAGGGTCGCCCGCAGTTGACCCAGTGAAGACGACGATCCGATGCGCGCCGCCGCCGCCGCGTAGCCAGCGAGGAAGTTGATGTCGATCTCGCGCTTGCCGAGCTCCTCGAGCACCCACTTGTGCCCCTCGGGAGAATCCACCCGGCCCAGCGTCTCGATCGCCGCGCGACGAACGCGGATGTACCCGGCCGGATCTTCATTGAGCCCCTCGGGCCGCTTGGCCAACGTCAGCAGGGGCGCGGCGAACTCACCGGGCAGCTTGCGGAACCGCGTATCGGCAAGACGCTGCAGCACGGCTTCGCGCACGTAGGGCGAGGGATCCTTGTTGAGCACATCCAGGATCGCGCCCATCGCCGAGTCGGTCGGCTTGGTCTCCGCCTTCATCATCGGGTTGCCGATCTCGCCCAGCAGCTGCCACGCCGCCAGCAGCCGCCAGACCGGATCGGGATCGTAACGAGCCGCGTCGACCCACATGTCC
>JANODF010000780.1:0-8011 GCA_031412555.1 Archangium sp. | reverse complement strand
CGCCCCCGCCGCGTTCGCCGCGTGGACGGTCGGCCGCGTCAGCTGCAGCACCAGCTGGAACACCGTGCAGGTCGCGTCCTTCGCGACCCCCACTGGCGTCGCCGCGAAGAACGGCAACGATCGTTTCAACAACGTGATCTGGCTCAGCGGCACGCAGTGGACGTACCTCGCGAACCAACTCGCCATCACCACCACCAGCTACCTGACGGCGAACAACGAGATCATCGACGCCGACATGGAGCTGAACAACAACGTGCGCTGGTCCGACAACCTCGCCGCCAACACCTACGACATGGAGTCGGTGGTGCTCCATGAGGCCGGCCACTTCATGGGCCTCGATCACACCTCGAGCGCCAACGCGGTCATGTACGCCGACGTCAACCTCGCCGACTCGAAGCGTGTGCTCAGCGGCCTCGACACCAACGACGTGTGCGCCGTGTATCCGGGCGACTCGGGTGGGCAGGGAGAGACCTGCACCACAGACACCCAGTGCACCGGGGGCCGCGTCTGCCGGTCACGAAGCGGCAGCACCGCAAAGATCTGCACCACGGCGTGCACCACCTCGAGCACCTGCACCACGGGAAACACCTGCCAGGCGGCGAACACCGGAATGGCCTGCCTCGCCCAGGTCGGCGCGCCTGATCAATGCAAGTTCTGCCAGACCGGTGGCGAGTGCAGCTCGGGCCTGTGCCTGCGCGATGACGACGGCATCACCTTCTGCAGCCTCCCCTGCAGCTCGGCCGAACAATGCGGGCCCAACTACACCTGCCAACAGCCCGAAGGGTTCTGCGTTCCCACCGCGGTCTGCACCAACCAGTGCACCTCGGCCTCGCAGTGCGCGACCGGGTACACCTGCAACGCAGGCACGTGCACGCCGCGCGGCAACACAGGCGATCCCTGCGGCGTCTCGTTCATCTGCCAATCGTGCAATGTGTGCACGAGAGAGAGCAGCTCGAGCCCCTTCGCGTTCTGCCGCGCCTGCTGCGCTGGTTCGGGCGCGGGCAATCGGTGCAACACCTGCCCCAACCCCGCGTGCAGCACCGGCAATACGTGCATCCCGCTCACCGCGGGCGACGCGGGCGTGTGTCTGCCGGGCTCGAGCGCGCCCGGCACCTGCCAGCCGTGCAATGGCACCAGCTGCGCTGAGGGCCTGAGCTGCGTGGCCGGGAGATGTCGCGCCAGCTGCAACCCGCTTTCACCGGGAGCCTGCTCGGCGTGCTTCTCGTTGGCCAACGGCGGCGCGTGCGCTTGTTCTGATGAGATCGGTACGGAGGGCGAGCCCTGCGGGAACATCGGCAACACCCTGGCGGCGTGCGGTGCGGGGCTCGCGTGCGTGGGCAGCACCTCGACCGTGTGCCGGGCCCGCTGTGATCCGGCGCAGTCGGGTTCGTGCAGGACCGGCCAGTCGTGCCAGCTCATCAGCGGCATCGGCGTGTGCATGCCCGGCAGCGAAGGCGCCACGTGCGCGGCGTGTACGAATACCGGCGGGTGCAACACCGGCCTGACCTGCTACCTCGGCCGTTGTTACGAGGCGTGCAACGTCAACCTCGCCGGCGCGTGCTCGAGCTGTGTGCAGTCGATGGCGGGTGGTCAGGGAATCTGCGGTTGCCAGGATCAGATCAGCCCGGAGAACGGGCCGTGTGGAACGCAGCCCGATGTTCATGCGTGCTCGGCGGGGACCAAGTGTCTGGCGGGCGTGTGCCGGGCTCCGTGCGATCCCATGGCGCCGTTCAACTGTCCTCCGGAGACCGCGTGTCAGAACGTGGGTGGGTTGAATTTCTGCGCTGACATCGTCTCGAGCGGTGGTGGTGGCGGGACGTCGAGCGGTGGTGGTGGTGGGCGCACTGGCGGCGGTGGTGGATCGTCGACGGGTGGTGGTGCTGGTGGCGGCGGGACCACGGACCTCGGATGCGGTTGTGGGGCTTCGGGCGGGCCGCTCGGGGCGCTGGTGTTCGGGCTCGTCGGGCTGCTCCGCCGGCGCCGCAGGAGCTGAACGCGCCGACCGGCCTCGAGGAAGCGTGGTCGGTGAGGGGTTTGCTGGGGCGCTTGGGTGGGCGGGCTCTCGGCACGTCGCACGGTGAGCGCGGGTGACGTGGTTGGTCCGGGGAAGTCGTCGGAGCCGTGAGCGATCACGGTTGCTGCCGAGACCCGGCGCACTTTCTGGCCGTGTCACCCACGACGACACGCGTGTCATCACCGGTATCCGGTTTGAAAAGTCGACCAGGTCAGCCCGGGCCACGTGGGCATCCTCGCCCGTGGCCGAGAGGCCTGCGTGTGATGAGCAAGTACCAAATCTGAACTGACCGCCTTCTTCGAGGCGTTGTGACCGGATCTCTCGCCGTCGCGAATGAGGAGGCCGTCCTCAGCGCGGGGACCAACGGGACGCCCTCTCCCCGACCCTCTCCCCCTCGGGGAGAGGGAGTTCGTTGTTCAGTTGTTCAGTTCAGTAGTTCAGTTGTTCAGTAGTTCAGTTGTTCAGTTGTTCAGTTGTTCAGTTCTTCAGAGCGGATCGTCGGCGGCGGGCACTGCGCCCGGCTTCGTCTCTCTGGGCTTCGACTTCTCCGGCACCACTTCGCGGCGCTCTTCCGGCGTCAGATCCTTCGCGACCTGCGTGGAGATCGCCGTGACCATCTGCTTGATGCGCTCACCGAAGAGCTCCGTGTTCTTGCGCACGGCGAACGGATCGAGCGGCTCCAGCCCGGCGTCCAGGTCATCCGAATAGAAACGCCGGTGGTACAGCTCAGGCCCGTTGATCCGGAACATGCGCGCGAAGCCTTTCAGGTACGCCCCCGCCTTGCCCTTCTCGCTGCGCATGCCGTACTCCTCGACCACGATCTCCACGATGGTGTCCGCGCCCAGGGCCGCGAGCCGCTCGTAGTCGGGCGCGTTCGCCGGCACCTCGTGCACCAGGAAGCTCTCCAGCACGCGGGCCACCTCGACCGGGTGCACCACTTCGCTCCACGGCGACTGGCGGGGCAGCTGGGCCAGCGTGTTGGCGCGCAGTGAATCGGCCACCTCGAAACGCGAGATCGTGTGGTGCGTCACCTCGAACTCGCCGGCCTTGTTCTTCTCCAGACTGCCCACCGTCAGCGCGTTGCCCAGGCGGCGATCACCTTCTTTGTCGTCGAGGCGCTTGAGCCGCTCCTTGTACGAGCTGTCGTTGCGGAACACGTTCGACTTGGGCCCCGCCTCGTCTTCGATGCGCGCGATGAAGGCGATCAGCTTCGTTTCATCGAGTGAAGAAGCGGACAAAGGCTTGTGGGCACAACCGGCCCCGAGAAGCAGCACCACGGGCAGCAACGTGCGCATGCCCTCGGGTCTACCCCGAACTCTCTGGACCGGCGAGTCTGATTCCGCTACGAGGCGTCGACCTTTCAACGACTTGCGAGGGGGAAATTCGCGATGAAGACGCTTCGATGTGCCGCCGCTGCGCTGGGACTGTCTCTGGGACTGATGGGTTGCCCTGAGAAAAAGGTGGAGCCGACCCCTCCCAAGCCTGTGGAAGTGAAGCCCGCCGTGGTCGTCGCTCCGCCGCCTGCGGCCGAGCCTCGCGCCGACAAGGAGTGCGCGGCCCTCATCGATCCGGGTCCCGTCACCGAGCTCAAGTTCGGCGAGCGCGTCGCCAAGCAGACGGGCGCGACCCTGACCTTCGCCGACAAGGACGCCGACGGCGCCCTCACCTTCGGCGTGCTGGGCCCGGTCAATGAAGACTCCGGCCTCAACATCCTGGCCATCAAGAAGTACGTGAAGTTCTTCCAGGACGAGAAGGCCGACGCGATCATCGTCACCGGTGACGTGGGCGAAGTGGCCAGCGGCATCGGCCGCGTGCTCGAAGAGCTCGGCGCCACCAAGCTGCCCGTGTTCGTGATCATCGGCAACCGCGAGTGCCGCGCCGAGTACACCGACGGCCTCACTGCCGCCCGCGCGAAGAACCCGAACATCGTGAACTTGAACGAGGTGCGCGTGGTGCAGTTCCCCGAGCTCTCGCTGGTCTCGCTGCCCGGCTACCACGACCCGAACTACATCAACTGCAAGACGGGCTGCCAGTACGTGAAGTCCACCGTCGCCGAAGTGGTGCGCACGGCCAAAGAAGCGAAGACCCCGGTCGCGCTGGTCGCCCACGGTCCTCCGCACGGCAACGGCAACCAGGCCCTCGACTTCGCGGGGGCGGGTGGCAACGTCGGTGACGAGGCGATCACCAAGGCCATCACCGAAGGCAACATCGCCTTCGGCGTCTTCTCGAACATCAAAGAGGCCGGCGGCCGGGCCACCAAGGACGCCGACGGAACGCAGCTGGCGAAGGAAGGCGAAGCCTCCAAGTCGCTCTTCCTGAACCCGGGCCCTGCAGACACCATGGGCTGGGACATGAACGACAGCACCAAGTCGGTCGGTATGGCTGCGGTGTTCACCGTGAAGGAAGGCCAGGGCACGTACAAGATGCTCCGCCTCAAGCCCCCCACGGCCGCCGAGAAGGCCGAGTCGAAGAAGTTCGACCCGCCCGCTCGCGAGGAGAAGGCGCCGTAACGCCGTACCCTGATGGCTCCTCCCGGAAGACGGCGTCGCCTCGGTGATTTGCTCATCGAGGCGGGGCTGATCAGCGAGACGCAACTCAAGGCCGCGCTCAACGAGCAGCGGAAGTGGGGCGGTCGCCTGGGAAGAACGGTGGTGGAGCTCGGCTTCGTCACCGAGACCGCGATCGGCTTGGTGCTCGCCAAACAGCTCGAGCTGCCTTCCGTCGACCTCGACACCATGCCGCTCGATCAAGCCGCGCCCACCTGGCTGCGGCTCGATCTGTGTGAGCGCTACGGGGTCTTCCCCCTGGCGATCAACCCGGCTGCGCGGGCGATCAGCATCGCCACCTCCGATCCCACCAACGTCGAGCACCTGCAGGCGTTGGAGTTCGCCACCAACCTGAAGGTGATGCCCACGGTGGCCACCGCTTCGGCCATCGAGCGAGCGATTCGGAAGCACTACTTCGGCGAACACGTCGAAGCGGCGGTCCCCTCCCCTCCCCCGGTGACGACGACCACGCCGGTGCCAACGAAGCCGAGGGCGCTCACCGACACCAGCTTCGAGCTCGATGCGCTGCTGGGCGATGAACCGCGCAAGACCACCGAGATGCCGGCCCTGCAGTTGCCGGCGGCCTCGGTGAAGCCGGTCACGCAAGCGGGGCCCAGCCTGGCCGAAGCGCAGCTCAAGCGGGACATCGCGGTGCTGCGCGAGAAGGTCGACAGCCTCGAGGAGATCAACGCGTCGCAGGTGCGGGCGCTGCGAGTGTTGCTGGAGTTGCTCATCGAGTCAGGCCTCGTCACCCGCGACGAGTACCTCGAGAAGCTGCACGCCCCCGAGCAGTGAAGGCTTTCCCTCTCCCTTCGGGAGGGGTTCCGGGTGAGGGCGGTGAAGTGGCCCCTCGACTGCTCTCGGGGCGAACGGTGGCCCTACAGAATTTCTGCGGCGTCGTTCTGCTGGCGCTTCAGATCCGACTTCTTGCGCTCATCGATCAGCACCGAGACGTGCTCGAGCACCTGGGGATGGCTGAGGATCAGGCTGTCGAAGTCTTGCTTCGGGAGCCGCAGCAACGAGGTGTGCCGAATCGCGCGCACGGTGGCCGAAGCCGGCGTGCGCATCAGCAGCGACATCTCTCCGAAGACCTGGCCTTCTTTGAGCGTGGCGATGCGGTGGCCCTTCGCCTCGATGGCCACCTCGCCCGAGAGCACCACGTAGAGCCCGTCGCTGGTGGCGCCTTCTTTCACCAGCACGTCGCCGCGGTTCACGTCGCGGGCGCGGAACTTCTGCACCAGGTCGCGCCGGTCGTTGCGGTTGAACGGCGCGAAGATCGCCGCCTGGTTCATCAGGTTCGAGAGCATGCGCTGCCGGCAGAACTTCTTGAGCGCGGTGGAGACCACCGGGTAGCTGCCCGAGAGCTCTTTCAAGATCTCCGCGGAGATCACCAGCACCTGGGTGTCTTCGGCGGCGGCCTCGACCGACGCACTGCGCGGGGCCTCTGAGAGCAGCGCCATCTCGCCGAAGAAGCTGCCTTCTTCGAGCGTGGCGAGCTCCTTGCGCTCGTTGCCGTCGGTGCGGAACACACGAACCTGGCCACCGCAGATCACATAGAAGGCGTCGGCCTTGTCGCCCTGCTCGAAGACGAGCTGCCCTTCTTCGAAGCGCTGCAGCGGGCACTTCTCGAACAACGCGATGAACGCGTCTTCGGGGAGATCGGAGAAGAGCGGAATCTTCGGCAGCCCACCCTGTTCGGCGCGGGGATCTTCCGGGGCCTCCATCGCCTCTTCGACGGCAGGGGCTGCGCCCGTGACGCCGGTGGCCGCCGCTTCCACGGCGTGGAGCAACGAATCGCTCTCGTCGAGATCGAGCTCCGTGAAGCTGGGCATCGCGCGCGGTGCGGGCGCGCTGACCACGGCTGCCGGCGCGGCAGGCGCGTCGGGATCGAACTGCATGAACGCCTGCAGGCTGCGTTCGAGATCGGTCGAAGGTTCAGCCGGTGCCGTGACCGGAGCGCTGCTGGCCGCGGCCGGCCGCACGCCGGTTTCTTCACGGGTGGTGGCCGGCGTGAAGGTGGGCGGCAACCAGATGCGGCTCGAAGAAGGTGACGACGACGGCACACCCGGCGGAGGTCCGTCAGCGCGGCGCGGCTTGAGGCCGGGAGGCTGCGCTTCGGAGGCCGCGAGGGGCCTGATCGACGGAGGCACCGACGCCGCGTCACCCACGGAAGGCGGCAAGGCGCTCGAACGACGCGCAGGCGCCTCGAACTCGGGCTCCACCGGCTCGATGATCACCGCCGGGGGCAGCGTCTTCACGGGCGGCTCGGGGTCTTCGATGATCATCGCGGGCGGGAGCCTGGCAGCCAGCGGTGCGTCGAGCGGCTCGGGGTCGAGCGACTCGATGCTCGCCGACTGACCGCCCTCTCCCCAACCCTCTCCCCCTCGGGGAGAGGGAGTCGGTGGAGCGATTGTGGTTTCGATGATCGTCGCGGGCGGCGGCTCCGGCGGTGGCGCCTCGGCCTCGACGGTCAGCTCGAACGCCGGCGCCGAAGGTTTCGGGTCCGGGATGGCCTCGGTGAGATCGTAGACGGCCGAAGTGCGCGCAGGAGCGGCAGGCGGCTCGACGCTCAGCTCAGGAGACGCGACCTCCAGCTCGAAGCTCTGCGCGGGCGGAGGCGGAGGAAGCTCGAAGGTGATCGCCGGAGCGAGCGGCGGGGCCGTCTGCAGCTCGGGCGGCAGCGGATCGGCATCCGGCAGCGGCTGGCCCTCGATGGGGATCTCCACCTCGCCGCTCACCGACTGACCGCCCGTCATGTCGATGTCGATCGACGTCTCGGTCAACGCCTTGGGGCCGCTCTCGGCCGCTTCTTCGACTTCGATCTCGAGCGCCCCGGCGCGAGGCCCCGTGTGCGCGCTCATGCCGCCCACCGAGCTCGGCCCATCGGCCATGGGGATCTCGTATTCGGGCAGCTCGAGCGCGTCGGCCCGGTTCATCGGCGACGGCGCTTCGACCTTCGCGGGCTGATAGCCGGGCTTCGCCTTGACGATCGGCGCGTCGAGATCGATCGCCGCCTTGTTGTTGCTGAAGCTCGAGGTGACGGGCGCAGAGACGGTGCGGGTGACCTCCATCTCGACGGGCGCTGCCGCCGCGCCCATGGGCTTTCGCGGCCCACCCGACTTCTGGGCGTAGAGCTCGGCGAGCATCTTCTGCACGCCCTTGTGGGCGGGGTCGATCTCCAGCACCAGCTTGCTGGCGGCGATCGCGCGCGGCAGAAAGCCGTCTTTGGCATAGCCCTCGGCGGCCATCGAGTACGCGAGGATCGCCTTGTCTTTCTTGCCGGCCTTCGACCAGGCGTCACCACAACGCAGGCGGGCCTGGTGGTCCTTCTTGTCGAGGGTGCAGAATTCTTCGTAGGTCTCGGCGGCCTTGGCGAAGCGGCCCTTGGTGAAAAAAGCGGAGGCTTTGTCCTTGAGGGCGCGGGCCTCCATCAGCGTTTCCCTTCGGGGGG
>JANODF010000779.1:0-21084 GCA_031412555.1 Archangium sp. | reverse complement strand
GACGGAGCCGTCGGGCAACATGATCGTCGACATCGGCGGCGGCACCACCGACGTGGCGGTCATCTCGTTGTCGGGCATCGTCTACAGCAAGTCGGTGCGCATCGGCGGCGACAAGCTCGACGAGGCGATCATTCAGTACGTGAAGCGCAAGTACAACCTGCTCATCGGCGAGCGCACGGCTGAGCTCATCAAGATGGGCATCGGCACCGCCTACCCAACCGAAGTGGCGATGAACATGGAGATCAAGGGCCGCGATCTGGTGGCCGGTGTTCCCCGCACGCTCTCGGTGACCAGCGACGAAATTCGCGATGCGCTCTCCGAGCCCATCAACGGCATCGTCGAAGCGGTGAAGATGACGCTGGAGCGCACGCCGCCTGAGCTCGCCGGTGACATCGCCGACCGCGGCATCGTGCTTGCCGGTGGTGGCGCGCTGCTCAAGAACCTCGACACGCTGCTTCGCGAAGAGACCGGCCTGCCGGTGTTCCTCGCCGAAGACCCGCTCTCGTCGGTCGTGATGGGCGCCGGCAAGGCGCTCGAGTCGCTCGACATGTTGCGCGCGGTCGCCACCCCGACCTGAGCCTCGAGTCGATGAAGACGGGGCCGCGTTACGACGGCCTCGATGCCTTTCGCGCGGGGGCCATGCTGCTCGGCCTCGCGTACCACGCGACCTATTCGTGGTTGCCGGACGTGGGCCCCTGGTACTTCGTTGCCGACACCTCGTCCGTCGCGTGGTTGCCGATGGTGACGGGGTTCCTGCACTCGTTCCGCATGCAGGCGTTCTTCGCGCTCTCGGGCTTCTTCTCGCACCTGGTGTTCGAGCGGCGTGGAGCGGCTGGCTTTCTCAACGATCGCACGCGCAGGCTGGTGCTGCCGTTTCTGGTCGCGTTGCCCTGCGTGCTGGCGCTCGACGTGGTGCTGCGCAGGTGGAGCCAGTCGTCAGGGCTGATGTCGCCGCAGTTTCAAGATGGTACCGGCGTGCTGCTGTTGCCTCGGCATCTGTGGTTCCTCGTCTATCTGTTCACCTTCTGCGTGCTCGCCTGGGCAGCGCCGAAGTGGGACGCACCTGCCCGGTGGATGCGAAGTGCGCTCCGCCACCCCGTGCTGACGTTGGTGCTCGCGGTGCCCACCTGCGCGGCGTTGTGGATTCACCCGGCGATCCGGCCCGACCTCGCGATGTGGCCGATGCCCTTCGAGGTGTTTCACTTCGGGTCGTTCTTCGCGGCGGGTTGGTGGTTGTGGCCTGCGCGTGAAGTGCTCGAGCCGCTGCGCAAACAGTCACCGCTGTTCCTGCTCGCGGGACTGCTGCTGGGGTTGTTCATCTTCCGCGGCCCGCTGCAGTGGCAGACCACCGGCGTGGTGCTCGCGGGCGTGGTGCCATGGTTGATCACCCTGGGCGCGTTCGGGCTCGCCTTCCGGGTGCAGCCGGCCGAGCGGCCGTGGCTGCGTTTCCTCGTGGAGTCTTCGTACTGGGTCTACCTGGTGCATTTCCCGTTGGTGCAGGCGCTCCAGGTGCTCTTCGCGAAGACGGAGGGACCGGGCTGGTTGGAGTACCTCGCGGCCACGCTGCTGACCTTCTCGATCGCAGTGCTCAGCTTCATCGTGTTCGTGTGGAGGACACCGCTGGGCCCGTGGCTGGGCGTACGTTCGCGCGCATGAGCCCGTTCCTGCTGTTGCCGGTGCTGCTCGCGGTGGTGATCCTCTTCGCGTTTCGCCGCGCCAGGCCGGGCGCCGAGCTGATTCCCGCGCTGGCGATCGCTGCCTGGTTCGCGGTGGTGTTCGCGCTGGAGCGTGCGGGTGTGCTCGCGAAGCTCGAGGAGATGCCGCCGAAGATTCCGCTGCTCGCATTCGGAGCCATCGGGCTGGGCGTGGTGATCTCGCGGGTGAGCGTGGTGAAGCAGGCGCTCGAGGTGATGCCCGCGTGGTGGCCGGTGGCGCTGCAGACGTTCCGCGCGCCACTGGAGTTGGCGCTCTATTCGTTGTTCGTGGTGGGACTGCTCCCGGAGCAGATGACGTTCACGGGGAGAAACTTCGACGTGCTGGTCGGCGTGACGGCGCCGGTGATGGCGTTCTTGATGGCCACCAAGCGCGCGCCGCGTTGGTTGCAGTGGGCGTGGCAGGCCGGCTCGGTCGCGTTGTTGATCAACGTGGTGAGCATCGCCATCACCTCTGCTCCGGGTCCCCTGCACCTCGATTGGATGGGCGCTCCGTTGACCATCGTGGGGCAGTGGCCGTACGCCTTGCTTCCCGCCTTCATGGTTCCCGTGGCCGCACTCGGTCATGTGCTGGCGATCTCGAAGCTGCTCCGCACCTGAAGTCAGACCGTGCGGAGGGCGCCGTCTGAAGGTGATGCCGTTCGTGTACCCCTGGGTCGGTCCGGAGAAGCTCAGGCGCTCGTTGGTGGGCGCGCCTGTGGGTGCACCTCTCTCCGACGAAACGTCGTTGTCCGCGTGGCTCGGGCAGAACCCGGATGCCTTCGGGGAAGGCGCGACCTTCGTCGTGGGTCTCGACGGCGTGCTTCGGCTGGCGCCCCGGCGCTCGGAACACCTCGCGTGTGCGGGAGCGAACGAAGTGCTCGCCGCCGGTGAGCTGCGTTTCGCCCGCGGCGCCGGCGTGGTGAAGGTCGTCGAGGCATCCAACCAGTCGATGGGCTTCTGCCCCGACATCGAGTGCTGGAGCGCAGTCGCGAGCGCGCTCGCTTTTCGCGGCGTCGAGCTGCCGAAGGGCTGGACCGACGAGATCGCCTTCCGGCGTTGCCCCGCGTGTGCCGAGCTCAACCTGGTGAAGGAGCGTTGGTTCGTCTGCGTCTTCTGAGACGCCGAACTGCCTCTTCATTGGAATGTGAGTGCGGGCTGTTCTGATTGAGCCGGAAGAGGTTGACCGAATCATCTCGTCGCCGGACGGAAAGGCAGACCAACAGCCTTGAGGGTGGGCGGTGTTGCAGGGTCGCCTCAGCGCTCGTCACGCGCGGGCTCTCGGAACGTCCAAGGTGCGCTCAGGTGACCTGGTGGACCTCTGTCGGGCACGACAACCCTGTAGTGACGCGTGACTACAGGGTTGTGACAGCTCAGAAAGTCGCCCCGGCCGGACCTCGTCACATGAACATCCTCACCCGTGGCTGAGGGCCTGTTCGCGATGTGCAAGGAACCAGACCCGTCATCACCCGCCTTCTTCGGGGCCGCTTGTCTCAGGGCATCGTGAACAGGCAACGCGTCACGGGGATCGCGATGTCCTGCAGCACGTAGAGGTAATACTGCTTCCCTGCTTCGAGCGGTGCGGGCGCACCGGTCAGCGGACTTCGCTGCGAGAGCCCTTCCGGCACCACGCCGTACTTCACCGAGCCCGACTCGATCGGCGTTCCACTCATCCACGGCACGTCGATGCGCCACTGCGTGCCCATCGGAATGTCGAGATTGGGAGGCACACCAGGCGAGGTGGCGTTCATGTCCATCACGTACAGGTAGCGCGCTTTACCGCCGATCCAGGTGATGGTGCCGTCGGCCGCCACGCCTTCACCCGAGTCACACGCCTGGGGCACGTAGAAGCGCTGCGCATCGAGCGGGCCTGCGCCGTAGACCTGATCAGCAAAGTCCGCGCGCGACTTCCCGCGGAACGCGAGCTCGGCCTCGAAGATGCGCTTCATGCGCGCGTCGTCGGTGGTCACGAAGATGGTGTGGTTCGGGTTCATCGGCGTCGAGCGGGTGAAGCCGTTGTTCTGCTCGGGGGGAAACGCGCCGAAACCCACCGTATCGATCCACCCTGCGCCCATCGCCAGGCCACGCGGGAAGAACGAGTTGAAGAAGTTCGGCCCCGACTCGAGATACCAATTGCTGCTGCCCTTCGGCGCCACCGTGGAGTGACAACACACGCACGCAGTCGACTGAATCTGGTTCTTCACCCACTGCACGTCGGCGGCGTACGCGGGATCTTCCATGCGCGCGTCGGCCTGCGTGGAATCCGGAGCGGGCGGCGCGGGGTAATAGGGGCGCTGCGTGCGGACCATGTCGCAGTTGCCGTACGCGTTGAAGTCGCGGCCCTCTTCCGTCGCGCCGGAGATCATCGACCAGCTGCACACCTTGCCGTCCGGCCCCTTGCCTGCGGGCTCACCGGCGAGCGGCTCTTTGCAGTCGAGCGTGGGCTGCTGGAACGTGGGCAGACCCGACGGCCCATCGAGACCCGTCAGCCCACCGCACACGCTGCTCGGCTGAAAGCTGCCGCCACCGAAGAGCTCGCAGCCGCGCTCCATCGAGCCGCACTTCGAGGAGTCGGTACCGGGCAGCTCCACGCGCGCGAACTTCTGCTTCGCTTCGTCGACGATGAAGATGCAGTCACCGAACTTCTCGGCCGGAGCGATGCCACACTTCTGCGCGAGCACGATGTTCGCGCCGTTGCTCTTGCAGTCTTCGGTCGCTTCCTTCTCCGACCACTCGCCCACGTAGTCTTTGCACTCGGTCAGCTGGCTGAACTTGTTCGTGTACGTGCAGGTGCCGAGCACCTTCTCGGGCAACGGCGGCACATCGAAGCCGTTGCAGCTGCAGCCACTGAGCACCACCGACGTCACCACGGCGAGCAAACGAGTCATGGCGCCTGTTCTAACGGGCTGGAGATTCAGTGCAACCTTTGTCCAAGGTTGACACATGGAGGTATGGAATACCGGTCACTTGAGACAGTCCGGCTGCCCACGATACCGGTGTTTGAAGGGCACGTAGACCATGCAGGACTTCTGGCCCTCGGTCTCCAGGCACACGTTCTGGCAGCTCTCGTAACGGTCGGCGTGTTTGCGCTTCAAGGCCGCCCCGGTGCGCGTATCGACCACGCGGTTGTACGCCTCAGGCTCTTCGCTGCCTTCTTCTCCGACGGAGTGCAGCGAGGTGATCACCCCGTTGGTGGTGCCCTTGGCCCAGATGCCACGTTTCGCCTTCATCGCTTCGGCTTGCGCCGCGACGACTTCGGGGTCGGGCTTCTCTCCATCGACCGCGTACGCGAGGCCGTGACCTGCGCGCGCCATCTCGGCAGCGAGCTTCGCGCAGCGCACCAGCAACCGGTGGTAGCCGTCCATCTTGCCGTCAGTGGCGCAGTCCCACTCCTGGGTGGCGGCGACCTGGCTCGATTCTTTGGCGAGCGTGAAGAGCTCTTTGGCGGTCCACTCGCCCCACTGGTGTACCGGCCCATAGGCCTCGAGCGTGTTGTACCCAACCAACCGCGTGCCCATGCCTTTGCGCGCGCCCTCTTTGATCTTGAAGGAATCGCCGTCAGTCCAACGCACCTCGGTGCGCTCACCGTTGAGCAGAATGAAACCGAACGCGTCATGCTTCTCTTTGGGCGGCTTCTTCGCCTTCGCAGTCTTCTTCGGCGGGGGCGGCGGTACTTCGTCGTCGGCGCGGGCGGCCGAGCACAACAGAAGCGAGCAGAGCAGCAGGGCGCGAATCATCACAGAGCCGTTATACACACAGTCGATTCCAGAGGTTGCGCTGCGCGGGGCCTCTTCCACTGGAGCGGGAAGGCCTGATATCCCTTCGGGTGCGGCGGCCTCGCAGGGCCGGCGTTCAGGCCGCATGAAGCGCTCTGAAAATCTGGAAAGCAGAACAAGCACAATGGCAACCGGTACTGTGAAGTGGTTCAACGATGCGAAGGGTTTCGGGTTCATCAGCCAGGACGGCGGGGGCGACGACGTGTTCTGCCACCACACCGCGATCCAGGCGGACGGCTTCCGCACCCTCGCCGAGGGGCAGAAGGTTGAATTCGACGTGAACAAGGGCCCCAAGGGCCTCCAGGCGGCCAACGTCCGTATCGTCGGCTGAGCAGTCCCCAGGACTTGTGAAGTCCTTCGAGGCCCAGTCTCTCTCAAAGGAGGCTGGGTCTTCGTGTATCCGCAGTTCGCTGGCGCTCAGGGCTATCGTGAAGGCGTGATGCAGATTCAAGCTCCGCACTGCCCTGCTTGTGGCGCGCCCATCGAGATTCCCGAGAACGCGGCGCGTGCGACGTGCGCGTATTGCTCGACGCAGTTGGTGATCGAGGCCGAGCGCGTCTCGACCCGCAAGCCGAAGCCCGAGTCGCGCCCGCTGGAAGACGATGACGAGACGCCGTACCCCGAGCCCGACGCCACCCTCTGGTCGAAGGTCTACCCGCGCTTCGAGTTGTCGGTGGTCGAGCAGCGCATTCCGCAAGCGGTGCCAGAGCTCTTCGCGGGCATCGAGTTGGCCGAGGAGCGTTTCGCCTTCATCTCGCTGCGTGTGGTGGACAAGGATGGCCGGCCCATCGCGCACCCGCTCGATGCAGCCTTCGACTCGTTGAAGGAATCGCTGGAGGCCGACGGAGATCCCGGGCTCTCTGCCAACCTCGCGTTGGAGAAGCTGTGTGAGAAGCCGTTCGATCATCGGCTCGAGTGTGCGGTGGTCTTGTTCGAGCCGCGGCACATGCGCGTGACCACGTATGCGTCGGGTGTCTCGTCGGGGCTGCTGTGGGCGTCGGGAGAAGAGGGGCGCACCATCTCCATCGATGGGCATCGGGGCGCGCTCGAGCGGAAGATGCTGCGAGAAGCGGCTGATCATTTCTCCAACGCGCAGCCGATTCTGTTGGCGGCGGGTGATCTGATCCTCATCCCCAGCGCGGGTTACATGGGCCGGGGTGCACGCGGGTATTCAGAAGGGCCGCGGGTGCTCAGTGAAGTGGCCAACGCGCACCTGGGTGAAGAGCCGCTGCGCGTGGTGACCCTGGCGAAGAACGGCTTCTGGGCAGAGTTTCAGAAACAGCGCCGTTCGGTGAATGCACCGGTGGGTGACGTGCGGGTGGCGGCAGTGCGGGCGATTTCTCCCCCGCAGGCGAGCGCGTTGCCGAAGGAGGTTTCGGTGCGCAGCTTCCGCTCGCGGCGCTTCGAGTTCAGCGGGCTGGTGCGGCCGGGCGATGCGCTCGAGCTGGTGCCCTTGCACACGGATCGCCAGGTGCTGGTGTGGCTCTCCGCGGTGAGTGGTGCGTTGCCCGAGGGCTCGTTGGCGAAGGCCGTGGCGGCTGTGAAGGAAGTGCTCGATGGCGAGACCGGTGACAACGACAACCCGCGCAAAGCAGGGCGCGATGCGCTCGCGGCGATGGAGCTGCCGCCCGACTCGGTGCGGTTGTGCGTGGTGCAGTTCCTCGATGCGTTCGAGCGCGTGAAGTATTTCAGGCATGGGTGGAAGCAGCCCATCGGGCTCGGGCCGCGCGGGCTGCGGGGCGATGGCATGCAGCAGTTCGATGAAGGCGGTGAGGCCACGGTGCATGAAGGCAGCCGCCTCTTCTTCCCCGGAGCGCTCGCGTACGAGGGCCAACATTCGGAGGCGCCTTCGTTCGCGACGGCGTGGCGAGGTGGGAAGGCGTCACGGCTGTACGCGGCGCTGACGGCGCACTGGAAGACCAAGAAGACCGAGCGCGCGCTGACGCAGTTGGCGTTGGCTGCACTGGGTGATGAAGCCGGCGCGCAGCTGGGCGGGCTCGCGCTCCTCACGGGTGTTCCGGTCAGCTGAACCACAAACGAAGACGCCTCCGGGGAAGGAGGCGTCTGGAGAAACAGGATGAGGAACGGCTCAGCGCGCCAGAGGCGGCTTGCTGTGCGTCTGCGTCGGCGAGGGCTTGGCCGGCTTCCAGCCCGACTCCGGCTTCTTCTCGGAGATCTTCTTGGGCTTGGCAGGAACCTCGTTGTTCTTCACGTTCTTCAGGCCGCCCGTGATGCCGGTATTGTGCGGCTTGTTGCGGATGCTGGTCATGTTGTCAGTCCTCGAGGTGAAAGAAGGGATACCCGTGCATCACACCGGAAATGGTTCGGGTGCGCAAAGGGCACGGCGAATTCTTTGAACGACTCGTACGACGTGGTGATCGTGGGCAGTGGAGTGCTGGGCAGCGCGCTCTCGGCCGAAGCCGGCGCGCAGGGGCTCCACGCGATGTGCATTGGCCCTGATTCCCCGTCGGAATCACTGGTTGCGGGTCGCTACTTTCGCCTCAACACGTGGACGCGGCCCAACCAGCACCCGCTGCTCTCTCGCGTCTTGAGAAGGGGCGAAAGGTTCTTGCCAGCCGACGCACTCTCGCACGCGGCGGAACAGGTGCTCCGCGACTCACATATCGATCGCTGCTTCGTGCCGGTGGACGTGATTGAGACGTCGAGACGCGGGGTGGAGCTGAGGGCCGACGGCGAAGTGATTCACGCGAAGGCGGCCGTGTTGGCCCTGGGCTGGGGTGCTCCGAAGGTGGAGCTGGCGGCACCCGACGCACTTCGGCGCGCGCTGAAACGCGGTGAGCATGCCTTCGACTTCTCGACCGCGCTGCAGCGGCTGGCCGCGCGCTCGCTTCAACAACCCACGCTGGCGGTGGTGGGCGGCGGGCCGAGCGCACTCTCTTTTCTGGAAGCGTGCGTCGGTCTCTCGCCGCACCCTGGCCTCGAGCTGACGAAGTCGCAGCGGGTGCTCTGGTTCGACGGCAAGACACCGATCGCTGCGCCCCCGGGCGTGAAGAAGATGTTCGAGGTGCGCTACGCGCCGCTGTTCGAGCGGTTGAAGCAGACGGATCAGGTGCAGCGCTTTTCGGAGCGGATCTCCGCCGTGCATCGCCGCGCAGACCGATGGACGCTGGTCGACGCATCGGGCGGTTCGCACCGCGCGGAAGGGCTGGTGTGGTGTGGCGGCCTGAGTGCGCCGCTGAAGCTCCTGGGCTCGAAGCACCAACCGCTGGTGCACGAGGGCGCCCGGCTCGCGCTCCAACGCGTCTCGCAAGGGCAGGCCGTGCCCGTGTTTCAGGTGGGGCCGGCGTTGGATCAACTGGGTCTGGCAGACTGGGACATGGGGCCCTACGCCGAGTGGTTCGAGAAAGGCCGTCGTTTGCTGCGCTTGCTGGGCGGAACCTGATGGACACGCTCGACGGAGAACACCTGCAAGAGGCCGTCAGACGGGTGCTGCGCAGCGTGCCCTTCTATGCGGCGTACGACGCGGCAGCGGCGCTCTCGTCGTTCCCGGTGCTGCGCCGTGACGCGTTGCTCAGCGTGCCGGCCTCTCAGTTCATCGCGCCGGAGATCGATCTCCCCGCCGCCCTCGCTTCGGGCCAGTTCCGCCCGCTCACCACCAGCGGGTCCACCGACGAGCCGCTCAAGGTCTACGCCGATCAGGAGCTCGCCCTGCCCCCCAGCGTCTGGGCGATGCACGGGCTGCCCAACGACGCGACGTTGACCAGCCTCACCTCGGGCGTCTGCCTGGGCACCAGCTGCCCCGGCGACATCGCGCCACACGGTGAGCGTGGGCTGCTGCTCACATTTCGCGCGGGGCTGTTCGAAGCGAGCGACGCCCACGTCGTTCGAACGGCCGAAGCGTTCAACACGTTCGGTGGCGACATCGCCTTCGTCAACCCGGTGTGGCTGCACTGGTTGCATCGCCGCGCGACGGGCCTGGGGATCGCGCTGCAGCAGCCGAAGTTGTTGGTGTTCACCTACCAGTACCCTTCGCGCTGCCAGAAGCGCGCGTTGGCGAAGGCGTTCCACGCGCCGCAGGTCGAGTTCTACGGAGCCTCGGAGTTCGGCGGCACGGATCTCGCCATCGGCTGCCCGGCGGGGCACCTGCACCTGGTCGACTATCAGGCCTTCGTCGAGACGATCCCCTCCGAACACGAGGGCCATGACGAGCTGGTGTTCACCACGCCGCTGAGCCGCTCGATGCCTTTGTTGCGGTACGCGCCGGGGGATCTCGGACGGGTGGGCTTCGTCGATGAAGACGCGTGCGAACTCTCGAGCGTGCTGGCCATCGAGCTCGACGGCCGGGTGGCTGACGTGATGCACACGGGAGAGCGCGCGGTGACCACGCGTGAGTTCGACGACGTGGTGGGAGAGGTCGAGGGCCTCGCGTTCTACGAAGCGAGGAGCAGCGCGGCCGGTGCGTTGTTCATGAAGGGCATCGTGGACGCTGGGTTTTCAGAGGCGGCGTTGCGGGCGGGCGTGCTCGAGCTGGGCTTCAGGTCGTTTACGTTCGTAGCGGTGGAGCAATTCGCGCTGGGCATGAGCGGGAAGCTGCGCCTCACCGGCGAAGATGATCGCAACGCGCTCCTTCGCCGCTGACCGAGCCCCCTCTCCCTGCGCGAGCGGGGAGAGGGTTGGGGTGAGGGGCCTTCGAGCACGACCGTTCCTTCCGAGAGCAGTCGAGGGAGCACCTTTGCCTCGAGCAACAAGTGGCCTCTCGACTGCGCTCGATGCGAACGGGGGGTCAGAGCACCTTGCGCGGTGGCAACGCGACGTTCGCCACCAGCAAACCCATCACCAACGCGCCGGCGATCAACGTCACATCGGCCAGACCCGAGATGCCCTGCACGGCATCGCCCGACAACAACGTATCGAGGCTGCGAAACGACAACGCGCCGGGCACCAGCAACAACATCCCCGGGTTCAAGAACACCTGCGCCGGTTTGCGCGTGACGCGTGCCCACACGTTCGCGCCGACCGCGAGCACCAGCGCGTTCAAGAACGCCGCATGAACACCCGGCAGCGGGCGGGTGAGCAGCGTCACGCCCCACACCAACGCGCCCGACATGAGCGCGATGGTCAGCTTCTCCTTCGAGAGCCCGAGCATCACCCCGAAGCTGAGCGCGGCGACGAGCACGGCGAGCACCTGCCACCACCACGCGAGCGCCACGTGTGGCACCGGCGGCGCGCCCGGCAGATCGATCGCCTGCGCCAGCGACACCACCGCTGCGATGCCGAACGCGAGGGACAACAAGGTGATGGCCGCGTGCATCAACCGCGCAGTGCCGGCCACGAGGTTTCGATACGTCAGCTCGGCCAGCCCGGTGGTGAGCGTGAGCCCGGGGAGCAGCTGCACCACGATGGCCAGGATCAACACCTCGCGGCTGTTGCCCGGCCACAACAACGTGGCGAACCACGCGGTGGTGGCAGCCACGAGCCCACCGATGAAGTTCTCGAGCACGCGCACACCGGGCGACTGGCTCAGGTTCAACATGATGGCCCGGAGGATCAGCCCGCCGATGCCCGCGAGCAGACAATCCGTCCACCCGCCACCGAACGTGACCGCCGCACCGGCGCTGCCCGCGGCGCTCGCCAGCAACTGCATGCCGCGGCCCCAGGGCCGGGGCTGGCGCTGCACCGCACGAATCTTCTGTCTCGCCTCGGGAATGCTCAGCGCGCGCTCGGCCACCTCGTTGAGCACCTCATCGAGCGCGGCGAGCAATTGGAGATCGTTCGTCCACTCCGTCACCCGCACCATGGTGGTGAGCGAGGGCTCGCCTTCCGGCGTGCGCACGCCGACGAACAAACCCGTGGGCACCGCGAACACGTCAGCCTGATGGCCTTCGTGCCGCGCGACGGTGACCAGCAGTTCTTCGAGCCGGTGCGTGGGACAGCCGGCCGACATCAACGCGGTGCCGAGCTCGATGAGGTAGTCGAGCAGCAACTGCGGGCTGAGTGTCTCCTGCTTCATCGCGCTGCTCTTCTACACAGCGCGGAGCAGGAGCGTTACTGGCGCGAGGGCAACACGCGCACCGTCACGGCCTTCGGCTGCATCGCGGTGAACTCACGGGTGGTGAAGCGCGAGATGATCGAGCTCACCCAATCGCCGCCGCCCTGCACCACATACGACCAGTTGGGGGGAGCGCCTGGTGGTCGACACGCTGAGCGCCGCGCTCAAGCAGGGCCTCGCCAGCGTCGACTGATGCGCTACACAGCCGGCATGGCGAAGCGGTACTGGCTGATGAAGAGCGAGCCCGAGGTCTATTCCATCTCCGATCTCGAGAAGGACGGCACCAGCGGCTGGGAAGGCGTGCGCAACTACCAGGCGCGCAACTCGATGCGGGACGACATGAAGGATGGCGACCTGGTGCTGTACTACCACTCCAACGCCAAGCCGCCGGGCGTGGCAGGCGTCGCGAAGGTCAGCGGCCCGCCGGTGCCCGACCCGTCGCAGTTCGACAAGAAGAGCGAGTACTACGACGCCACCAGCGACAAGGCCGAGCCGCGCTGGCTGATGGCGCGCATCGCCTTCGTGGAGAAGTTCACCCAGGTGGTGCCGCTCGACGTCTTGAAGGCAGACACCGCGCTGACCGGGATGCCGGTGCTGCAGAAGGGTCAGCGGTTGTCGGTGCAGCCGGTGAGCCCTGAACATTTCGCCCGCGTGCTCAAGCTCGCTCGCGCGAAGACCCGCCCGTAGGGGCCACAAGCATTCGGGCGCAAACGTATTGCGGCCCGCTTGCACCTGAAGTTCGACCGAAGGGTACGGCGTACATGCGTCTGCTTTCTGCGTTGGTCGTTCTGAGTCTGGTTGCGTGCAACGAGTCGGGCCCTGCGGGTGAAAAGGGTGAGCCTGGCGCCAAGGGGGAAACGGGCGCCGTCGGTCCCGCTGGTCCGAAGGGCGACAAGGGTGACCAGGGCGAGATGGGGCCGCAGGGCGCCGTGTTGGTGGTCGATGGCGGCGTGGTCACCGGGCCTCAGGGGCCGCAAGGCGTGGCCGGTTCGTCGGTGACGGTGACTCAGTTGCCCCCCGGGAACAACCGCTGCCCGACGGGTGGCGTGGTGCTGTCGCTCGGCGATGCAGGCGTGACGGATGCGGGCACGTTCATCTGCAACGGCGCCGCGGGTGACGCTGGCGCGGTGGGACCTGCGGGCGCCATCGGTCCCGCGGGAGCTGTCGGCCCCGTCGGACCTGCGGGCGGCATCGGTCCCATTGGCCCCATCGGACCTGCGGGCGCCATCGGTCCTGCGGGCGCCATCGGTCCTGCGGGTCCCATCGGTCCTGCGGGCTCCATCGGCCCCATCGGACCCGCGGGCGCGTCGGTCACCGTGACGGTGCTCAGCAGCGGCGACGTGAACTGCCCCTGGGGCGGCTCGCGTTTCGTCGCCGGCAGCACGACGGGCTACGCGTGCAACGGCGCGCCGGGCACCTCGAGTGGAGGCGGTTCGGCTGACGGCGGCACCTCCGGCAGCCTCGTGGTGGTCGGCGTCACCCCGCTGACCTATTCCGGAAACCTGGGCGGCCGCCCCGGCGCCAACGCGCTGTGCAACGCAGCGTACGCAGGCAGCCACCTCTGCAGCCCCCTCGAGTACGTCAACGCCCCCAGCAGCGTCACGATCCCCGCGAGCGGCGCCTGGGTCGACGGCACCATGCCCGGCCCCAACGAGCGCTTCGATCGAACCGAGACGTACACGTGCAACCTGTGGACGAGCAACCTGGCGAGCAACGGCACCGAAGGCACGCTCGTGCTCCCGCGGGGCGCGCTGTCCTCGAGCTACGTGTCGAGCAGCAACTCGGGCTGCCAGACGCCGCGGCCGCTGGTGTGCTGCACCGGGCCGACGCGCAACACGGTGCGTGGACTGACGCCCACGGCGTACACCGGCAACCTCGGAGGCCGCCCCGCTGCCAACGCGTTGTGCGCCGCCGCGTTCCCGCGCAGCCACTTCTGCAGCTCGCTCGAACACGTGAACTCGCCTTCGTTCATCGCAGCGCCCGCGGGTGGCGCGTGGGTCGATGGCACCGTTCCCGACACGGGTTCGCGGTTCGATCGCACCGAGACGTACACGTGCAACCTGTGGACGAGCGCAGCGAGCAGCAACGGCACCGAAGGAACGCTCGTGCTCCCGTCGGGTGCGCTCGGGTCGAGCTACGTGTCGAGCAGCAACTCAGGCTGTCAGACCGCGCGGCCGCTGTTCTGCTGCGAGTGAGGTGAACTACGCGGCCTGCAAGACCGCCTCGCCGCAGGCTCTGCAGCGGCGAGCGGCCAGCGGGATCTCTTCGAGGCATTCTCTACAGGTCTTGCTGGTGACGACGACGGGGCCCTTCCTGGCGAGCAGTTTGTTCACCACCAGGAAGACCACCAACGCGACCACCAGGAAGTCGATGGTCGCCCCCAGCACCGAGCCCAGCTTGAAGCCGAGCGGCGTCACCGACCACTCGCGCCAGTTGCCCCCTGGCGTCACAGCCGCGACGACCGGCATCACCAGCCCTTCGACCACCGCGGTGACGATCTTTCCGAAGGCGCCGCCCGGACGACCGCGACGGCCAGCTCGATCATGTTGCCGCGCGCGATGAACGCCCTGAACTCCTTGATGATCGACATGTGAGCCTCCGTGCCCTCACCATGCATCCACCTTGCCGGGCGTTACCCACGGCGGAGCTGAGCGCTCGCCACCGGCAAATGGTGCGCTACAGAGGCACGCCATGACGACCTTCGTGTCTGCCGCCGAAGCGCTGAAGCACATTCAGTCGGGTGACCGCGTGTTCGTGCAGGGGCAGGCAGCGACGCCCACCATCCTGCTCGACGCGCTCGCCGCGCGCGCTCCCGAGCTGCGTGAAGTGGAGACCGTGCACCTTCATCTCGAAGGCACCGCGCCCCACGCGCATCCCGATGTCGCGGCCTCGTTTCGGCCCAACGCGTTCTTCGTCGGCGCGAACCTGCGGCTGGCCGTGGCGGAAGGCCGGGCGGACTACACGCCCATCTTCCTGTCAGAGATTCCCCGGCTGTTCCGCAAAGGCGTGATGCCCCTCGACGCCGCGCTCGTGCACGTGAGCCCTCCCGATGCACATGGCTTCGTGAGCCTGGGCACCTCGGTCGATGCCACGCTCGCGGCCACTCAGTGCGCGAAGGTGGTCATCGCGCAGATGAACCCGAAGATGCCGCGCACGCTGGGTGATGGAGCGGTGCACCTGTCACGCTTCACCGCGCTGGTGAACGTCGACCTACCGCTCTTTCAGCACGCGGCCGCCACGGGCGGCGATCCGGTGGAAGACGCGATCGGCCAGCGGGTGGCGGGGCTCATCGAAGACGGAGCGACCCTGCAGATGGGCATCGGCGCGATCCCCGATGCGGTGCTTCGTGCGCTCACGCACCACCGCGCGCTGGGCGTGCACACCGAGATGTTCAGCGATGGGCTGCTGCCCCTGCTCGAGCGTGGCGTGGTGACCAACGAATTCAAGATGCGCCAACGTGGCCGCACGGTGGCCAGCTTCGTGATCGGCACGCAGCGCCTCTATGACTTCGTCCACGACAATCCGTCCGTCGAGCTGCGTGACTGCAGCGACGTGAACGACACCGCGGTCATCCGCCAACAGCCGAAGATGACCGCCATCAACTCGGCCATCGAGGTCGACATGACCGGCCAGGTGGCGGCCGATTCGATCGGTGAGCTCGTGTACTCGGGCGTCGGCGGGCAGATGGACTTCATCCGCGGGGCCACGTTGTCGGAGGGTGGCAAGGCGATCATCGCGCTGCCTTCGACGACTTCGAAGGGTGAGAGCCGCATCGTTCCGAGGTTGAAGGCCGGCGCGACCGTGGTGACCACGCGCGCTCATGTTCGGTACGTGGTGACCGAACACGGCGTGGCCGATTTGTATGCGAAGTCGCTGGCGGCTCGGGTTCAGGCGCTGATTTCGATCGCGGCGCCTCAGCATCGGGAGGCGCTCGAGGTGGATGCCCGGCGGCGGAAGTTGTGGGTCAGAGCCTGACTCGGCCCTCGCCCCGACCCTCTCCCAGAGGGAGAGGGAGAGCAGTCGTGTATGGTGCGCGACTTCATGGCTGCCCCCACAGATGCGGAAGCGCTGGAGCTCGAAAAGAAGTGGCTCGCTGAGCTCTACCAGCCCGATGCCCCGCAGCTGACGGTTCGCGCGGTGATCACCGGGATGATTCTCGGCGCGGTGATGTGCCTGGCGAACCTCTACATCGTGCTCAAGACCGGCTGGAGCGTGGGCGTCACCATCACCGCCTGCATCATGGCGTGGTCGATCTTCGCGCTGGTCGGCAAGGTGGTCGGCCCCAGGGGCCACATGGGCATGCTGGAGAACAACGCCATGGGCAGCGTCGCTTCGGCGGCGGGCTACATGACGGGTGGCGGCAACATGGCCGCGTTGCCCGCGTTGATCATGCTCACCGGTCAGCGCCCCGGCACGTGGACGCTCATCGCCTGGTTCGCCTGCATCGCCGCGCTCGGGGTCTTCGCCGCGATTCCCATCAAGCGGCAGCTGATCAACCGCGAACAACTCGTCTTTCCCTCGGGCACCGCGACCGCCGAGACCCTGCGCGCCCTTCACGCGGAGAATGACGAAGGCCGCCGCCAGGCGAAGTACCTCGGCATGGCCGGCATCGCCGCGGCGATCATCGCCTGGTGCCGCGACGCGAAGGTGGCGTGGATGCCCTTCCGCCTGCCGGCTCAGTTCAGTCTCCCCATTCAGTATCGCGGCAAGCCGCTGCTCGACTGGACGCTGGGGCTCGAAGGCAGCGTGCTGATGCTGGGCGCGGGCGCGTTGATGTCGTGGCGTACCGGCTGGTCGTTGTTGCTGGGCGCACTGATCACCTTCGGCATCGTCGCTCCCGAGATGGTGGAGCTGCAGGTCATCAGCGGCGTGGAGTTCAAGCTGATGGCGAAGTGGACGGTGTGGATGGGCGCGGCCGTGCTCGTGTCCTCGGGTCTCACCTCCTTCGCGTTCCAATGGCGCAGCGTGCTCAAGAGCCTGCAGTCGCTCACGCTGCTCTTCGGGAAGAAGAAGCCGGCCGAAGAAGATCCGCTCGACGGCATCGAAGCGCCGCAGTGGTGGTTCCCCATCGGCTTCCTGGTCTTCGGGCCGCCGGTGGTGTTCCTCGCCTGGTGGGCCTTCGACATTCCCGTGTGGGCGGGCGTCATCGCGCTGCCGCTCTCGCTGGTGATGGGCGTCATCGCCGCGCGCGTCACCGGCGAGACCGACATCACGCCCACCAAGGCGCTGGGCCCCGTGACCCAGCTCACCTTCGCGGGTCTGCTCCCGGGCCAGCTGGTGCCCAACATCATGTCGGCGAACATCACCGGCGGCGTGGGGCTGCACGCGGCGGATCTGCTGACGGACTTGAAGTCGGGTTACCTGCTCGGGGCCCGACCTCGGCAGCAGGTGATTGGCCAGTTCTTCGGCGTGATGGCGGGCGCGCTGGTGGTGGTGCCCATCTTCAACCTGCTGGTGCCCAACGCCGAAGCGCTCGGAGGGGCCGAGTTCCCCGCGCCTTCCGCCGTGGTGTGGCGCAACGTGTCCGAGATGTTGGTGAAGGGTCTCGACGCGCTCCACCCGACGGCCCGGGTGGCGGCGGCCATCGGCATCGTGGTGGGCATGCTGCTCGCCGTGCTCGAGGTGAAGGTGCCCAAACACCTGAAGAAGTACGTGCCCTCGGCTTCAGGCCTGGGCATCGCGATGGTGTTGCCTGCGTGGAACAGCATCATGATGTGCATCGGCGCGGGCCTGGCTGAGCTGCTTCGCCGGCGGAAGGGCGAGAAGCCGGCCGACAAGATGACCATGCCGATTGCCTCGGGCTTCGTGGCCGGTGAGAGCCTGATGGGCGTGTTCATCAAGGTGATGATCGCCTTCGGCTTCATGCCGAAGTGAAGTCAGTCAACGCGGCGGCGGCTGGTACCACCCACCACCCAGAGACAGCCCCAGCGGGCTCATCTCGGTGGCGCCAAAACCAACGAAGCCACCGGCATTGACCGACGCGCGCAGCCGCTGCTGCACGATCTTCCGGTCGCTCTCATCGAAGTAGATGAGCACGTTGCGGCACATCACCAGGTCGCAGTCTTTCGGGCCCGGCAGAGGGCTGAGCAGGTTGTCGGTCTTCCACTCGATGCGGCGGCGAATCGACTCCTTCACGCGGTAGACGAGCGGTTCCTGCTCGAAGAACTTCACCAGCCGCGCGGCGCCCAGCCCGCGGTTGACCTCGAGCTGGGTGAACGCGCCCGTGCGCGCCTTTTCCAGCACGAGCTCGGAGATGTCGGTGGCGATGATCTGGCTGGCGGCCGCCCCTTCAGGCCACAGCTCCTCCAACATCATCGCCAGCGAGTACGCCTCCTGGCCCGTCGAACACGCGGCCGACCACACGCGAATCGACCTGCTGCCGGCGGCCTTGAACCCGGGAATGAGCTTGTCCTCGAGCAGCTTCCAGAACGGCCGGTCGCGGTAGAAGGTCGTCTCGTGGGTGGTCATCGCGTCGACCATCACGCGGCGGAGTTTCTCTTCGCCCCCCGCACCACACGCTGACGCGACGAAGGCCTCCACCGACGGAAAACGGAAGTCGCGGGCCAGCGGCCCCAGGCGCGCGTCGAGCAGGTAGTGCTGCTCCTCCGAGAGCATCACGCCGCATCGGCTGCGCATGAAGGCACGCACCGCGCCCCACGCGGGAGAGAGCTCACCCATCGCGGCGATCCTGCGCGATCTCCGCCACGCGTTCGGCGAGCGACTCGGGCGAATACGGCTTCATCAGCACCTCGTCGGCGCCGGCGCTCATCGCCTCGCTGATCGCCGCGAGCGTGGCCTCGGAAGTGACCATCACCACCGGCATCGCGGCGTACCGCTGGTTGCCGCGGATCGACTTCACCAGGGCCAACCCATCCATCACCGGCATGTGCCAATCGGTGAGCACCAGGTCACACGCAGGCATGGCCTCGAGTTGATCGAGCGCCTCCTTGCCGTTGGCCGCCACGCGCACCTCCCACTTCGCGGCCTCCAGCGCGCGTTTGTGCAGCACCCGCAGCGCCATCGAGTCGTCCACCACCAGGGCGATCACTGCGCTTCTCCCAACGCGAGCGCGCGCAGGCCCAGCACCATGTGACCGTCGATGGGGCAGATCGCGCTGACGAACTCGCGATGACGTTGATCGAGCGTCTCGGGCGGAGCACGCCACCGTTCGGGTGGCAGCTCGAGCACGTCGTGAATGTCGTCGACCACCACGCTGAACTGCGAGCCGCCGGCGGTCACCACCAGCAGCTTGGTGCTCTCCCCTTCGGCGCGCGGAGGAAAGTGCAGCTGACGGCGCAGGTCGATGGCCGAGATGATCTGCCCGCGCAGGTTGATCAGGCCCACGATGTGCTCAGGCGCCAGCGGCACCGGGGTGAGCGGCTGCTCCATCAACACCTCCTGCACGTCTTCCACCTCGAGCGCGAACATCTCGCCGGCGAGGAAGAAGGTCGCCCACTTGCCACTCGCACCTTCTCGTCGAATCGCGTTCATGCGGCCCTCGCTTTCGGCTCGTCTTGATGTTCCGCATTTCGCCGATGGGAGCGGGTGAGCGCCTCGAGCCGCGACGCCACCTCGTCTCGATCGAGCTTGTTCACCCAGGCGGCCTTCCCCGCTTCACCCTCACCAGCCGCGCCCCAGAACAACAGTGGAACGCCAGCGTGCTCGCGCTGCAGTTGTTCAGCGCCTTCGAGCCCCTCGTCGAGGACCACGGCGGCGATCGAGCCCGGCTTGGCGGCCTTCAGCGCCCGTTGCAGTGCATCGGCCGAGACGAACTCCTGTACGTCGAACCCGCGGGTGCGCAGGTGGCCGCAGATCGCGGTGCGCAGCGAACTGGCCGGATCAGCCACGAAGACCAGCGGCCTGCCGAGCACGCCACGACGGCGCTCGGTCACCACGTCGGGCACGCGCGAACGCACCATGCCGAACGCGTCGAGCACCAGCGTGGTCTTGCCGAACGCGACCACCCGGCCCTGCGTGTAGGGCGCCGCCGACTGGAACGATTCGTCGGTCAGCTCGACGCTGGTGACGTCGAGGATCTCGTCGACCGCCAGCGCGACGACCTGGCCGAAGTCGAAGACGAGCAGCTGCTGCTCTTCGCGAGGCACCGACGCGCCCAGCGGCAGCAGCGTCTCGGGCCGCACGATGGGCATCAGGTGATTGCGGTACTGCACCACCTCGCTGCCGGCCACGCGCTCGATGGCGTCGTGCTTCACCTTCTCGAGACGCTTGACCATGTTCAGCGGCACCGCGCAGGGCACCGAGCCGATGGTGAAGATCAGGAGCATCTGGCTCGAGCTCGTCTCGCCCTGCACCGCCCGGGGCGCCTCCCGGCGGGTCGCCGCGCTCAAGCCTGCGCGGGCGGCGAGGCCGGCGATCTCCAGGATCAACGCGACGCCGCCATCACCCAGCACGGTGGCGCCTGCGTAGCAGTTGAGCCGCTTGAGCGAACCCTGCAGCGGCTTGATCACGATCTCTTCGGTGTCGTCGATCGCGTCGACCACCAGCCCGTAGCGGCAAGGCCCGGCCTCGACGACCACGATGTCCACCCCGTCGCGCGCGACGTCGACCCGGCCCGGCTGCGCCAGGGTGCCGGCCAGATCGACGAGCGGGAGAATCTCACCCCGCAGGCGATGCACGGGCGAGCCGCGCACGTACTCGATGCACTTCGCCGCCTGCTCGGGCTGCAGGTGCACCAGCTCGGTGAGATTGACCTGGGGAATGGCGAAACGTTGCCCTCCACTGCGCACCATCAGCGCGGGAATGATGGCCAGCGTCAGCGGCATCTTCAGCCGCAACACGGTGCCCTTGCCCACCACGGAGTCGATCTCCACCTGCCCGCCCGCGCGCTCGACCTGCGTGCGCACGACGTCCATGCCCACGCCGCGGCCGGAGATCTGGGTGACCTGCTCGGCGGTGCTGAAGCCCGGGCGGAAGATGAGCGCGATCGCGTCGCGCTCGCTCAACGTGGCGGCTTCGTTCGTGGTGATCAGCCCCTTCGCGAGCGCGTGCTGCGTCATCTTCTTCGGGTCGATGCCGCGCCCATCGTCTGAGATCTCGATGGTGACGGTGCCCGCTTCGTGGAAGGCGCGCACCGAGAGCGTGCCGCAGTCCGGCTTGCCCGCGGCGACCCGCTCTTCCGCCCCTTCGATGCCGTGATCGATCGAGTTGCGCACCGCGTGCATCACCGGATCACGAATCGCTTCGACCACCGCCTTGTCGATCTCCGTGGCGGTGCCGTCGATGGTGCAGGTGACGCTCTTGCTGGTGGCCTGCGCGAGATCGCGCACCATGCGGGGAATCTTCTCGAAGACGCGCGCGACGGGCTGCATGCGCGTCTTCATCACCTGCTCCTGCATCTCGGAGGTCACGAGGCTCAACCGTTGGCAGACGGCCTGTGCACCGGGGTCGTCGCGGCCCTTGAGGATCTGCACGATCTGGTTTCGCGCGAGCACCAGCTCACCCATCAGGTTCATCAACCGATCGAGCACGCCCACGCTCACGCGCACCGTGCCGTCAGATCGCTTCTCCTCGGGCGCTTCCTTCTCCTTCTCCTTCTCCTTCTCCTTCTCCAGGCAGGGGGCCGGCGTCAGCACCTCGACCATCTCTC
>JANODF010000778.1:0-14252 GCA_031412555.1 Archangium sp. | reverse complement strand
GTGAACCTGACGGATCGCGTGTGGCTGCCAGGCGAAGACAGCTCGAGCGCGGAGGCATCGCACCTGCCGCTTTCGGTCGAGTCGGCCTCAAACTTCCCCGGCACCGCGACCCTCTGGAAGGTGATGCTCTGATGGCCACCGACGTCCTGATGAAGCTGGAAGGTGGCGCCGCGCTGAAGCGCGCGTTGAAGCGCCAAGAGAAGGCCTTCATCCGCGAGCTGGCCTCTGCCCTTCCCGCGGAGGGTGAGGCGCTGATGGCCAGCGCGAACGCTGCAGCGCCGCGCGCAAGCGGCGAGCTCGCAGGCAGTTCGAGCGTGACCAGCGTCGTTCAAGAATCGAAAGGCCGTGTTCGCGTCGCAGCCGCGTACGAAGATCCGAAGGCCGCCGCTGTGCATGAAGGCGTGCACTGGGGTCAGAAGATCGAGGGAACCTCGGGGTTCAAGTGGTTCGAGCGGACGCTGAACGCGTTTGAGCCCGGGTTCGTCCAGCGGATCGGTGCGCGCCTGAAGCGCCTGGTGGGAGGTGGCGCGTGAGCTCAATCAACCCGGGTCCCATCGGCCCGGCTACCACCACGCGGCGCGGCACGATGTCGGCGGCCGACAAGGTGAAGGTCAACGCGCTGACCGGCACCAACACAGGTGACGTGACGGTCGCATCACCGGCTGGCTGGCTCTCGCTCGTCGGCCAAGCGCTCACGTTCGCCTTGGTGAGCGCGGGTGCTGGGGTCGCGGGAGTCATCGACTTCGGAGCGCAAGTCATCGCGGGGGTGAAGACCTTCACCAGCGCCATCATCGCGAGCGCGGGTGTGCAGCTGGCCTCGCTTTGGAACGCGAATGGAACCGGCGCTAGCGACGTCGGCGTGAAGATCGGCGTTTCGACGGCCGATGCCAGCGTCAACACCGACGCGAAGTTGGCGAGCTTTCGCACCGGTGTAGGTGGCGTCGAAGTGGAGAAGTCATTCGTCTACAAAGACGGCACGATGGTCGTCGACGTCGGCGGCAACGCGATTGGATTCGGCAAGTTCATCTACGCGCGGAGCGGAGGCTTTCTCTTCGATTCTGGGTCCGGCATTCTCGGCCTGTTCAGCGGAGCGCAGGCGCGCCTCTGGACGTCGCTTGCTTCGGGCGCGAGCGGAGCCGCAGCCTCTTTTGAGGCGACCGAATTCCTCGCGACGGCTGGGGCAGGAATTCCGGGCGTGTTGCGCTCCGCTCAAGGTGCAGCCGCTGCCGATATCGCCGTCAAGGTCGGCACCTCGATCGCGGACGCGAGCGTAAACGCGACTGCGAAGATGCTCAGCGTGCGAACCGGCCTCAACGGTACCGAGGTCGAGAAGTTCTGGGTCGGTAAAGACGGAGTCAGGGTCGTTGGTGCGCGCGTTCCGTCCATCCGAGCGATTGGTGGGAGTAGCTACTTCTACGGTGACGACGACACCAATGGGTATCTCCAGTGGAACACCGTTAACTGGCATTTCAACTCGACCGGCGTCAGCGCGCTGAACACCATGACGGGCGGGTGGATCACCAACGCCGCAAATGGCGTGAACGGGTTCGGCCTTGCGACTGCGGGCTCTCGAATCAGCCTCAACACCAGTGATGCGCTCGTATACTTCGCTGCCATCGCAGTTGGCATCATCAACACCCCGGCCGAAGTCGAGATCACCACTGCCGCGAAGGGCGTAATCCTCAAGTCACCCGATGGCACCCGCTACCGTCTGACCGTCGCCAACGGCGGCACTCTCTCGATCACCGCAGCCTGAGGACTCCATGGGAATCATCAAGACCGCAACCGACGATCTCACCGCCGCATTCACCGCCTTCAAGGGCGGCAAGACGCGAAACCAGAAGCGCGCGTACGTCGCCGCGCTCGTCAACGCGGGCAACGAGTGGCTCGCGAAGTTCGACGCACAGGAATCCTCGGCGCCGAAGGACTTCGCAGCGACCCGAGCCGCGCAGTTCAACACCTTCACCGACGCGCTGGCCGACCCGGCGCTGAACCCCGTCGACCCGGCGCTTTGAGCCATGGCTGATCGGATCGCATTCCCGCTGAACGATGCCGTGACCGGCGCCCCGTTGACCGGGGCGGTGCCGACGTTCGTTCAGTACAGGGACCTGCTGGGCAACGCGCGTACGCCACCGGTGATCACCGAGCTCGGCGCCGGCCTGTACGGGTTCTCCCCGACCGATGCCGACGAGGCCGCGCGCGTCGCGTTCCTGCTCGACGGCGGGGCTGGCGCGAACCCTCGGCGGTTCTCCGGAGCGATCCACACGCCGCGCACGCCCTTCATCGCCTGGCACCTCGAGGACGCTGCAGGGGCGTTGTGGACGGGAGCCTCGCCGTCGTTCGGTTTGTACGATGACTTCGGCGGGAACGCGCGCGTTGCACCGCCCATCATCACGCCAGGCGCGACCACGTACCTGTTCGCCGCAGTGCCCAGCACGGCCGACCTCGCGATCGACGTGGCGTTTCGAGCCGACTCGCCGGCCGGCGCCGAGCCGCCTGACTTCACCGGTAGCCTCGAGGCTCAGCCCTGGGTGGCGCCCAGCCCGGGCCCACTGCGAGACGCGGCCGCCGACGTCGCGGCGTTCCTCGACGGGAAGACCGTTGGGGCCACCCTGCTCGCTCTCGGCACCAGCCTCTTCATCGGCCAGATGCGTTCAGGCGACCGCACGCCGGCGCCGGCGGTGTTCTGCCTCGGGACGGGTGGTCCTGGCCCTCAGCCGTACCTCGGGGGGCACCGCACCGCGCTCTACCGCCCCACCGTGCAGGTGATGGTGAAGGGCCCCACCGGTGACGACACCGCGGGAGACCTGCTGGCGCGCGAGGTCTACGCGTGGCTCAACATGCAGGTGGTGGCCGGGTACCTGAGTTGGTTCTGCCGCGACTCGGCGCCGGCGTTCCTCGGGAGCGACAAGGATCAACACGGGCTGTGGTCGATCAACGTGGAGTGCGTCTACCGCGCCTCGCTGGCGTGACGGCTTCACGCACCGTGTGAATGAAGCGCAGCATGTTGAGGGCCTCTCGCAGGGAGGCATCGCATGTCCAACGCCGCACACCTCCGCAAGGTCTACGTCCGCACGGACAACACCGCCCCCACGGGCCCCGACGAGCTCGACGGCGCGAAGGATTGCTCCATCGACCGCACGCGCGACATCCTCGACACCACCAACTTCAAGGGCGGCGACACCCGCACCAAGATGGCGGGGCTGAAGGACGCTTCCGGCAACATCAGCGGCGACTGGAAGCCGACCGACACCATTCAGACCATCCTGCGCACCGCGCACGAGAACGGCACCCTGGCCTACGTCACCGTGCTGAACGACGGGACCAACGGCTTCACGTACCCGATGCTCGTCAGCGACATCTCGGAGGGCGGGGCCGTTGCCGACCTCGTGTCCGCAGACTTCACCCTCACGCAGTCCGGCGCGCCCACCGTTCGCCCGTAAGGAGCCGCCGTGTCCACCGCCGCGCACACCGGCGTAATTCGCGGTCAGGGCACGTCGACGGCGTTCGTTCTCGAGCCGACGACCAAACTCACCGCGAACACGCGCTACCAGTTGAACACCGACCTGAAGCGACTGATCGACCCGGCCGTTGCCGTGGTCGTTGAGGTCGATGCCGATGGCGCGGGTGGCGGCGCCTACGTCGTGGCCAACCCCACCACGTACACGGTCAACTACCTGTACGGCATCATCACGTTCCTTGCCGACCAGGGTGCCGCTGCGCTCGTGCGCGTCTCGGGCAGCTACCTCCCTGTGATCGACCTGCTCGGCGTGACCTCGTTCGACTTCGCCTGCTCGCGCACCGTGTTGGATGACACGACCTTCCCCGCCCCTGGCGGCTGTCGCACGAAGAAGCTGGGGCTGAAGGACGTCACCGGCACGCTCGAGCTCAACGAGCTGCTCACCATCGACAACGACCCGGGCGCCGGCTCGCTCATTCTTCAGACCAGCCACGAGAACGGGACGCCGCTGCTGTTCGAGCGTTCTGCAGGGGGCAAGCGCTTCCGCGCGTGGGTGCTCCTCGAGTCGACCGCGCTCGATGGTGGCGTCGATGGCCTGGTGAACAACACCGTCAATTTCACCGGCTCCGCTCGTGCTGCGGGCGCCGGCTACGGCTGGGAGGCCTGATGTCGACACGAGATCAACTGCGCAGTCTCACCCTCGGCGCGCCAGCGCGGCAGATGCGCCGCAAGCTGGTCACCCTTCGCGACGCCACCAAGAAGCGCGTGCTCGAGGTGGAGCTCGACGAGGAAGGGCAGCCGGTGCTCGAGCCGGACCTCGACAAGAAGAAGCGCCCGATCCTCGACGACGCTGGCGAGCCGGTCATGCGCGAGAAGAAGCGCTACCGCTACCCGCCCCTGATCGACTCCGAAGGGAAGGCCGCACAGGTCGAGGTGCGCGAGCCCGGCCTCAAGATTCGCGCGGCGATCTACCGCGCAGCTGGTGTGTCGGCTGGCGAGGAGAGCACGGTCGACCTGGCGCGCCTGCAGGTGGAGACCGTGGTCGCCCTCACTTACGAGCCCGGCGACAACAACACGAAAATCTTCACCGACGCCGACAAGCCCGCGCTGTTGGCTCAGCTGGCGGGTGGCTTCGTCGACGACATCTTCGAGGTCGCGTTCCCGCTCATGAACGTCGACGAGAAGGAACGGGAGAAGATCGAAAAAAACTGATGGGGGACGGGCTTCGCCTCCTGATGTTCCAGGTGGCGGCGGAGATCGGCCGTCCCGTCTACGAGCTCGAAGAAGACATGCCGCTCACGGAGTTGCTCGAGTGGCCTGTCTTCTGGCGATGGAAGAGCGCCGAGGAGAAGAAGCAAATCGAGAAAGCGCGACGCGAGGCTGATTCGCGGCCGAAGGGCGGCGCGGCAAGGAGGCGGTGATGGCCCTCAAACTGGGTTCGATGTACGTGGCGCTCACCGCGCAGACCTCCGGCTACTCGAAGTCGATGGCTGGCGCGATGAAGCTCGCGGAACGCTTCGCCCGCGAGACCAAACGAATGTCGGCAGAGGTCGCCCAGGTCTCGGGCGTTCTCGCTGCCATCGGTGGCGCCGCGGTGAAGATGGCCGCTGGCGTCGATGGGCCCACGAAAAAGGCGATGGAGGGACTCGAGCGGAGCACGCAGCTGCTCGCGGTCCAGGTGGCAGACATGCTGTTGCCGGCCGTGCGCGAGATGACCGGCATGTTCCGGCAGGCGGCGGGGGTGGTTGCTGGCCTCGACCCCGAGGTCAAAAAGCACATCTCGAACTTCGCCGTTCTCGCCGTGCAAGTCGCAGCGGGAGCGAAGGTGCTGAGCATGTTCAGCGGCGTGGCTGCCAACGTCTTCGGCATTCTGCGCGCCGGCTTCGCCATGGTGGCGACCATCGGCGTGGGGCCCTTGCTCTCGATCGTCGCCGTGGTCGGCCTGGTCATCGCCGGCGTGCTTCTTCTGCATCGAGCCTGGCGCAAGAACTGGGGCGGCATTCAGGAAGCGACGCAGCAGGTCCTCGACTGGCTCAAGGACGGCTTCTCTCAGTTCGCCGCCTTCATGGGCAAGATGTGGGACTTTCTCATCGACGGCGCCGCGCACTTCGTGAGCGGTCTCCTCGAGGTCGCCGAGAACATCGAGACCATCACCGGGAAGGACCTCGGGGTCGCCGGCATGCGCGAGGGTTTCGGGGGACTCTGGGCAGACCTGAAGAGCGGGAGCTTCTTCAGCGAGGCCTTCACGTTCGGGAAGGCGATCGGCGAACAGCTGGTCGACGGCGTCAAAGAAGAGTGGGCTGCCATCAAGAAGGAACTCGACTTCGACGGCCCGAAGCAGGGGAAGGCCATCGGTCTCGGCCGCGGCATGGGGGCGGCAAAGAAGGACATCAGCGGTCACGAGTTCGCCGCCGACGAGTCGATGCGTGCGGCTTCCTTGCTCGCGGCCGGTGCGCTGCGAGACATGACCGCCGAGGCGGAACTCTTCAAGAAGCAGATGCGGGACGTCGACGCTGCGCAAGAAGTGAAGCGCTGGCTCAAGGAGATTGAGAACGTCACCGTCAGCGGGTTCAAAGAGGTGTTCGACGATGCCGGCAGGGCAGTCGGCAAGCTCTCGACGTTGAAGCTGAGCGACCCCGGAGTGACTGCCAACCGTTTTGGCGGGGCTCCGATGACCGCGGGTCAGAAGGGCGCGACGACAAGCGGTGCTGATGGACAGGCGGCCGTGCAGCGCGCTGCAGACGCAGCTGGCGCGGCGATGAGTGATGCCGTGGCAGCCGCTGACTGGGGCTCTGCGACTGCGGCGCTCGACAGGGGACTGGGGCGATCCGCGAACGTGGGCGAGTCGCTCGAGCTGTGGGCGCGCCGAATGGCGCCCCTGCTCGGAGCAGCGGGTCAGCAGATTCTCGGAGCTGTTGGCGACCTGGTGAACTCCGTCGTGCAGGGTGCCCAGGCTGGCGGGGTCTGGGGCGCGATCATCGCGGGCTTCATGGAAATCGTTAAGAAGGCCGCGAGCGCGCTCGAGTTCCTCGGCATCGCGATGGTGTTTGTCGAGAAGCTCGCCGAGATGATCGAACCGTTGGTGAAGCCCATTTTCGACGCCCTGACCGGGCTGTTGGGCGGCATCATCGAGATGATCGGCCCGCTGTTCACCGCGCTGCAGCCGCTGTTCGACGCGATCGCCGCCCTGCTGGTGAACCTCGGTCCGATCCTCAGCGCCATTGGCGACCTGATTCAGGCTCTGGCTCCCATCATCGAGGTCATCGGCAAAATCGTGGGCGTCATCGTGGAGCTGCTTAAGCCCGTGTTCGAATTGATCGCTGGCGTCATCAAGGTCATCGCGACGGTGATTCTGGGAATCATCATCTTCCTCAACGAGATCGCCGCTGCCTTCGGCGATGAGGCTGCCAAGGCGGAGTCGGCCAAGCTGAGGGGCATCATCGACAGAATGTGGGCCCCGGGAAGCGCCGAGGCTGACGCCGCCGATCGCGCGGCGGCCGCCGCCAACCTTCGCGCCGCTGCTGATGAGGACGCGGCGAAGGCTGCGCAGAAGGTCGCCGAGAGCCTCTCCAATGTGCCCGCTGGCTTCAACATCGCGAACGCGCGGTACCAGGCAGACATGGGCATCACTTCGGCGAATGTCTACCGGGGCGACGGCGGTGGCGGCTCCACGGGCACCACCATCATCGTCGAAGGGGACATCGTCACCGAGGCAGACACGGCTGAATCGCTGGCTGAGGAAGTGCGCGAGACCGCGCGCGAGCGCACTCGAGAACGCGGGCAGCGCACGGGCAACCCCCGCGGCCGAAGGGATGACTGATGAGCATCCTGTCAATCAACGGCGTCGCTCTGCCCGTCAGCATCGACAGCCTCGAGCTCTCGTTCGAGCCAGTCGGCACCGAGAAGCGGAACCAGCGGGGCCACCGCGTGCTCGAGCGCCGGCGAAGCAAGTGGATGTTCAAGTTCTCGCTGGCCAACCTCGCGCACGACGAGGCGATGATGTTCCGCTCGCTCCTCCTCGGTGACGGCGAGTTCTGGAACACGCTGAGCAGCGTGTACGGCGCCAAGGGCCTGCCGCTGACCGGAACGGGCGCGTGGACGGGGGCCGGTGGAGGGAATCCGATCAACACCAACGGCGTCTTCCGCGTCACCGCTGGGCAGACGATGATCATCCCCGGCAAGTTCTACGACCAGTCGGCGGTGAGCTCGGCTACCGCGGCGCTCACGGGGGCGACCGTGGTCGGTTGGCGTCGCGACGACGCCGCGGGTACCTTCCGAATCTTTGGCCACAGCTGGCGCGCGCTCGAGGTGGGTGGCCCGTTCTGGAGCCGGGAGAAGCTGGGCTCACTGGGCGCGTCGGGGGCGGTGCAGAACTACACCGGGCCCGAGTCGTACAGCATCACCGGAGGTGCTCTCACCATCATCGAACCTGGTGTCGGCGGACCGTGGAGCTACTCGAACCTCACCGTCATCCCGTGGTTCCTGCCTCAGGCACAGCTTGACCAACTGCTCGAGGGGTTGGCGCTGGTGACGTACACCCTGCCTCAGCTGCCTCGCGTGTACGTGACCTCGACGCTGCTCCCCACCGAGCAGCTCCGTCCTTCGCCCGTGGGGCTGTTTCAGGCCTCGCTGATTTGCCACGGGATGGTCGAGTCGATGCGAGTGACGCCGGCTGTCGTCAACGGCGTCTGGAACCCCACCGCGAGCATGCTGAGCGGCTCGCTCATCGAGGTCTGAGGTGAGAACGAAGAGTGCCCAGGCCGCAGCCGTGTTGGCCAACCCGAGCCACGGCGCGCGCGCGCTCGTCACCGTCTACTCGTCAGCGGGTGTCGCCGGTCCCGTGTGGGGTACCGGAGATGCGGAGGGGCAGAGCGATCCAGTGCTCGAGGTGGAAATCTCTCAAGACGTCGACAGCTTTCGAACCGCGCGCGTGACCCTGCTGCGCCAGCAGGGGCTCTATTCGCTGGCGCCGCTGGTCATCACCGGGAACCCGCTCTACGGCTCCGAGCCCCCTGTGTTCGCCGGCCGGCGCATCGTCATCGAGGGTGAGCTTCAGCTGCCCGACATCAGCAACACCCCCGGGGGCCTGCGCGAGGTCATCTTCGACGGCTACATCGACGAGATTGACTGGCCCACCGACGAGCTCGTTCTCATCTGCACCGACAAGTCCGCGAAGCTGCGCGACACGTGGATCGAACGCGAGCGGGTCTACTGCCTGGCCCAGGGCGCCAACGCGGTGAAGGGCTGCTACGTCTTCCGGTACGACCTGCCTGCGCTGGTTCTCAATGAACTGGTCGTGCCGTCGAAGGACCGGGCCAACGGCCACTTCTACAAAGTCACCGCGGTGGTTGGTCCGCAGTCAGCGGGAGAACCGGCCTGGCCAACGGGCACGGGCGCGACGGTGGTCAGCGGAGGTGTCACGTTCACCGAGGCTGGGCTGACGAGCGGGACCACCGGCCTCGCTCTCGAGGTGCTCATTCAGCAGGTGCTGAACGACAACGGGCTGGGCGCTCTCGTCACGCTGCAGACCCCAGTGTCCCCAGCGTGGCAGGTGAAGCCCTACCTTCAGCAGCGGGAGAGCGTGGAAGAGGCCATCAAGGCGATGGTGGGTCAGCTCGGCTGGTGGTCTCGCTTTGAGTGGAACGCGGGCTTGGGTCGGTACGAACTCACGCTGGCTCAACCGGACCGCACCAGCACCACCGTGCACAAGGTGCTCGACCAGGCTGAGGAAGGTGACTGCGATGAGCTGGGTCTCGCGGTGTGGGACATTCGCAACGTGGTGCGCGTCATCTACGGTGACAGCTCGAGCCGTGACCCGACCGGGGCGCCGACTCGCATCACGCGCGAGGTGAGCGACGCGGCCAGCATTGCGAAGTACGGGCGGCGCTTCATGGAGATCGCCGAGGACGACGCCAGCAACATCGACACCGCGGCTGAAGCGGATCGAATGGCGAACGCCGCCCTCGCTGACCTCAAAGAGCCGCTGATCGGAACGTCGTACAGCTTTCCGTGCGACTTCTATTTGGAGCTCGGCGACCGCATCACGCTGCCAGCTGACAACCTCCGGTTCACGACTGCGCAGACGCTGGCAGTGGGTTCGCTCAAGCACCGCTTCGTCGCGGGCTCGGCTTCAACCTCTGTCACCTTGCGCGGTCAGCCCGCGGCCCGACAGAGCGATTGGCTGGGGCTCGACGGGCGCGTGAAGCAATCGGACGTGCACCAGGTCTCCCAGCTCAACAGCACGGGGAGCACGCTCACGACGGCCAGCGTGGTTGGTGGCCAGCAGTTCGCGGTGAAGGACTCCGGAGGGAAGACGAAGCGGGCGCTGAACCAAGGCTACGAGCTGCACCTGAGCACCAGCCCGGGCACCTCGCCCAGCGCGGCGACCATGAAGGCCTCGGGGGAGTCAGACACGTTCGTCGTGTCCGACCTCGTGCCGGGGAAGACGTACTACTGGAAGACCGTTCCCCGTTCGAAGAACACAGACCGAATCGTTCGAGGTGAGCCCTCGCTCGAGCAGACCTTCGTCGCCGGGCGCGCGAATGCCGGCCACTACAACTCGCTGGTGAGCCAGGGTCACTTTCCGCTCAACGGCAACTTCGAGCACGCGAGCGATGACCTCGCCCTCGCGCCGTTCGATCACTGGACCGTCGTGAGCGCCCTCACTTGGGGTGCCGCGGGCGGGCTGTTCTGGGGCACCGACGCCGTCTACGGGAACTATCTCGACTTCCGGCAGAGCGCTGGTGACTACCTCATTCGCAGCAGCGCATTTCCCGTGCGCCGCATGGGTGGGCACTTCAACATCTACATGAGCGTGCGACCGAACGGGACGGTCACCGCGTCGCGCCGGCTGATTGTCTACATTCGGTTCTACCGAAAGTCGGATCTCTCCGACTCGCCCATCCTCTTCACGCACTTCGTTCCTCACACCGTCGCGGCCTCTGGTGTCTGGGCGAACTACGTCATCCCCTCCGACTTCATCGGGGCGCTCCCGTTCGATGTGAACTTCTGCACCATCACCTTCGGCAAAGAAGACATCACCAGCGCGGCGTACGGCTGGTTCGTTGGTGACATCTTCTTCAGCGAGGCCCAGCAGGAAGACCTCTGGGCCACGAATCGCGGGTTCATTCCGACGCTCTACGGCGCATCTGTCAGCGACACGCCCGCGATCGCGAACGTCACGCATATCAGGGCGACGCGCGCGACTGCCCAGACGATCAACAGCGGCGTGGATACGATTTTCGTCTTCCCAACGGAGGTCTTCGACTCGCTGGCCGAGTACGACCCGGCGACGGGCAGAGCGACGATCGCGAAGGCCGGCTATTACCGGGTGGAAGCGGCGGCGCTTTTTGAGCAGTTCGCCGCTGCAGTCGGGTCGGTCTGGCAGATCGCGCTGTACAAAAACGGCGCAATCGTGAGTCAGGGTGCGCGGCCCGTGGCCGAAACGACTCTGTTCTCTTACCGACACGTGATGCTCGCCGACACGATCCTGCTCGCGGCCAGCGACATCATCGACGTGCGGATCTTCCAGAACACAGGCGCGGCGCGCACCACGTTCCCAGGCGCGACGTGGAACTACTTGAACATCCACCGGATCCTCTGACAGGAGACCTTCGACACCCGATGACGGCCTGCCGCACCGTGTGAACGCACCGCGCCATTTTCTGGCTGATGAACCTGCGGCGTCCCCTTTCGAAGCAACGTTGCCCGAACTGCGGCGACCCGCTCGAGTTCCTCCGATGGGGACACGAGGAGCGGTGCGCTCGGTTCCAACTCTCTCGCCGGCGCGGGGCGCTGCGGGTCGGCGCGCTTTTGCTCGTGCTTGCGTTTGCGCTTCTCGCCCTCCCTGCACACGCGCAGACGATCGACCCGAAGGACCTGGCGGCCGGGCTGTCGAGCTCGCTCACGAGCGCGCTCGCGTGGGGCTGCGTCGTGCTGTGGCTCATGCTCGTGGGCACCAACGTGTTCTGGGTGAAGGTCTACCTGGCTCAGACGAACGACCGCTTCGCTGCGCAGCAGGCCGCACACGACGCGACGGTGGCCACCCTCACGAGCGTCGTGAAGCTGTCGACGAAACAGACCGAGGCGATGGACGTCCTGGACAAAGCGATCGACCGCTTCACGAGGGAGTGACCCGATGCCCCCCAAGCTCAAGACGATGACGGAGAAGACCGCCGAGGTGATGAAGGCGGTGAATGAGCAGCTCGAGAAGGCCGCGGAGTCGATGACCTCGCGCATCGAGGAGGCCCGGCAAAAGGTCGAAAACCACCGCCCGCGTCACCGCCGCACGAACCCGAACCTTGAGCCGGTGCGCTGATGAAGGTCCATCACATTGAGCGCGCCCGCGGCGTGCAACCTCGAATGCTGGTGCTGCTCCGTGAATGGGAGAAGCGCGGCCCGTTCGAAATCATGGTCGGCTTCCACGGCGGACTCCGAGTCGAGCCCGCGGTTCAGGCGATGCTGTCGGGCGGAGGCTTCTCGGCGGCCGACTCGCTGAAGAAGACCCCACACGGACGAGGGGGAGCTCTCGACCTCTGGCCAGTGAGCTTCCTCGAGCACGTGCCGAGGAGTTGGGGCGGGACCGCGAAACAATGGACCGCGTGGCGTGACCTTCCGCAGCTAGTGCGCGATCGGTTCGCCATCATCGGCGTCTTCTCTGAGGGCCTCGGCTTCAAGTGGGGCGGCCGCTGGGTGGGCAAGTCGTACCCGAACGGCGACCAACCCCACCACGAGCTCGCGGACTGGGGGCGCCTGCCGTTCCCTGCGCCCGTCTACGAGTTCCCGTCTGACCTCGAGGCGCTCGCCTCCAGTCGATGATCCACGCAGCACTCACGAAAGGCCGCACATGCGTTCCCGCTTCTCTCTTCTGTTGATCGCCGCTCTCTCGTTGCCCGCTCTCGCCCACACCACCGCGCCTCCGGAGGTGCAGCAACTCAGCATCGAGCGAGCGCCGTCCATGCCCGACATGCCGGCTCAGGTTGCTGCGGGTCCCGCCGTCGTTTCATTCGAGGTTCAACGCGCGCCATCGGTCTCGGGCGCTCAGCAGGAGAAACACACCATGGCGTTCCGAGCGAAGTGCAGAATCACCGGCGTTCATTCCACCAACTCTCTCCACAAGTACCCCGATGGCTCCCTGCCCATCGAGAGCATGCACGTCACGCTGCAGCCCGTGTTCGGGGCTGGCGACGATGACGCGAACAAGGCGTGGTCGAAGTGGACGCCCAGCGGCGAGCTGAAGCTGAGCATCACCAACCCGGAGATCTACCCGGAGCTGGTGAACGGCAAGCTCTTCTTCGTCGACTTCACGCCGATCGAGGGCTGAGCGTTGACCCCGGAGCAGCGCACCCACATCCAGCGCGCAGGTATCGCTCTGGCTGGGGTGGCGCTGCTCGTCGTGGGGTTCAGCGCCGGCCGCTTCTCGGCGCCGGCGAAGGTGGAGACCCGCGAGGTAGAGCGCGTGGTGTTCAAGGACCTGGTGGTCGAGGACATCACCCGGGGCTACACGTTCGCGCAGACGGTCACCAAGACGGTCTGGCGCAACGTGGAAACGCGACCGGACGGAACGACGGTGGACAAGTCGATCGAGCACCACGGTGCCGCCACGGCGACGACAGGCACCGAAACAGGCAAGCGCACCGAGGACCATCAGGGGCAGCGCGACACCGAGAGGGTCAGCGTCACCACCGCGCTGCCTCAGTGGCGCATCGGGCCGCTTGTGGGCGGGCGATTCAGCGGAGGCCCTGCTGGCGTGGTGGTCGGCGGCATCTTCGAGCGGCGCATCATCGGCGGCGTCTCGATCGCGGGCTGGGGCCTGGCAGAGGTCGAGCCCGCCAAGCCCGCGCTGATGGCCGGCATGGTCGGCGCGGCGTTGCTGGTGGAGTTCTGACGCTGCAGGTGGGCGGGGAGTTTCGCTCCCCACGCCGACCCTGGTGCATCAACAAAGGGCTACTTGGCCTTCAGCTTCTTCTTGAGCTGAGTGGCAAGGCGATCGACCTTCAGTTCTGAAACAGGAAGCTGCTCGGGCGGCGTATTCCCAGCACCCAAGATGACCTGCCGAACGTCGTGAGAAACGCGACGGTGGGTCTCGGTGGCGGCGGTCTCGCTCTTCCCCTCCTGTCGACGCAACGCTGCAGCCGTCTGCGTGATTCGAAAGAGGTTGGCAGCCAACTCCTCACTACCTGCGTGATCCAGCAGCGCGGCCGCCTTGGGAAGGCCCTTCATCGCCTTGACCTGGTCCTGATTCCGGCCGCCGTACAAGGCCGAGAGGCCGACGCCATTGAAACGCGAGAAGTCCTGAACTCCGTGCGCCTGAGCCACGCCCTGAAGCTTTCGATTCTCCGTGGTGACGTCGAACCGACTCCGGAGCCGCTTCTCATCCTCGAGTTGCTGCTTGTCGGCCTGAAGGGCGAAGTAGTTCTGAGCAATCGCGACCGCAGGTTTCCCCGGGTCAGCGTTCATCGTCACCAGCAGTGCAGCATACTTGGTGACGTAGATCTCGCTCGGGTCGTCGAAGAGGTTGCCCGCCACGAAGTGCTCGCGAAGCGGGAGACCGGCGGTCTGGGCGCTGAGCTTTGCGCGGTTCACCGCATTGTCCAGGCTCTCGTCTGGGTCGTACCCGAGCAGCGCCTTGAGGCGGGTGATCGGCCAGAGTGGCTCGGCGCCGTGGGCCATAGCCGCTTCCTTCAGCGGCCTGAAGTCTTCATCCCGCTCGGCGATCATCGCAGCCACAGCAGCCAACTTATCTGAATTTGCCATCCCGAACTCACCCGACCCGCCCTTAAGGCAGGCTCCG
>JANODF010000777.1:0-13576 GCA_031412555.1 Archangium sp. | reverse complement strand
GATGGTTCGGTGGTGCGCGACACCATCGGCGGGGCGGAAGTCGGCCTGCGGCTCCAGCGTCAGCAGGACTTTCAGATCTTCGATTGGCGCTTCGACGGCGGCCGCGAGAACTACGTGCTCCGCGTGCCCAAGGGCAGCTACCAACTCGACTTCGTGGTGTTCGAGAACGCGTTCGATGGCGTGGCGTGGGGCAATGCGCCGATGGGGCTGAAGTTGAACGTGGCTCAGCAGGGTGAGCCGTTCATGAACTTCGGCCGCTGAGCCACCGGCCCCCGTTCGCATCGAGCGCAGTCGAGATGCCACTTGAGGTGCTCCCTCGACTGCTCTCGGGAGAACCGGTCAATTCGTGGTTCTTCTCGTTTCCGACCCGCCACTGGGCGACGCTGCGCACCGTGATTGAGGTCGAGAACATCGTCCGCGACTTCGGGGCCTTCCGCGCCGTCGACGACGTGAGCTTCACGGTCGAGCCCGGCGAAGTGGTCGGCCTCCTGGGCCCCAATGGCGCCGGCAAGACCACCACCCTGCGCGTGCTGGCGGGCCTGCTTCGACCCGCTTCGGGCGTCACCCGCATCGGCGGCGTCGACGTGCAGGTCGATCCACTGCAAGCCCGCAGGCAGCTCGGCTTTCTGACCGCGAGCACCGGCCTCTACGACCGCCTCACCGGCCGCGAGATGTTGCAGACCTTCGGCCGCCTGCAGCGCCTCGACGAGCAGGCGCTCTCTTCTCGCATCACCGCTCTCACCGAAGAGCTCGAGCTGAGCGCCTTCCTCGACAAACGCTGCGGGTCGCTCTCCAGCGGGCAGAAGCAGCGCATCAACATCGCGCGCGCGGTGGTGCACGACCCTTCGGCGTACGTGCTCGACGAGCCCACGGCCACGCTCGACCCGCTCGCTTCACGCGACATTCTCGAGCTCGTGCAGCGTGCGAAGGCCCGCAACAAGGCGGTGCTCTTCTCCACCCATCGGATGGAAGAAGCGGAGTACCTCTGCGACCGGCTGCTCTTCATGCGCGGGGGGAAGATCGTCGCGCGTGGGACCAGCACCGAGCTGCTCACCCTGAGCGGCAAGAACAAGCTGACCGACGCGTTCCTTCACTTCGCGGGAGCGACCGCATGAAGCCCGCCCCTCGACTGCGCTCGGGACAGGCCTGGCGAATTCTCCTCGGCAAGGAGCTGCTCGACGTGGCGCGCGATCGCCGCACCCTGGTGCTCACCGTGCTGCTGCCGGTGTTGCTCTACCCGGGCATCCTGCTGCTGATGGGCGCGATCGTCGCCGCCGGCACGCAGCGGCTCAAGAACGAGCCGTTGGTCGTGGCGGTGGTCGGTCAGGCCACGATCGATCTGCTCGCTCGCAAGCCCGTGCCCGAGAAGACCACCTTTCAACCGCAGGCCCGCGCCGAGGCCGAGCAGCTGCTGCGAGATCAGAAGATCGCAGCCCTGGTGGAGGCCCCGGAGAACGCGGCCGCCGAGTTGGAAGCCGGCCGGCAGGCGGTGGTCACCATCCTCTACACCAAGCGGTTCGATCGTTCGGTCGAGGCGCTCGATCGCCTGCGCCCGGTGCTGGAGAGCATCAACACCGACGCGCTCAAGCTGCGCCTCGAAGCGCGCCAACTCGAGCCGGGCTTCGTACAACCGGTGAAGGCCGACGCGGTCGATCTCGAGTTCCAGAAAGACCTGGGGCCGCTGATCGCCTCGCGGCTGCTCCCCATCGTCTTGCTGATGATGTTGATCCTCGGCGCGCTCTACCCCGCGGTGGATCTGACCGCCGGTGAGAAAGAGCGCGGCACGCTGGAGACACTGCTCGTCTCGGGTGCGAGGCCCGTCGACGTGATGGCCGCCAAGTACCTCACCGTGAGCGCCGTGGCGGTGGTGACCGCGCTGGCCAACCTCGCCGCGATGGCTGCCACCTTCGGGTTCGGGCTCTCCTTCGGCGGCAAGGCGACCACCACCTTCCAGCTCAGCTCCGGTCAGATGCTCACGATGCTGGCCTGCCTGGTGCCCGCGGCGCTCCTGCTGGCCGGGGTGTCGTTGACGGTGGCCTCCACCGCGCGCACCTTCAAAGAGGGCCAGTCGTTGATGTCGCCCCTGATGTTGGTGTGCCTGGCCCCGGCGCTCCTGAGCCAAATGCCCGGGGTCGAGCTGAACAACCTGACGGCCCTCATTCCGCTGCTCAACGTAGCCCTGTTGATCAAGGCCTCAGTTCTGGGGAACGCGACCCTCACGCAGGTGTTGCTGACCATGGGTTCGGTGCTGCTCTTCGCCCTGATCGCCCTGAAAGTGGCTGCAAAGGCCTTCAACAGCGAGGTTTTCCGGTTCGGCGGAACGGAAGGGTGGAGGGCGTTGTTCGGGGAGAGTAAGTCTGCAGTCAGGCAATCGAAGCACCGGTAAAACCGTGTAGTTCAAACCGTGTAGAGTCGTTCTTCGTTACAGCTTCCGTTTACTCCCATCAGGAGCACGTTCATCCATGTGGCAACGGTTTCGACGCGCGATGCGCAGCTTCGTCGGCTTCTTCGTCAGCACGATTGAGGACCCCGAGCTCATCCTCGAGCAGAACATCCGTGACCTGAACGATCAGGTTCCCAAGATGAACGAGTCGATCGCCATGGTCCGGGCGAACGTCACGCTGCTGGAAAAGGAGAACGCGAAATACAAGATCGAGGTCAATGATCTCACCGCCAAGGTGAAGGCCGCCATTCAGGGTGGCCGCGACGATCTCGCCGCTCAGTACGCGACCCGGCTGCAGATGGAGAAGGGCGCCCTGGCCCGCAACGACGCCCAGCTCGCGACCGCCCGGTCGGCCTACGACAAGGCCTTGAACGTGAAGAAGGCGTTCATGCGCGAGAAGGACAAGAAGACCAACGAGGCGATGTCGGCCATCCGCGACGCGCGCCGCGCGAAGTGGCAGTCGAAGGTCGCTGACGCGATGGAGTCCTTCGAGGTCGGCGGCATCGACGCGACGCACGACGAGATGCTCCGCAAGGTCGAGGAGCAGACCGCCGTCAACGAGGCGCGCATGCAGATGGCGCTCGAGTCGGTCGACACCCAGTCGATGAAGATCGAAGAAGAGGCCGAGGCGCTCCAGGCCGCTGAGCTGGTGAAGCAGTTCAAGATGGAGATGGGCCTGCAGAGCCCCGCCCCCGTGTCGGACGTTTCGCAGGGCGGCGAGAAGACCATCGGTAAGAAGGTCGAGGTCAAGTAACCACCGGTCTCCCCGAGCGGAGTCGAGGGGGCACCTGCCGCGCGAATCAGAGGTGACCCCTCGACTTCGCTCGGGATGAACGGTGCACATCCTTGTTTCTGAACGGTGAAACGTGAGTGAGAACCTGAGCAGCCCCCGGAAACGTCAAGGCCGGTGGCTGCTCGTTGTGTTTCTGGCCGCGCTCGCCGTCGCTTCGGTGGCGGCTTCGCGGCTGGGCTACATCGACCGGGCGCGGGATCGGCTCTACGGCCGTGCGCCTCGTCTCTCGCCCGGCGACTTTCCCGCAGGCGTCATGGCGCCCATCGATGACGTGGTGCGCATTCCCACGAGGGCGTTGATCATCGGCGTGGTGCCCCGCGGCAGCACCTCGGCCCTGCTCTGGGCGGCCGGTGACGCCGAGCGGGTGGGCCTCTTTCGCGCGGGCTACGCCATCGACGTGAAGGTGCAGCGCTTCGAGCGTGAAGAAGAGCTGCGCAAGGCGCTCATTCGGGGCGGCGAAAACGGCGGGGTCGATCTCGCCGCGATGCCGGTCTCGTCGATGGCGATGAGCGCCTCGTTGCTGCACGACGCGTCGCCGCGGGTGGTGATGTTGTTGGGCCGCAGCCGGGGCCAGGAGGTGGTGGTGGGCAAGGGCATCACCACGCTGCAGGGCCTCGCTGGAAAACGCATCGGCGTCGAAGACCGGGGTTCGGCCTGGTACCTGCTGCTCTGGAGTCTCTCGCGCGTGGGCCTCTCGCTGCGCGACGTGAAGGTGGTGCCGCTCGATGGTGCCTACGCTGCGGGCGCTGCGCTCAAGACGGGCGAGGTCGACGCGGTGGCGGGGCTGCTGGGCGACGTGGATCCCGCCGCGCGGGAAGTCGGCGCGCAACAGCTCACCTCGACCGCCGATGCGCCGCACCTGCTGGCCACCGTGCTGGTCACCCGGGGAGACTTCGCCGCGCGGTACCCCGATGCGATTCGCCGGGTGATCCGGGGCGTGCTCGATGCGAACACCCAGGTGCTCAAGGACTCGAGCGAGGCCGCCCGGGTGTTGGGCACCCTGGCTCCCCAGTTGGGGGATCCGACAGAGGCGATCGGCGCGGCCCCGCCTGCCACCTTGAAAGAGAACCTGGCCTTTTTCGGGATCGCTGATGAAGCACCGGTGACCTACGCCGAGTTGTTCAAGAGCGCGACTGAGCTGAACCAGAAACTCTTCGGTGCTCCGCCTGCTCCCGAGCCCGAAGACACTGCGGATTTGGGAGCCCTCAAGTACGTTGCAACGCCGCAAACACCGTGACCGATCAAACCCAAAGACGCAGCAGCAGCCTGAAGGCCGCCCTCTCGATGCCCGCGAACTTCTTCGCGCTGGCGGCAGGTGGGGCCGCGTCTGCGGCGATGGGTGACTGGGTGCCGCTCGCCGCGGCAGGTGGGGCGTCGTTGCTCTATTCGGTGATGCTCTCGATGTTGCCCTCGTTCCGCCGGGCGGTGCGCGCGAACCTGGAGGCGCAGGTCAGCTCAGACGTGGCTTCCCCCGAAGAGCGCGAGACGTTGTTGTCCGAGCTCGCCCCTTCGCAGAAGGAGCACTACGCCGTCTTGCGCGAGCTGAAAGACCGCATCCTCGAGAGCTACGGGAAGATGCCGGGTGGGCGGGTGTTGGTGGCCAGCAGCGAGCGCCGGTTGGAGGCCCTGCTCACCAGCTTCCTGCGGCTGGTGGCGACCTTGAACAGCTACCGCAAGTACTTGAACGCGACCGATCGCAAGGGCATCGAAGAAGAGCTGCGCATGCTCGAGGCCGACACGGTCGGTGAGAAGAACGAACGGCTCAAAGAAGTGAAGTTGCGGCGCGTGGAGATCTTGAAGAAGCGGGTGGCTCGCTTCGTTCAGGCCGACGAGAGCCGGGAATTGGTGAGTCATCAGCTCGCCAGCATCGAGGACGTCTTGAGACTGACGCACGAGCAGTCGATCGCCATCAGAGACCCCGAGGTCGTCAGCCGGCAGCTGGAAGCGCTGACCGCCGAGGTGAACGCGACCGAGGAGACGGTGAAGGAGATGGAGCAGTTCATGCAAATCACCGAGGAGTTCTCATCGACGACGCTGCCGTTGCCGCCGGAGAGAGTGCGATGAGCCCCCTCTCCCTTCGGGAGAGGGTTGGGGTGAGGGCGAAGTCCACGCTCCTGCTGCTCCTCCTCGTCGCCGGCTGTGGAAAGTGCACCAAGCCCACCACTGCGACCACCGGAGTGGAACGAGTCCTTCCGCGCGGCGCCGTGGGAGTCGTGGTCATCCCGTCGCTTGGAGCCGCCGGCCAGAAACTCCGCATCCTCGAAGCGCTCAAAGTCACCGCCTTCGCCGCCCAGTTGCGCGGCTTCGACGACGGCAAAGGTTTCGCCGACGCGCTGGTGAGCGAACTGGGCATCGACGTACGCAGCACCGAGGCGCTCGAAAAAGCCGGAGTCGACGGCGCAGGCTCCGCCGCGGTCGCCGCGTTGGTGACCGGCCACGGGTACCTCGCGCTCCCCTTGAAAGACGCCACGAAATTCCACAACACGCTCCAAACCCTCGCGGCCCGCAGGCTCGGCGCGACCACGCCGGGTGAGAAGAAGTTCGGCGACCTGACGGTGAAGACCTTCAGCGTCGGCGCCGCCCCCAAGCTCGGCTACGTGCTTTCCAACGGCTACGCGTTGATCACCGACGGCGCAGGCATCGAGAAGCTCGCTGGCCTGGCCGCGATGACCGAGAGCGATTCGCTGAGCGCCGACAAGGCCTACGCGGCCGAGGTCGACACGCTCCCGAAGGATCGCGACGTGGTGGTCTATCTGCCGGGAGGAACACCGCTGCTGGCCCAGGCGCCATTCACCGGGGTCACGGGCTCCATCTCGCTCACCCCCGCGGGCCTCTCCGTCCTCGCCAACGCGAGTTGGAAGGGCGACCCCGCGCAGCTCGCCGCCCTCGAGCCGCTCACCGCGAAGTCACTGCTCGGCTACTTGCCGACCGATGCGTTCCTGGTGGCCAGGTACTCCGGTGAGCCTGGCAAGCTCGCGCCGTGGGCGAGGCAGGTGCTCGGCCCGTTCCTCAACCGTGCCTTCGATGAAAACGGCTTCGACTGGAAGACCGAGGTGCTCGATCAAGTGCAGCCGGGCGTGGTGGCCGCGTTGTCACTGAGCGAAGCGCCTCCGATCGACAAGGGCATGCCTTCGCTCGATTTGCGGCAGACCAATCCGTTCACTTACGCGCACCTGTCCGGCGTGGCGTCATCGAAGACGCCCGAGAAGGTGATGCCTGCGCTCGAGAAGATCGCCGCGCTCGCTCCGAAGTTCGGCGCGGAGATGTCGGTGCGGGAACGTGCTGACGGGCAGAAGGCGGTCATCACCACCTACGCCCAGGGCGAAGGGGTGCACTTCGCGCCGAAGGGTGAACTCGTGTTCTTCGCCTCTCCGGTGCAGCGCCTCGACGCGCTGGTGAAGTCGGAGGGCAAAGGCACCGTGGGTGAGGGCCTGGGCAACGAAGCACTCAACGTGGTGATCGATCTCAACAAGCTCGCTTCGTCGGTGCGCGCGTTGCCGGAGAGCGCGTGGGGATTGGGTGGTTTCGCCATCAAGGCCACCACCGTGCGCTGGCTCGACGCGACGGATGACTTGAAGCGCATCACGGTGACGGTCGGCGCGAAGGAGAAGGTCGTGCAGGCGAAGGTCGTGCTCACGCTGGGCGGAGCGGCGAAGGCACCGTGATCTCCACCGAGGCGTTGACCCGCGGGTACGACGACGGCGCGCGCGGCAAGGTGCGGGTGCTCGACGGGGTGGGGCTGCAGATCGCCGCCGGTGAGTTCGTGGCGATCGTCGGGCGCAGCGGGAGCGGGAAGTCGACGCTGCTCCACGTGCTCGGTGGGCTCGACTCGGGGTTTTCTGGTGAGGTCACCGTCGCGGGCACCAGGCTCGCCGGGTTGAGCGACCGCGCGCTGGCCCGGTTCCGCAATGAGTCGGTGGGCTTCGTCTTTCAGTCGTTTCATCTGATCCAGGGGCTCTCGGCGCTGGAGAACGTGTCGTTGCCGGCCGCGTTCTCTGCGAGCGACGGCGATGCGGCCCGCGCGAAAGAGGCGCTCACCCGGGTGGGGCTGGGAGAGAAGACGTCGCGGTTGCCCAGTCAGTTGTCGGGCGGTGAACGGCAGCGCGTGGCGATCGCGCGATCGTTGTTCAATCGGCCGAAGGTGCTGCTGTGTGATGAGCCGACGGGGAATCTCGATGTGCAGACGGCGGATGAGGTGATTGCGTTGTTCAAGTCGCTCAACGCCGAGGGGCTCACGATTCTGGCGGTCACTCATGAGGAGCGGTTGAGGAGTGCGGCAAGTCGCGTGCTCACTTTGAATGATGGGCGGTTGGCTTGAGGCGGCCCCTCACCCCGACCCTCTCCCCTCTCGAGGGGAGAGGGAGCGCACGATGAGAGCCTCGGCGTTGCGGAAGTTGGTTCGGCTGCAGCTCTCTCGCGATCGGCGAGGCGCGTTCAGCTCTGCGTTTGGCATTGCGATCGGCATTGCGTCGCTGGTGTTCTTCGTCGCGCTCGGCCTCGGCGTGGCCCGGGTGGTGCGGGAGAAAATTTTTCCCGTCGACTCGCGCCTGGTCGACGTGGTGCCTTCGCAGCTGGCCATCGGCCTCTTCGGCGGCGGCAAGCTGACCCAGGATGCAGTGGATCGCCTCGCTGCGTTGCCCGGCGTCGAGAAGGCGTACCGGAAGATGAGCGTGCGGGTGCCCGCGGTCAGCTTCTACGACGGTGACTTCTTCGGCCGCCGCTTGCGCATGGGCATCGAGGTGATCGCCGTCGGCGTCGACCCCGAGTTCGTGCGCGCCGACGTGAAGCTGGGCGACTTCACCGATCCCGGCCCCGGCAAACCGATTCCCACCATCGTCGCTTCGCGCTTGCTCGAGATCTACAACAAGACCTTCGCCCCGGCCCGTTCGCTCCCGCAGCTCTCTGCCACCATGCTGGTGGGCTTCAGCTTCCCGGTCGACTTCAACCGCAGCTTCGTCGCCGTGGTCGCGCCAGGGCCGGTGACTTCGACGCAGGCGCAGGTGGTCGGCCTCTCGGAGCGTGGCCTGCTGGCGGGCGCCACCATTCCCCTCGCCGTGGCCATTCGCATGAACAAGGCGGCGAACGTCGACGCGGAGACCTTCAGCGGCGTCGCCCTGCAAGCGGGCTCACCTTCCGACGTGCCGCGCATCATCGCCGCCGTCAAAGAGATGGGCCTGCGCGTCGACGATCAAGAACGGCGCATGTCGGAGAACGCGGGCGCTGCCGTGGCCATCACCACCTCGGCGATGGCGCTGCTCTCTGCGCTGATTTGTCTCCTCGCCGCCTTCAACATCGCCCACGCACTCTCGGCCGCCGTGCGGGCGCGTGAACGGGAGCTGGGCGTGATGCGCGCGGTGGGCGCCAACCAACGCGACATCTTCAGCCTGGTGCTGGTCGAGGCGATGGTGCTCGGCGTGGGCGGCGGGCTCTTCGGCACCATCACCGCGCTCCTCGCCGCCTTCGGGGTGGATATGCTCTCGGCGCGCGTGCTCCCCGAATTCCCCTTCAAGCCCGACACGTTTTTCCAGGTCCCCCTCTGGTTGCCGCTGCTCGGCGTGGGCCTGGGGGTGTTGGCGGCGATCGGTGGCGCGTGGTTGCCGGCCCGTCGTGCAGCGCAGGTCGATCCAGCCCGCGTGCTGGCAGGGCAGGGCTGAAGTGAAGCCGGCTGGCGTCATCGCGCGCGGGGTGCTGCTGTTGTTCCTCGCCTGGCTCTACGGCGGCGACGTGGTGCGCTGGGGGCAGGCGCAGACGGCCGAGGTGACCGCGCTCGCCGAGCTGCCGCGTTTGTGGCTGGGGCTGCTGGGGTGCGCGGTGGCGATCGGCGGCGCAGCGGTGCTGGTGATGGCGCGCAAGCAGGGCCCTTCGTGGCGGCCGCTGCGGGCGCTCACCATCGCCGCCCTGGGGCTGCTCTTTCTCGACTTCGTGGTGATCAACTCGCGCCGCTCGCCGCTCTCTTCAGAAGAGCAGACGTTGCTCGCCGTGCAGTCGTTCGCTGAGCAGGCCAGCCGGGCTTCGGCCGTCGAAGCCGTGCCACGTGATCCCGCCTTGCTCGGCTCGTTCCTCGAGGGCCTCGGCACCGTGCCCTTTTTCGTCAAGGGCGAGCGGGTCAGCGCGTGGAAGCTGGAGATTCGTGAGCGGTGTGCCGGGCCGGCCGTCGATCCCGGGCAGGCCGCGGTGGGCACCGTCGTCTACTGCGTGGCCTCCGGTCGCCAGCAGGCGTGGGTGACCCTGGTCGGGACTCCGATGGGGCAGGTGTTCGGCGCGCGGGGCATGGTCGCCACCAAAGACGGCTGGGTGGGGGACGTGCACGTCGCCCAGCCCGATCCCGAGCCAGAAGGCGAGCCTTCTGAACAACCTGTGTGGGGCGGGCCTACACAGGTCGAACCGTAACTTTCCTCCCATGGTGGCTTTTGGCGCGCTGTACGCTCCGCGTGCTTGTCCACCGCTCCCAAACGCCAGCCCATTCCCTTCGGGAAGTACCTGCTGCTCGACCGCGTCAACATCGGCGGCATGGCCGAAGTGTGGCGAGCCAAGACGTTCGGCGCCGGTGGTTTCGAGCGCATCGTCGCCATCAAGCGCATCCTGCCGAACATCGCGGAGGACGAAGAGTTCATCTCGATGTTCCTCGATGAGGCGAAGATCACCGTGCAGCTCAATCACGCGAACATCGCGCAGATCTACGAGCTCAATAACCTCTCGAACTCCTACTTCATCGCGATGGAGTACGTGTCGGGCAAGGACCTGCGCGCGGTCTTCGATCGGTGCCGCAAGCGCGGCGAGCCTGCCCCGATTCCGCTGACCTGCTACGCGATCGCCCAGTGTTGTGAAGGCCTCGACTACGCGCACCGCGCGAAGGATCGCCAGGGCCGCGACATGAGCATCGTGCACCGCGACGTGTCGCCGCAGAACGCGCTCGTCTCGTACGACGGCGAAGTGAAGGTGATCGACTTCGGTATCGCCAAGGCCGCGGGCAAGGCCACCAAGACCCAGGCCGGCATCCTCAAGGGCAAGTTCGGGTACATGAGCCCGGAGCAGATTCGCGGGCTGCCCCTCGATGGCCGCAGCGACATCTTCGCGATGGGTGTCTGCCTCTACGAGATGCTCACCGGTGAGCGCCTGTTCGTGGGCGACTCCGACTTCTCGGTGCTGGAAAAGGTCAGGAAGGTCGAGGTGCTCCCGCCTTCACACTTCAACCGCAAGATCCCCGACGCGCTCGAACGCATCGTCATGAAGTCGCTCGCCAAAGACGTCGACGATCGCTACCAGCACGCGACCGAGCTGGGCGAAGAGCTGCGGGCCTTCATGTATTCGACGGGCACGCCCTTCACCCGCAAGGATCTCGCGGCCTTCATGAAGGCCACCTTCGCGGAGGACTACGAAAAGGAGCGCGCGCGCATCACGGAGTACGCCGAGGTCAAGGCGCCCGAAGGCATGTTGGCCGCGGCCGAGATGGGTTTCGGCGTCGGCAACGTGCCCCAGATGGGCGGCTCGGCGCAGAGCCCCAGCGCGGTCACGTCGGTGCCCACGCAGATGCCGATCAGCTCGTCTCCGAGCTCGGCGGGTGGCACGGCGCCCGGTCTGCCTCCCATCGTTCGTCCGGTGCCGCCCACCCTGAGCAGTGGCTCGAACCCGCAGGTGAGCCGGCCTCCCAGCCTGACCAGCATGCCGCGCCTGACCGCCGTCGCGCCGATGCTCACCAACGGCAAAGAAGAACACGAAGCCACCATGATGGCTGAAGGCATGGGCGGCGCGTTCGACGAGCCCGCCACCAACCCGGGCCAGCAGACGGTGCGGCCCGATGCCACGCGGGCGCTCAACATTCGCAATCGCCCCGCGGTGGTCTCGGAGGTCGCGACCGATCCCGGCCGGCCGGTGATGCCGCCGCCGGTGATGCACGAGCAGCCCCGGCGCCAGACCCGCAACCTCCCGCCCGCGCCTCCGCCTCCGGTGATGACCAGCGAGAGTTCGCCCACGCTGGCCGCGGTCTCTCAGCAGACGTTGCAGCACGTGCCCCAGGCTCCTGCGCCCGCGGCTCCCGGCAACACACGCTTGATCATCGCGCTGGCGGCGATCGTCGCGTTCTTGATCCTCGGCATCGTGGCGGTGATGGTGCTCAAGCCCGCGGCCACCGGTCTGTTGATGATCAACGTGCCCGACGCGGTGGCCACCACGGCGACCCTGAACATCGACGGTAAGGCCGTCACCGATGATCAGGGCAACCCCATCAAGGAGTGGCCGCAGATGCGTGCGCTCCCGGTGGGCAAACACACGGTGATGTTGAAGGCACCCGGCTATGAGGTGCTGATGGAGACGTTAGAGGTGCGCGAGGGCAACGAGCCGACGCAACTCAAGGGCGAGCTGAAGAAGAAGTGAAGTTGGAGCCAGAGCGATCTGGTTTCTCTCCAAGAAGGAACACCATCCATGGTCCGCAAGAAGACAGATGACCCACTCGCGGGGCTCCCGCCGTGGGCGCAGAAGCTCGCCCAGCGGTACTACACGCGCACGGTCAGCACGTTCGTGTTGTACGGCGCCGTTCGCGATCTGCAGCCGGTCACCAAAGAAGACGGCGGCCGCGACTTCTCGAACTTGAAGCAGTTCCTCTCCGACGATTTGTTCGGCGGGCGTGATCACGTCATCTTCTACGACCGCAGCTCGGGCATCCGCGCGGCGGCCACCGAGACGCAGCAGGATCTCAATCGTGCGCTGGTGGGCTACGACACGCTCTACGGCACCGACTTCGCGAAGGTGATGCCGCGCGATCCGGGCCGCGCGCTGCAGATTTTGGAGAACTACCTGCGCATGCGCGTCTCCGACGGCAAGTCGGTGGCGCTGGTGATCGACTTCGCCGAGACCATCGCGCCCGCGGGCGACATGTCTCATCTGCAGGCCGAAGACCGCTTCGTGCTGGCCACGTTGGTGAAGTGGGCGTCGGATCCTCAGTTCCTCTCGGGCGATCTCTCCATCGTGCTGGTGGTGGAGAACCTGGCCGACTTGACGCCGCGCATCTCGCGCAACCCCTACGTGGCGAACATCGAGATCATCCTCCCCACCGAGGAGGAGCGGCTCGACTTCGTGAAGTGGAAGTTGGAAGGCAAGAAGCTGCAGTCGGTCTCCGACGTCAGCCTGCAGGCGCTGGCGAAGATCACCGCCGGCCTCTCGCGCATCAACCTCGACCGCCTGCTCACCGAGGCGATCGAGTCGGGGCACAAGATCACCGCCGAGGTCTTGAAGGACAAGAAGAAGGAGATCATCCAGGCCGAGTGCCATGGCCTGCTCGAGTTCATCGAGCCCGAGTACACGCTCGACGTGGTGGCAGGTCACGCCAAGGCCAAGAAGATGCTGCGCGACGCGTCTTCCGCGCTCAAGAAGGGCCGCATCGAGGTGATGCCCATGGGCTACCTCGTGTCGGGCCCGGTCGGCACCGGCAAGACCTTCCTGGTCACCTCGTTCGCCGGCGAGATCGGCGTGCCGTGCGTGAAGTTCTTGAACTTCCGCAGCCAGTGGCAAGGCGTGACCGAGGCGAACCTCGAGAAGATCTTCAACCTGCTGAAGGCGCTGTGGCCGGTGGCGGTGATGATCGACGAAGCCGATGCGTTCCTGGGTGATCGTGATGCGGGCGGCGACTCGGGTACCTCGAGCCGCATCTTCGCGTCGATCGCCAGCTTCATGGGCAACACGGCCTTCCGCGGGAAGATCGTGTGGTTCCTGCTCACCTGCCGGCCCGACCTGCTGCCCATCGACTTGAAGCGTCAGGGCCGCGCGGAAGAGCACATCGCGTTGTTCTACCCGCAGACCGATGCGGAGCGGGACGAGCTGTTCAAGGCGATGCAGAAGAAGACCAAGGTGAAGGTCGAGTTCCCCGACTTCTCCAAGCTCACCTCGGGCCAGACGTATTCGGGCGCCGACATCGAGGCGATCCTGGTGCGCTCGAAGTTCCGCGCGATGGTCGAAGGCCGCGAAGAGGTGATCACGGCCGACGTCGAGGCGGTGGTGAAAGACTTCATTCCGCCCAGCTACCCGCTGGAGATCGAGCTGCAGAACCTGGTCGCGGTGCAGGAGTGCACCAGCCGTGATCTGCTGCCGGACGTCTTCAAGTCGCTCGAGCGCGACTTCGTCACGCGGCGGGTCAAGGAGATCAAGATGCTCCTCGAGGAGCGTTGACTCTTTCCCTCTCCCTTTGGGAGAGGGTCAGGGTGAGGGTCGAACATCCTCACTCAACGTTCCGCCCTCACCCTCCCCCTCTCCCAGAGGGAGAGGGAAAGAGGTCACTATTCGATTCGCCAGGTGACCGGGGCGAACTCCTTCTTCTTCGAGGCGTTCGCTTCAGGTTGCAGTGAAGA
>JANODF010000776.1:0-5856 GCA_031412555.1 Archangium sp. | reverse complement strand
AATTCACCGCAGTCGATGGCCCGAACCTTGTCTCCCTCTCCCTTCGGGAGAGGGTCGGGGTGAGGGCGGTTACTTCTCAATCAACCTGAGCCAGGCCCCGCCTTTGTCCTTGCGAGCCAACCGCTCCGTCTTCCGTGCCGTGGCCTCCTCGGCCGCGAGCTTCTCCACGTCGTTCTCCACCAGCAGCGCCGGCACGGGCATCTTCTTCCCCTCGGCATCGAGCGCCACGAAGGTGAGCAACGCGCTGGTGGTCAGCTGCCGCTCGCCGGTGAGCGGATTCTCTGCATGCACGGTGACCCCGACCTCCATCGAGCTCTTGAACGCGGCGATCACCCGCGCGCGCAAGATCACCTGAAAGCCGATCTTGATGGGCGCATGAAAGTGCAGGTCGTCCATCGAGGCGGTCACCACCTGCTGCCGGGAGTGCCGCTGCGCTGAGACCGCCGCGCAGATGTCGATCCACCCCATCACCGATCCACCGAACGCCGCGCCGAGCGCATTCGCGTCGCCTGGCAACAGCAGCTGCGTCATCTCGACGACGGAGTCAGAGCCTTTGCGCGGACCGACGATCATGAAAGGGGCTTACCCGTGCCTCGCGGCAATCGCTACGCTGGATCACACGTGAAGACGGACCTGCTGGTGACGAGGTACTCGGACGGGGCGGCCCGGGAGCTCGCGTTTCTCGACGCCCACCAGCTGTTCCTCGGCTTCGCCCCGACTGACGAAGATCCCACTGTTCCTCTCCTGATCGACTTCGAGGCGAGCAGGGTGCTGCCGGCACCGAAGAAGACGAAGGCTCCCCAGACGGGCGTGCTGGGCTCGCTGGCGACGCACGAAGGCCTCACCGCGGAGTCGGCGGAAGGCGGGGCGATCGAAGTGCGTACCGCCCGGGGCCGGTTGGTGAAGCGCCTCGAGCGCGCCGGCAAGTGGCCGATGGTGCGCTTCGCTGACGATGGGGCCTCGCTCTTTTCCTGCGCCACCGAAGTGCTCAACCGCTGGGACCTGAAGACGGGCAAGGCGCAGAAGTTCAAGTGCCATGATCGCGTCACACACGTCGCCTGCATTGGTCAGCTCGTGGCCGTGCAGAACAAGGAAGGGGTGGTCTGCCTGTTCGACGCCCGCACGAGCACGCGCCTGGTCTGCGTTCGGCCCACGCTGAAGGGGTGGATCGCCTTCGCCGACGACGGCGCATGGGACAGCAGTGAAGGCTTCACCCGCGGGGTCGAGCTCTCATGGACCGACGCGAAGAGCACTGCCTTCGTGCCGGGTGAGGGCTTCGGTTGGCTCGAGCACAACCGATTCCCCATGACGCGCGTGCAGGCGCCCACTGCCGGAAGGACGCCCGGCTTGATCGCCCTGCGCACCACGGGGTTCTGGTGAGCGTCACTTCGAGAGGAACGTGCTGACCTTGTCGAGGAACTCCGCGCGGCCCTGCCCGGTGCGAATGTCGAGGTTGGTCACGTCGAGCGTGAGCACATCGACGCCGTACTTGCCCGCCAGCACCATGGGGAAGGTGGCGTAGTACCCGTTCAGACCGCGGAGGAAGTCGGTCTTGATGCCCTTCTCCTCTTCGCGACCGCGCACCTTGATGCGCGAGAGCAGCACGTCGACCTTCGGCACGTCGAAGCAGATCACCTTGTCGGGCTGCGCCACGGTGCGGGTCAGCCGCTTGAAGTAGTCGAAGTACAGCTCGAGCTCGGCGTCGGTCATGTTGCCGAGGCCGTGCAGATACTTCGCGAAGATCTCGGGGTCTTCGTAGAGCGTGCGATCCTGAATGCAGCTCTTGGGCACCTGGTGAATCAGCTCGTGGTGTTGCACCCGGTGAATCAAGAACTCCAGCTGCAGGGTGAAGCTCCAGCGCTTCATGTCGGCGTAGTAGTTCTTGAGGAACCGGTTATCGATCACCGGCTCGTCGAAGAGCTCGAACCCGAACTTCTGGCTGACCATCTTCGCCGCGGTGGTCTTGCCTGCGCCGATGTTGCCGGCCATCGCCAGGAAGATCTTCTTCCCCGGCGCTTTGACTTTGGCCTTCTTGGGAGACGTTGGCGCGGCGGCCTTCACCGGCCTGGGCACCGCCTCGAACTTCTTCTTCACGCTGCCCAATCGAGCACCACTTTCCCGCTCTGCCCGGTGCGCATCACCTCGAACGCTTCCTTGAACTGGGCGGCGGGGTAGCGGTGGGTGACGGCGGCGGAGATGTCGAGCCCGCTCTGCAGCATCGCGGTCATCTTGTACCAGGTCTCGAACATCTCCCGGCCGTAGATGCCCTTGAGCACCAGGCCCTTGAAGATCACCTGGCTCCAGTCGATGGAGACCTCGCCCGCGGGACTGCCGAGGATCGCCACGCGCCCACCGTGGTTCATGTTCTTGAACATCTGCTTGAAGGCGGCGCCGTTGCCGCTCATCTCGAGGCCGACGTCGAAGCCTTCGGTCATGCCCAGCTCCTTCATCACCGCGGGCAGTTCTTCTTTCGCCACGTTCACCACCCGGGTGGCGCCCAGCTTCGTGCCGAGGTCCAGCCGGTAGTCGTTCACGTCGGTGAGCACCACGTGCCGCGCGCCCACGTGCCGGCAGATCGCCGCGGCCATCACGCCGATGGGGCCAGCGCCGGTGATCAACACGTCTTCGCCGACCAGGTCGAACGAGAGCGCGGTGTGCACCGCGTTGCCGAGCGGATCGAAGAAGGCGGCGGTCTCGTCGGAGATCCCCTTGGGAATGGGGAAGATGTTGAACGCGGGAATGGAGACGAACTCCGCGAAGCAGCCGATGCGGTTGACGCCCAGGCCCACGGTGTTGCGGCAGAGGTGACGTTTGCCGGCGCGGCAGTTACGGCAGTTGCCGCAGGTGATGTGCCCTTCGCCCGACACCCGATCGCCCGCCTTGAAGCCGGTGACCTCGCTGCCCACTTCAGCCACCACGCCCATGAACTCGTGGCCGATGTGCATGGGGGTGTTGATGGTCTTCTGGCTCCACTCATCCCAGTTGTAGATGTGAATGTCGGTGCCGCAGATGCCGGTCTTCTGCACCTTCACCAGCACGTCGTTGGGGCCCACCGCGGGCTTGGCGACGTCTTCCATCCACAGGCCCGGCTCACGACGCGACTTGACCAGCGCTCTCATCGAATGACTCCCAGGTTCTTTCCGACCTTCGCGAAGGCAGCGATCGCGCGATCGAGATCTTCTGTGGTGTGTGCCGCCGACATCTGAGTGCGAATGCGCGCCTTGCCCTGAGGCACGACGGGGAAGAAGAAGCCGATCACGTAGATGCCTTCTTCCAGCATCTGGTCGGCGAAGGTGCCCGCCAGCTTGGCGTCGCCCAGCATCACGGGAATGATCGGGTGACCTTCGCCCGCCAGCGTGAAGCCCAGCGCGCTCATCTTCGCGCGGAAGTAGGCGGCGTTCTCTTTGAGCTTCTTCCGGGCGCCGTCGCCTTGTTCCAAGAGATCCAGGCACCGAATCGTCGCATGCGCGATGGCCGGCATCAGGGTGTTGGAGAACAGGTAGGGGCGCGCGCGCTGACGCAGCAGCTCGACCACTTCTCTACGCCCCGACAGATACCCGCCCGAAGCGCCGCCGAGCGCCTTGCCCAGGGTGCCGGTGAGAATGTCGATGCGGCCCATCACGCCGCGCAACTCGTGGCTGCCGCGGCCCGCTTCAACGGTGAAACCCACCGCGTGCGAGTCGTCGACCATCACCAGCGCTTCGTACTTGTCGGCCAGATCGCAGATGCCCTTCAAGTCGGCGATCACGCCGTCCATCGAGAACACGCCGTCGGTGACGATGAGCTTGAAGCGCGAGTCTTTCGCTTCGATCAGGCGCTCCTCGAGCTCTTTCAGGTCGTTGTTCGCGTAGCGGAACCGCTTGGCCTTCGAGAGCCTGACGCCATCGATGATGGACGCATGGTTGAGCGCGTCGGAGATCACCGCGTCTTCTTCACCCAACACGATCTCGAACACGCCGCCGTTCGCGTCCCAGCATGACGAGAAGAGTATGGTGTCTTCGGTGCCGAGGAACTTCGTGAGGCGCGCCTCGAGGGTCTTGTGAACCTCCTGGGTGCCGCAGATGAAGCGCACCGAGGCCATGCCGAAGCCGCTCTGATCGAGACCCTTCTTCGCGGCGTCGATGAGCTCGGGCGAGTCGCCCAGGCCGAGGTAGTTGTTGGCGCAGAAGTTCAAGACCTGCTTGCCGTTGACGGTGATCTTCGCGCTCTGCGGCGAGGTGATCACACGCTCGTTCTTGTAGAGGCCCTGCTCGCGGATCGAAGCGAGCTGACCCTGCAGGTGAGTGAGGAAGCGCTGATTCATAGAACGGAGCCGCCAGCAGCGGAACGCTGCGCGAGACAGACGGGAGCGAAGCGGACGGCTGGCCGAGGCGGAGTGACCATGAACATGCGGCTGCCAGTACTACGGCGCCTGGAGCCCGACAAAGGCTTTGCCTTCACGCGGTGCGTCGTGTAGCCGCGCCACAAAACGCTTCACTTCACCGGAGAAAACACCATGGCGATCGAACGTACGCTGTCCATCCTCAAGCCCGACGCGCTCAAGAGCGGCGTCATCGGCAAGATCATCTCGCGCTTCGAAGAGAAGGGCCTCAAGCCCGTCGCGATCCGCCTGCAGCACCTCTCGCAGCGTGAGGCCGAAGGCTTCTACGCCGTGCACGCGGCGCGCCCCTTCTTCAAGGACCTCGTGTCGTTCATGATCTCCGGCCCCGTCGTCCTGATGTGCCTCGAGGGCGAGAACGCGATGCAGGCGAACCGCGACCTCATGGGCGCCACCGATCCCAAGAAGGCCGACAAGGGCACCATCCGCGCTGACTTCGCCAAGTCGATCGACGCGAACACCGTGCACGGCTCGGACAGCCTCGAGAACGCCAAGAACGAGATCTCGTACTTCTTCCGCGCGACCGAGCTCACCAGCTACTGAGTCTTCGCTTCGCCTGACTCTTCGGCCATCCCCGGCACCGTCGGGGGTGGCCGTTGTGTTTTGGGGCTGATACAGCCTCACGCATGCCGTCGGAACGTGTCGATCTCGCCAGCCTCTCCTACGAGGCCCTCACGGAGTTCGTGACCCAGACCCTGGGCGAGAAACCGTTCCGCGCCAAGCAGCTCTTCCGCTGGATTCACCAGAGGGGGGCAACGTCTTTCGAGGAGATGACCGATCTCTCGAAGAGCCTGCGCGCGCAGCTGGCCGAACGCGCCGAGCTGGTGGTGGTGACCAAGGATCTGGAGCAGCGCTCCATCGACGGCACCATCAAGTACCGGTTCAAGACCCACGACGGAAAGCTGATCGAGTCGGTCTACATGCCGTCTCCTGAGCGCCGTACGCTGTGCGTGTCCACTCAAGTCGGCTGCGCCATGGGGTGCCGCTTCTGTGCGACCGCCACGCTGGGCCTGATGCGCAACCTCACCCCCGCGGAGATCGTGGGGCAGGTGCACGCGGTCAATCGCGAGGTGCGCGCGCTGGAGAAGACCACCGGCCCCCAGGCGCTGCGCCCGCTCACGAACCTCGTGTTCATGGGCATGGGCGAGCCGCTGCACAACTTCGAGAACCTGAAGACCTCGCTCGCCTTGCTGCAGCACGAAGACGGGCCGAACTTCAGCTCGCGTCACATCACCGTCTCCACCGTGGGCCTGGTGCCGATGATCGAACGGTTCGGCGCCGAGACGAACGTGAAGCTGGCCATCTCCCTGAACGCCAGCAACGACGAAGTTCGCGACCGGATCATGCCGGTGAACAAGAAGTGGAAGATCGCCGACCTCATGGAGGCCTGCCGCAAGTTCCCCTTGAAGCAGGGCCGGCGCATCACCTTCGAGTACGTCTTGATGGACGGGGTGAATGACACCGATGACGACGCGGCC
>JANODF010000775.1:0-6101 GCA_031412555.1 Archangium sp. | reverse complement strand
CACCGCCCGCGTCGGCCGCGCCAACGTTCGCGTGTACGAGGTGCCCATCAGCTACTTCGGCCGCACGTATGAAGAGGGCAAGAAGATCACGTGGAAGGATGGTTTTCGCGCGGTCTATGCGATCGCCAAGTACGGCGTGTTCAAGCGGTGAGCATGACCCCTCACCCCAACCCTCTCCCCAAAGGGGAGAGGGAGCACACGAGGTGGAGTGTGAGTGCTCCAGTGGATAGCGCATGGGCCATCCAGGCGATGCGCAACTCGTCTGCAAGTCACTGAGTTCGCAGCTGATCAGCGCTGGCACGTCGCGTGGATTGGGTGGCTGCATGCGCCTCACGCTGATTGCCCTCATCGCCGTCGCCCCCGTCGCGCTCGCAGCTCAACCGAAGCGGCTCAACATGCCCGTCGGTCACACGACGACCGTGTCGATGTCGGCGCCGGTCTCCAAGGTCACCGTCGAGAATCCCTCGCTGGTCGAGGTCACTCAACGCGGTCGCCAGGTCATCTTCGTGGGCCGCAGCACCGGGAGCACCGAGGTCACCGTGATGACCGCCGATGGCGAGACGCACCTGCGCATCTATGTGGCCGCCGACAAGTACGGCCTGCCCCAGTGAACTTCTGAAGGTCCTCACCCGCACTCGGTGAGGAAAATTTGAGCGGCGCGAACTCTGTGGGGGGTTCGCGCCGTTCGTTTTTTCAGGGTGAATTTTCGGGGTGCGCTTTCCGTACAGGCACCGCATGCGCGCGACCGTTCTGCTGGCGTTTCTCTGCGTTGGTTGCGTGAGCTTTCCTCGCGCGGGTTTGCTGCAAGGCTCCGCGCGTGTGGAGGTGGTGCAGGGCCCGGTGGTCTGCGGCCCGCTCGGATTCCGCACCGTTCCCCTGCAGTCGCGGTGGGGCGAGTACGTGCGCGTGACGGTGGCGGCTCCCGGGGCGCTCAGTGGGTCGGTGCTGGTGCACGCCAATGGGGTCGCGCAAAGCCCACGGACCTGGAGCAGCGAGTCGGTGGGTGCGCTGGTCGTCGAGGCGCGGTTTCCCAATGAGGATGTCGATGCGCGGTTTGCGCTGGAGCGGGACCGGCCCATCGACATCACGCTGACCGGGCTTGCGGGCATGTGTGAAGGCGCGGTGTTCACGGTGGAGCATGGGGCGCTGGTGCCGTCGATCGATGAACGCGCGTGGATCGTGGAGCTGGAGCGGCGCGGTGGGCCGGAGCTCGCTGCACGCCGGGAGTTGGCGCGGGTCGCGGCGGAGGAGAGACGGCAGGCGCACTACGCGCAGTGGGCGGTGCGGCCGCGGGTGGAGGCTTCGGTGGAGGTTCGGCAGGCGCACTATGCGCAGTGGGAGGCGCGTCAGACCGAGAGCGTCGTCTCACCGGTCCTCCCGAGCGGAGCCGAGGGCGTGGCTGTGGTTCGTGCGGCAAGTGCCCCCTCGACTGCTCTCAGGGAAAACGGTGTTGCGGTGGTTGGTATGGGAAGAGCCCCCTCGACTTCGCTCGGGGAGAACGGTGTTGCGGTGGTTGGTATGGGAAGTGCCCCCTCGACTTCGCTCGTGGAGAACGGTGTTGCGGTGGTTGGTACGGGAAGTGCCCCCTCGACTGCTCTCGGGGAGAACGGTGTTGCGGTGGTTGGTATGGGAAGTGCCCCCTCGACTTTGCTCGGGGAGAACGGTGTTGCTGTGGTTGGTATGGCAAGTGCCCCCTCGACTTCGCTCGGGGAGAACGGTGTCTCGACTTCTCTCGTGCAGAACGGGGCGGTCTCCCTTCCGAGCGAGTGGAGCCAGCCGGCGGTGTTCAGCGTGGAAGCCAGCTGGAGTCAGCCCTTCGCACCGCGCCTCGAGACGGTGGCCGTGAGCAGTCAGTCGCAGGTCGCGACCAGGGTGACCGGGTACGTCGAGCCCTCGTACGTGGAAACTTCCACTGAGGTCGTGATCGTTCCCGCGCTCTTCCAGCTCCTCTTCCACCTCGGCGCCGCCGTCGCCGCACCCGCGCCCGCTCCGGTGCACGCCGCGCGACCGATCCGTTGATTTTCGTGCGCGCCGCGCACTTCAAATGCAAAGTAGTGGCCATGCCCGACGGCCCCTTCGCATTCGCCCCCCGCCTCGAGCCCACCCCGTTCGAGACCATGCGAATCGCTTCGCTCTCCGACACGGAGCTCGACGCGCTCGCTTTCGGCGTCATCTGCCTCGACCCCGACGGCAAGGTGCTCCGCTACAACCTCGCCGAAGCGCGCCTCGCCCGCCTCGACCGCGCCCAGGTGCTGGGGAAGAACTTCTTCCGACGCATCGCCCCCTGCACCGCGACGCCCGAGTTCGAAGGCCGGGTGCGCGCGTTCTTCAGCGCGTCACTGCCCATCGATCGATTCTCCTATCTCTTCGACTTCAAGTTCGGCGCCCAGCAGGTCGAGATCGAGCTGGTGCGCGCGCCGGCCAATGACCGCGTCTACATCCTGGTCAATCGCAAACAATTTGCCGCCCCGCGTGAAGGATTGCCGGTTGGTTTTGCGGCGCCGCTCCAGGCGGAACTGGCGCCCGGTGAAGCAGAGCTCGGCGTGCAGCGAGATGAATCAGCGCGCCGGGTGCTCTCGCTCGACACCAGCTTCATGACCGCGTTGCACCAGACGTGGCTCAAGGTCGCTCCGAAGGCGTGGCCCGGGTTCACCCGCGAGTGGGGCTGGCAGTGGGGCCGCCACGCCGTGGTCGACCTCGAAGCCGACCTGCTCGAGAAGAAGAACAGCACCCTGCGCGAGCTCCCCATGCGCGAGGCGATGGAGCTGGTCAGCCAATGGGCGCTCGCCCGCGGCCTCGGCACGTTGCGGTTCGACTTCACGCCCTCACGTTACGGCATGTTCGGCATGACCCTCGAACGCAGCGCGGTCGGTGAAGCGGTGGGGCACAGCGACGTGCCGCGCTGTCATCTGATGGAAGGCCTGATGGAGGCCATCTGCGAACACCTCGCCCATCGCCTGCTCGCGGTGCGTGAAGTGCGCTGCTGCGCGCAGGGCTTCGACGCGTGCACCTTCGTGGTGGCTGCCGAGAAGAAGAAGGACCAGGTGGAGAAAGCCATCAGCGGCGGCGCGGAGACTCTCGAGGCGATCGTGGAGGCGCTCCGTGCCAGCGCGTAACCCGCCCCGGCTCACCGCCCCCGTCGAGGTCGCCCTGGGGCTGCCCGAGGAGGACCTGCGCTTGAGTGTCGAGGCCTACTTCGACCGCTTCGACTGGGACGGCACGTCGCCCGATGCAACGACCTTGAGCGCGGAGGACTTCTTCACCGCGCTGGGCCCCTGAGTCGCCGCCGCCTCGCTTCGCCGTCTCCTCGCTCGCGTGGGGAGAGGCAGCTGCTAGGTTCGCTGCCGGATGTCCGCGGCGTTGCTCCATGAAGCCCTCGGTAGCGCCCGCGCCATTCGCGCTCTGCAGCGCGTGCTCCTGTCGGCGCCTGAAGGCATGGGTCGCTCGTATGCCCTGAACTCGCTCGACGGCGTGCCGCTGATCCGCGTGGAAGTGGGCCATGGCCGCCTGGTGAGCCAGACCTTGCGCGCGCTCATCGGAGAGGCCGCTGACGACGACGCCACCTGGCGCATGCTCCAGACGGCCCCGCTGCTGGCGAGCCTGGAGCCCGAACGCGCCGCCGTCGCCGCCGAGCTGCTCGCGTCACTGCTGGGCATCCGCCGCGCTGACTTCCGCACCGCGAAGCTCGACGAAGACTCGCGGCGTGAAGGCGCGTTTCTCGAGCTGGCCCGCTGGTTGACTGAACGGGCGCGCGACGGGCTGGTGCTGGCCTTCGACGATGCGCACCTCGCAGACGACGACGGCGCCGCGTTCGTCGAGCTGATTTCGCAACGCGAAGAGCCGGTGCCGATGGTGCTGGTGGTCTCGCATGACGCCGACGTGGAGCGCTTTACGCCTGCTTTTCGCGCGCGTCGTGACGGGTGGGTGGGCTCACCCGCGTGGACTCGGATTGACGTGGCGCGGCCGGCTCCCGAGGCGCTGCATCAATTGCTCACATCGGCCGGTGCTGCTCCTGCGCTGGCCACCTCGCTCGCCACGCACGCACAAGGTAATCCAGGGCTCGCGTTGGGGTTGTGGAGCCTGGTGCGGGGCCATGAGAACGCGGTGATTTCGCAGCTGCCGCGCACGCTCGATGGGCTTCGGCTCGCGCGCGTTCGGGTGCTGGGTGACGAGGTGGTGCGCGCCTGCGCGACCCTCGCCGCCCTCGGAGGCGCTGCGCCCATCGCCGCCTTGTCGTCGGTGGACCCCGCGTTGCCGCTGCAACTCCAACCAGCGCTGGTGCACGGGCTCGTACGCATGGTGCGCGAAGGCCAGCTCGAGCTGTGCCGCTTCTTCGACCCGCGCATGTCGCATGCGTTGAGCTCGGTGTTGCCGCCTTCGCAGTTGCTCGGTGCGCGGCTGGCGGTGGGCGCGTGGGCGGCGCAGGCGCTCGAGCAGCTCGACCTCGCAGGCTTCGCGCGCAGCGCCGACGTGCTGGTGCCGCTGGCCACTCCGGCGCTCGATGGCGTGACGTCGTCGCATTGGTACGAAGCGCTGGCGACGGCGAAACCCGGCCGCACCGATGCCGTGGCGTGGCTCGAGCTGGCCGCGCGTTCCGCCATGGGCGTGCGGAAGCTGGTGCTGCTGCGCCGCATCGCCGAGGTGAAGTTGTTCCTCGGGCAGCCCGATGAAGCCATCGCGGTGGTGGTCGGTGCGGGCCGCCCTTCGCCTTCTGCTGCACAGCCGCTGCCCGCTTCGGCCGCGGGCCGGGTGCTCGCTGGGCAGGTGCGCGGCGTGCTCGATCGCTGGGAGTCTTTGAGCATCGACGAGGCGCTCGCTGCGCTCGAGGTGGTGCGCGCCGAATCCATCTCGTACCTGGTGAAGAAGGAGGAGACGCAGAAGGCCTTCACCGACCTGGAGAAACGGCTCGCGAAGTTGAAAGGCGCGGCGGTGCCGCACTTGTGGATCCGCTGGGCCAAGGGCTGGAGCTGGTTCCTCTGCGAGATCCTCGGGCGTGCGCAAGAAGCGCTGCAGGCCTGTGCGCGTGTTCGCAAGCAGGTGAGCGCCGAACAGCTCGCCGCCGATGAAGACGCCATTGCCTTCGTGCGCGCGGAGGAGGTCGCCACCTGCAGCGCCGGTGAGTTCGCCCGGGCGATGGCGCTGACCGAAGAACACATCGCGCTCGCAGATCGCGCCGGCAAGCTGCGCGACGCGTGCCTGGGGTGGAACGCCCGGGCCATCGTGCACTACGGCATGGGTGAGCTGCGCCGGGCCCGCAAGGCCTTCGAGCGCTCACTGGAGTTGGCCCGCAGCACCGGTTGGTTGCGACGTGAGGCGATCACCTTGCACAACCTGTCGCTGGTGCTCGCGGAGCTGGGCGAGCTCGACGCCGCCTTCGCCGCGGAGACCACCTACGCGCGGCTCTCCGTGTTGGTGGGCAACCACGCGGGCAAAGCCGAAGCGCCGCTGGTGCTCGCGGGCGTGGAGCTGGCGCGCGGCCGGCTGCCTGAAGCCGAGACGCAGTTGGCCATCGCCCGGAAAGTCGCCGAGGCCAACGCGTGGGACATGTTGATGACCTGGGGCCGCGCGCTCACCGGACGGCTGCGGCTGCTGCGCGTGAAGGGCGGCGGTGACGTGCTGGAGATCACCAAGGCGAAGAACGATCTGATGGCGGCGATCGAGGTGCTCGAGGAGCGCAACGTCGGGTGGACGGAGGAGCTCGATCCCGGCGAGGTGGTGGGGCTCTATGCGCTGGCGCTCAAGTGGTCCGGGCAGGCCGCGGCGGCGACGGAGGTGATCGACAAGACCCTCAACCGATTGCCCGCGGAGAACGTCGTCTCGCGGCAGCAGCTGGAGGTCGCGCGTGCGGCGGTGGCGGGGCTGTCTCTCGAGGCGCCGCTGCAGTGGTTTGAGGAACGTGGTTTCGTTCGGCGCGTCGCGTTGTGGCGGAAGCTGAGCTGAACCTGGTGGCCCCTCACCCTGACCCCAGACTTGATTCGGGATCGGTCGCCCACGCTCTCAAACGAGGCGAACGCTTTCGTGGGTAGGGCACAGCCGGCTTTTCCGCCTCGCGGCAGGAACTGAAGGCGATTCTGGGAGAAATCCTGATCCGCCCGCACAAC
>JANODF010000774.1:0-2182 GCA_031412555.1 Archangium sp. | reverse complement strand
CCACTTGATCGCCGGCGCGTTCTTCACCGCGGCCGCCATGTCCACCAAGGGTCCGTTCCTGGTGGTGCCCATCGGCGGCGCCGTGATCGCGCACGACTGGCGCAAGCTGCTCGACCCGCGCTGGTTGTTGGGCCTGGTGCTGGTGGGGTTCTTCCTCATCCCCGAGTTGGCCGCGCTGTATCTGCAGTACGACGCGCACCCCGAGAAGGTGATGTTCGGCAGAACCGGCGTCTCTGGCGTGCGCTTCTTCTTCTGGGACAGCCAGTTCGGCCGCTTCTTGAACACCGGGCCGCTCAAGGGCTCCGGCGATCCGAGCTACTTCTTTCACGTGGTGCTCTGGGCGTTCCTGCCGTGGTCGTTGTGGATGTACCTGGCCGCCGGCTCGCGCGTGCGTGACCTCATCAAGAAGACGCCGAGCCCGTGGGGCAATCGGGAGCTGTACCCCTGGGGTGGCGCGTTGCTCACCATGCTGGTGTTCACCGCGTCGCGCTCGCAGCTGCCCCACTACCTCAACATCGTCTTCCCCTTCTTCGCGTTGGCGGTGGCTGCCTGGCTGGCGCGGTTGGAGAACACCAAGGTGGCCGTGGGGCTGGGGCTCGCCGTCACCATCGGCATGCCGGTGGCGACCGCGGGGCTGCTGTGGATCGTCGAGCCCACGCACCATCTCGTCGTCATCGCAGCGGTGCTGGCGAGCTCAGCGGCGAGCTTCTTCGTCTTCCGCGGGTTGACGCTGCAGGCCACCCTCGGCCGCGCGTTCGTCGGAGCGGTGGCGGTCAACCTCGCGTTGCTCCACTGCTACCTGCCCTTCTTGCTCCAACACCAGGTCGGCCGCGAAGCCGCGGAGCTGGCCAATACGCTCCCTCCTTTGCCGACCGCGTTGGTGGAGGTCGAGTCACGCACCTTCGCGTTTCATCTGCGCGGACCCGAGGTGGTGAACTGGACCGCCGACGACACGAAGAAGATGACCGCGCTGACCGGCCCCGCCCGGGTGCTGATGGCCGCGGCCACGCAAAGCGCACTCGAAGAGCGCGGCCTGACGGTGAAGGTGCTCGGCAGCTGGAACTCCTTCCACGTCTCCATGCCGACCCGCACGTTTCTGCGGGCGAGCACTCGGGGCAGCGTGGTGCAGCCCTGGGTCCTCGCGGACGTTTCAGTTACTGAACGGTAACGACGCTCCGGTTACTCGGTCGTAACTCGAACCTTCTGAATTGCTGAAGGGCAGGCCGATCCGGGAAGTTCTCGGAGTGAAGACCATCGAATCGGTCCCCTGCGCCTGCGGCAAGGGTGTCCTTGAAGTTGAGGTTGCTTCGTTCGGGAATTGGCGTGTGGAGCGCGTGATCACTGCATGTGCTGTGTGCGGCTCCCGGGATATCGGGAGCGCGCGCAAGGAGCAGCAAGCCCCTCGACAACCGAAGTGATCAGGCGGCGATCTCATCTGACTCGGTGTCGTCTGCACCCGAGTCACCCTTCATGCTGCGGCCTCCGACCTCGTACTGCTTGAGCAACCGTCGGAAGTTCGAACGGTCGACGCCCGCAGCGCGCGAAGCCTGGGAGACGTTGTTGCCGGCACGCTCCAGCAGCGTCGACAGGTAGCGGCGTTCGAACGCACGCATGGCCAGCTTCTTGGCCTCTGCATAGGGCAGGTGCGCGAGGCTGAAGACCTCGACGTCGCCGCCGGCCTGGCGGTTGTTGCGAATCTCCGGGGGCAGCTCTTCCAGCTCGACCGTGGGGCCCGCGCAGAGCACCACTGCGCGCTCCATGCAGTTCTCCAGCTCGCGCACGTTGCCCACCCAGCGCGCGGTGGTGAGCGCTTCCATCGCGCCGGGGGTGATGGTGGTGACCTTCTTGCCGGCCTTCGCGGCGTAGAGCTTGAGGAAGTGCTGGGCGAGCATGGGAATGTCGTCCGGGCGATCACGCAGCGGGGGCAGCTGCACGGTGATGACGTTCAGGCGGTAGAAGAGATCTTCGCGGAACTTGCCCGTCTCTTTCGCCTTCGCGAGATCCACGTTGGTGGCGGCGATCACGCGCACGTCGACCTTCATGGTGTCGTTGGCGCCGACGCGCTTCACTTCGCCTTCCTGCAGCACGCGCAGCAGCCGCACCTGGGTGGCCGCGGGGATGTCGCCGATTTCGTCGAGGAAGATGGTGCCGCCGTCAGCCGCTTCGAACAGGCCCTTCTTGT
>JANODF010000773.1:0-3022 GCA_031412555.1 Archangium sp. | reverse complement strand
GTCTCCTTGAGGAGGCCCATCGCCCGTCTGGCGAAGGTCTTGGTCTCCCCGAAGCTCCGCGTGGCCGCCAACTCCAACCTGAGTGCCTCTTCGAATCTGTGAACCTCGAGTGACCGGATCATGTCGTTTTTCCCGCTACGACGGAGTGACGATCTCGCTGATCAACTCGTCGAGCACCCTACCGGTCATGTCGCGTTCCCCGGGGTAGCTCAGCCGCGCGACCGATTCTTCGATGGGGATCCACTTCGCCACGTCGACCTCTTTTCGCATCGCCTCTGCGATCTGATCGATCTCTCCGGAGTCCCACCTGAAAACGTAGAAGCTGACGCACTTGAAGATGGTCTTGCCCTTGAACCGGTAGACGTACTTCACGTCGCCCAGCTTCTTGATGCACACCACCACGAGGCCGGTCTCTTCGAGAATCTCGCGTTCGGCGGTCGTCTGAGAGGTCTCGCCCTTCTCGATGTGACCCTTGGGCAAGGCGAGCACGTTGCGGCCGGCCGGCTTGATGACCGCCACCTCAGTGCGTCCATCGACCTGGCGGAGCACGACGCCACCGGCTGAGTACTCACGCGTCGCGACCACAGCGTTGGTTTTTAATCACGCAAAGGTCAGCGGGCACGCCCGAAATACTGAAGCTTCGCTTCTGCGCCGAGCCGGTAGCCGTGCCGCAGCTCGGCCAGCAGCTTGTCCATGCGCCCCGAACGCACCAGGGGGAGCAGCCGCTCGCAGTACGACTTCGCCAGCCGGTTGGCCTCGCGGTACCGCCACCGCTCGGGCTCGGAGAGGGTGTGCCGGAGCTGCACCTGCTCGAAGAGGCGACCGACGAGAGACCCGGCCCATCGACCCACGTTGAGTCCCCACTTGAGCAGCGTGCAGACGGCAAACTTGTCGACCTCGGCCTGGGCCTCCAGCTCGAGCAGCGAAACCCTGCGCTCCTGATTCACCGTGTGCGCGACGTAGAGGAAGTGAGAGACGCCTTCGGCCACCTCGCAGAAGTCGCCGATGTCCGCGCTCATCGCGCCTTCGGGGCCGGCCGCCGTCACCCGCGCCAGCAGCGCCGGCTCGACATAGAGGGCCAGCTCGAGCCCCTCCGTGCCTTCCGAGACCAGCAGCTCTTCACGCGATCGCCCCGAACCGCCCAGCTTGAGCGCTGCTTCCGAATCGATCAGGAAATCCTTCGCGCGGTACTCGGCGCGGATTCCGTAGATCGCCTCGAGATGTTCCTGCAGCGCGTCGAGCATTCAATTCGCCAGCAGCTTCTTCGAAGGCAACATGCCCGCGTCGATGAGCACCTGTTCGAGCCGCCCGTTGCCGGTGCGCGACCACGTCTCGAACACCTTGAGCTGACCTTGCGGCCCGGTGGCGGCCAGACCGCGGGCGGAGATCTCCTCGAGCACCTCGACCAGCGAGCCGAACTTGAGACAGAGCTCCTGGTAGACCTGCGCGAACGAGCTGTTGCCTGCCAGATCGGCGACCGCGCTGTACGCGTTGCGGCCCATCTGCACGTAGTAGTCAGCCCCCACCACGCTGTCCTTGAGCGAGCTGTTGAAGAACCCCGCCGTGTAGAGCGAGACGTCGCCCAGCTGCCGCAGGGTGCGGATTCTCTCCTCCCGCTCCTGCTGCAGGGCCCGGTGGTAGAGCACGGCCAGCGGCTCTGCTTCCCGTTTGCCGTCCACCTCCTGGGTGAACAGCTTTTCTGCCTTGGCGTAATCGGAGAGCAGGTTGACCACGTAGAACTCGGTCACCTCCTCGATCGAGACCCGCTGCCGTTTGACCACCTCGCCAACCAGGTTTCTGAAGAATTCTTTCAGGGAACCACTCAGCACCAATTGACTCATTGTGACCTCCGCGTTGCTCACTGATCGTATCGGCACGGAGGCGCGCTGACAAAAATCACCCAGCTATTTCGGGAGGTTGCGCTGGCGCTCCCACCTTCCGAGCGCCAATCGGGCCCCCAAAACCGGTTGGCAAACTCATGGCTCGAGTGCCAGTGGGCGCCTTGACGCTCGGGGAGGCACGGTTATATCCACCGCGCCAACGGCTCTGGCACTCAACGTAGGCGAGTGCTAACCGGCACCACGTAGTCACACCCAGTCCCCAACACACGGAGCAACGACCATGAAGATTCGTCCCCTGCACGACCGGCTGATCGTCAAGCGCATCGCTGAAGACACCAAGACCAAGGGCGGGATCATCATCCCCGACTCGGCCAAGGAAAAGCCCCTCGAGGCGACGGTGATCGCGGTCGGCAACGGCAAGATCCTGGAAGACGGCAAGGTTCGCCCGATGGACATCAAGGCTGGCGACACCGTTCTCTTCAGCAAGTACTCGGGCACGGAAATCAAGATCGAGGGCGACGAGCACCTGATCATCCGTGAAGAGGACGTTCTCGGCATCATCGAGAAGTGATCCGCCTCTAACTCCACTCTTTCCAAAGGACTCAACAACATGGCTGCCAAAGACATCATTTTCGATACGAAGGCCCGCGACGCGATCCTCCGCGGCGTGAACACGCTCGCCGACGCAGTGAAGGTCACCCTGGGGCCCAAGGGCCGCAACGTGGTGATCGAGAAGTCGTTCGGTTCCCCCACGATCACCAAGGACGGCGTCACCGTCGCCAAGGAAATCGAGCTCGAGAACAAGTTCGAGAACATGGGCGCGCAGATGGTGAAGGAAGTCGCCAGCAAGACCTCCGACGTGGCCGGCGACGGCACCACCACCGCGACCGTGCTTGCCGAAGCGATCTTCAACGAAGGCCTCCGCGCCGTCGTGGCCGGCACCAACCCGATGCTCATGAAGCGTGGCATGGAAAAGGCCGTCGATGATATCGTGGCCAAGCTCGAAAAGATGAGCATCCCCGTCAAGGGCAAGAAGGACCTGGAAAACGTGGCCACCGTGGCCGCGAACGGCGACCAGAAGATCGGCGCGATCATCGCCGAGGCGATGGCGAAGGTCGGCAAGGACGGCGTCATCACCGTCGAAGAAGGCAAGAGCATCGACACCAACCACGAATTCGTGG
>JANODF010000772.1:0-7434 GCA_031412555.1 Archangium sp. | reverse complement strand
GACGGCGCCCACGGCAGACAAGAGCGACTGCAAGCGCGCTGCGGAGTCGACGTTGGAGGGCCTGTGGAGGGTCAAGAGCGCGTAGGGGCGACCAGCAACGTGGAGCGTCTCCATCACTGTGGACCGCTCCGCGGCCCGTTGCGCGAAAGCGAGCGAGGCATCGACCACGGTGTTGCCGACCACGTGCACACCCTTGGTGATGCCTTCGACGGCGAGGCGGCTCGCCTGCAACGCAGTGGGGCAGAAGTGAATCGCCGCCACCCTTCCAGCCAGCACCCGATTGCCCTCCTCCGGCATCTCCCAATCGTCACTGCGCAGCCCCGCTTCCAGATGGGCCACGGGGATGCCGAGCTTGTGGGCGGCGAGCGCTCCGCCGAGGACGCTGTTGGTATCGCCCTGCACCAGCACGATTCGAGGGTTGAACGTCGGCAGTGTGTCCGCGACCCGGGTGAGGATCGTCGCGACCTGCTGGGCCGCGGGTAGAGAACCCACTTTGAGGTTCACATCGGGGAGCGGCAACTCGAGGTCGCGAAAAAAAATCTCGTCGAGTGACGGGGTGTAGTGCTGGCCCGTGTGCACCAGGGTGAAGGCGGCCCCGCGCCTGCGCAGCTCATGAATCACCGGCGCCGTCTTGATGAGCTCCGGCCGGGTGCCGAGGACGAAGGTGATCATTCGCGCCGTCGCCAGGCCATCACGATCGCCGGCGCAGCCCCGCGGAACAAAGCCGAGCGCAGGTGCCAGTACCGACGAAAGTAATAGCGCCAGGCTCCATCCCAGTGGACCAACTCGAAGTGCTGCGCCAGCGCTCCGGTCAACCACCACCGGCGCGAGTTCTTGTGAAGATGGGTTGGATCTTTGTCGAGCAGGCGAACCAACCAACCCACCGGGCCGTCGTAGACGGGAACGGTGACGATCAAGTGCGCTCCGGGCCGGAGGACGCGGTGCAGCTCAGCGACCCCTTCCTCCAGCGAGGGTACGTGCTCGAGCACGTCGAAGGCGGTGACGAGATCGAAGCTGTGAGCCGCGAAGGGCAACGCGGTGGCGGGTGCTTCCTGGAGGCTGAGGCCGGGCACGACCGCTCTTGCCCGCTCCAAGGCATAGCCTGAGACATCCGTACCCGACCACCGCGTGCCGGGAAACGCCTCGAGGGCATGCGCCAGAAAGCTGCCTTCTGCACACCCCACGTCGAGCGCGTCTTTCGCGGCGGGCACCCGGGCTTTGATGAACGCCGCCATCGAACGCCATTTGTTGGGGGTCGTCCTCGCTGCGTACGAGCCCCCGGTACCGCCGTAAGTGCGTGCGAAATAGGATTCGTCGAACGCCTCGGGGCGCTGCTTTGGGTCCGCCCCGCTCAAGCATCACTTCCCGGGAGTACGCGCCAGCGGACCATGCGGCCCACCAGCCTGAGGTGGCGGCGCAGCTCCTTCGAATAGTTGAGCTTGCTCTCGCCCTCCGTGCGCACGGTCAGGGGCGCGGGAATTTCCACCACCCGCTTTCCCGCCTTGATCAGCCCGAACAAGATCTCAGCGTTGATCTCGAACCCGTTCGCCGACAGGTGCAAGGCCAGCAGATCGTCCCTGCGATACAGACGAAAGATCGGGCTGACCGCGCTGATGTGGACGCCGAGCAGCGCCGAATAGACCAGGGTGGCCGCGTTGCTGATGATGATGCGGTAGCTGGGGATCTCCTTCCCGAAGCCCGCCAGCTTGGGCGAACCGCTCACCACATCGGCGTCACCCACCTGGTAGCGGGTCACCATCGACTGAACGAGCGAGGGGGCGAACGTGAGGTCGGTGTCCATCGTGACGACGAGCTCACCCTGGGCCGCCGCGAAGCCGGTACGCAGCGCCGCGCCCAGGCCCTGGTTGCGCGCGTGGTGCAGCACTCGAACCTTCGGGCCGAGGCCGCGGGCGACCTCAGCCGTGGCGTCTGTGCTTCCGTCGTCGACCACCAGAATCTCGTAAGCGGTCGACAGCGTGTCGAAGACGGGAATCACCTCTGAGGTGAAACGGCGCAGGTTCGCCGCCTCATTGAACGCCGGGAAGACGAAGGAGATCATTGACCGACCGTCTCGTAGGCGGCGATCTGCTCGAGGGTCAGCGCCTTGAGCTGCGCGACCGAAGCACCATCGACCTGCGCGCGGTACCACGCGACCGTGCGGGCGATCGTCTCGTCGAAGCGCCACCGCGGTTGCCAGCCCAGCTTCGCGTGCGCCTTGTCGATCGAGAGCCGCAGCAACGAGGCCTCGTGGTGCGCCTTCGGATCGCTCTGGTCGATCCACTCGCCCTTGCCCCACGCCTTCACCAGCGCGCCGGCCAACGCCGAGACAGGCTGCGCCGAGGCTGCTTCGGGGCCGAAGTTCCAGCCGTCGCAGAAGTCTTGAGGGCGCGCGGTGCCGAGCAACTTCACGCCCAGCAGCAGGTACCCGCTGAGCGGCTCGAGCACGTGTTGCCACGGGCGAATCGCATGGGGGCTGCGCACGCCGATGGGCTCGCCCTTCGCCAACGACCGAATGCAGTCGGGCACGATGCGATCGGCCGCCCAGTCACCACCACCGATGACGTTGCCTGCGCGCGCCGACGCGATGCCCACGCCGTGTTCGGCCAGCCTGGCTGGAGCAAAAAAACTGCGCCGCCACGACGAGGTCACCAGCTCGGTGGCGCCCTTGCTCATCGAGTACGGGTCGAACCCGCCCATCGCATCGTCTTCGCGATAGCCGTAGACCCACTCCCGATTTTCGTAACACTTGTCGCTCGACACCACGACGACCGCGCAGCGCTGCTTCGTGACGCGGATCGCCTCGAGCACGTGCGCCGTGCCGTTGATGTTCGTCTCGATCGTCGCCAGCGGATCGGCGTAGCTCTTCCGCACCAGCGCCTGAGCAGCCAGATGAAAGACGATGTCGGGTTTGCACGCCCCGACCGCGTCACGCACCTGCCCGAAGCTCCGCACGTCGGCCACGTGGTGCTCACACGAGCTGGCCACGCCAGCGGTGGTGAAGACTGAATCGGCCTCCGGCTCCAACGCGAGGCCAGTGACCTTCGCGCCGAGCCGCTCGAGCCACAGGGTCAACCAGCCCCCCTTGAAGCCGGTGTGCCCCGTCAGCAGCACCTTCTTGCCGGCGTAGGTCGCACGCAGCTCAGCGGCGGTCGGCTTCACGGCCCGTCCTTCCACGTCTTCCAGGGCGCCTTCCCCTTGGACCACAGCTCGTTGAGCATGTTGAACTCACGCAGCGTATCCATCGGCTGCCAGAAGCCGGTGTGTCGAAACGCCTGCAGCTCATCCTTCTGGGAGAGCTGCCGCATCGGCTCCTGCTCCAGGGTGAGCTTCTTGTCGTTGGGCAGCACGTCCCAGATTTTCTTGCTGTCGCAGACGAAGAAGCCGCCGTTGATGAAGCCTTCGGTGGCCTGCGGCTTCTCGTTGAACTCCGAGACCGCTTCGCCATTGAGGCGCATCTCGCCGAACCGGCCGGGCGGGCGCACCGCGGTGACGGAGCAGGCCTTGCCATGCCCGCGATGAAAGGCGAGCAGCTTGGTGACGTCGACGTCGGAGACACCATCGCCGTAGGTCAGGCAGAACAGCTCGTCGTTCTCGACGTACTTGCGGATCGCTGCGACGCGGCCGCCGGTCATGGTGTCTTCGCCGGTCTCAGCGAGGATGACCTTCCAGTCTTCTTCGCCGCTGCCGCCGATCTCCACCGCGTGGTTCTTGCCCATGGTGACCGTCACGTCAGACGTCATCGCGCGGTAATTGAGGAAGAACTCTTTGATGACCCAACTCTTGTAGCCGAGGCAGAGCACGAACTCGGTGATGCCGTGCGCCGCATACATCTTCATGATGTGCCAGACGATCGGCTTGCCGCCGATGGGCAGCATGGGCTTGGGCATCGAGTCGCTCGCTTCGCGAATGCGGGTGCCCTGCCCTCCGCAGAGAATGACGGCCTTGATTCCCATCACCGCACCTTCGGGGCGGGAACCGGCACGACGAACTTTCCGCCGGCCTGCCTGTACGCATCCTGCTGCTTGACGATCTCGTCGAAGAAGTTCCACGCGAGCACCAGCAGGTGCGTCGGCTTCTCCTCGAGCACCTTCTCCACGCCCACCACGGGGATGTGCATGCCCGGCATCAGCTTGCCCACCTTGTACGGGCTGCGATCGGCGGTCCACGAGAGCAGGTCGGTGCCGATGCCGCAGTAGTTCGTCAGCACCACGCCCTTCGCGGCGGCGCCATACGCGGCCAGGGTGCCCTTCTTCTTCAGCTCAGTGAGGAACTCAGGCAGCACGGTCTTCAGCTTGCGAGTGCCCTCGGCGAAGGCGTGCAGCTTGGCGCTGGCCGTGTAGCCCTGGGCCTTCTCCATCGCGAGGTACTGCGCGACGGACGGCTTGGCCGGCCCCTTGCGCTTGCCGCGTGCGATCAGGCTGCCACCGTGGAGCGGGATCTCCTCGACGTCCCACAACACCATGCCCGCTTCCTTGAAGAGTCGGTCGAGCGCCGTCACGGAAAAGTACGAGATGTGCTCGTGGTAGATGGTGTCGAACTCGAGGTGGTCGACCATCGGCTTCAGGTACGGCGCCTCGACGTGGAAGATGCCGTCGTCCGACAGCCAGTGCTGCACACCCTTCACGAAGTCGATCAGGTCGGGCACGTGGGCGAGCACGTTGCGCGCCATGATCAGATCGGCCGGCCCGTGCTTCTCTCGAAGCGCCTGCCCCATGGCGAAGTTGAAGAACTCGGCCACCGTGGGCACGCCGTCTTTATTGGCCACCTCGGCGATGTTCTTGGCGGGCTCGACGCCCAGCACGCGGCAGTGCGAGCGGAACGGCTTCAAGATGCAGCCGTCGTTGCTGGCGAGCTCAGCGACCAGGTGCTTCTGCTCGAGGAAGATCTCGGTGGAGTACCGCGCGGCGAGCTGTTCGCCCCAGCGCACGATCGACTCCGACATCGAGGAAAAATAGACGTAGTCGGTGAAGACGTCTTTGGGGTCGAGCTGGTGGGTCAGCTGCACGTGCGAGCAGGTGGCGCAGAACGCGATCGCCAGGGGCGCCTTGGTCTCGCGCGCGAAGTCAGCCGGGCCGGAGAGGAAGCTGTTCACCGGCGGCATGTCGCCCAGCGAGAGGATGGGCTCGAGGTTCGTCTGACCGCAGATGCGGCACTGGGGGATGGGAGTGGCCATGATTCAGTTCACTTTCGAGAGGAGCGCAGTGCGTTCCCGGGTGAGCAACTCCAGCAGCGGAGGGTGATGCAATTCGTGTCGGGTCGAGCGCAGGTGTACGCGCTCCGGCCGGGGCGCAATCTGCCCCGAGTCCTGCCACGGGACCTCGACGATTTCCACGTTCGGGAGCGCCAGGCCGGCCGCCAGCATCGCCGCCCACTGGGCCTTGGTGAGCACGTCGGGCCCGGTCAGGTGGGCGATGCCCGAAAAGCCCCGCCCGAGCAGGTCGAGTGACGAAGCCGCCAGCCAGCGCGACCAGGTCGGCATGCCCGCCTGGGCCGAAGGCACCTTGAGGGGGGTGCGCTGCTCCGAGGCGTCGATCACCCGGTACATGAAGTTTTTCCGCCGCGCTTCGGCCCCGAAGACGTAGCTGGTGCGCGCGATGAGGCTGTTGCCTCGTTCGAGCAGCAGCGTCTCGACGTCGCGTTTGTGCTTCGCGTACACGCTCAGCGGGTTTGGCGGCGAGCTCTCGTCGTAAGCCTCGGCGCGCCCATCGAAGACGTGTTCGGTCGAGAAGAAGACCACCTTCGGTGAAGGGCCCAGCACGGTGAGCAGGTTGCGAACCGTCTGCACGTTCTCGCGTTCACTCCGGGCGGGATCCTGCTCGCACCCGTCGACCCACGGCCAGGCCGAGGCGATCACCACCGCGTCGGGGTCGAAGCGGCTGATCACCTTCTCGGTGGCGCTCAGATCGAGCAGATCCATCGCTTCGGTGGCCAGCCCTTCCACGCGGCGGGCCACGCCCTGGGTCGACCACCCGTGCGCGACACGCAGCACTTCGGAACCCACCAGGCCCGACGCGCCGACCACGAGCAGCCGACCACTCATCGGTCTTTCGTCGCCCAGTCATAGGGGATGTGGCTCTTGTGCGGATCGAGGCGGACGATCTCGTTGGGGTCGTGGGGAATGCTGGCGCAGTTCGCCACCACCGCCGGGTTGGGGCCGACACACTTGAAGCCGTTCCACACGAAGGGTGGCACCTTCACCAGCACGTGGTTGTCGTTGCCCAGGTAGATCTCGTTGATCTCACCCTTCGTCTTGCTGCCTTCGCGATCGTCGTAGCAGACCAGCTTGATCATGCCGTGTGGCACCGCGTAGTTGATGATCATCTCCTTGTGGAGATGCCACCCCTTCACGATCCCCGGGAAGATGGTCGAGAAGTAGATCTCGCCGAACTTCACGAACTCAGGGTCCGTGGCCTTGAGGTGGTGCATCACCTTGCCGCGGTCATCCGCAATCACGCGACGGGGAGAGACGACGACGCCTTCGATCATGGGAGGGCGCCTAGCAGATGCGCGTCATGGGACGAAGCGCACGATTCGATCGAGGAACGTGCCGTTCGGGCCGTAGCCGCCGAAGATGTAGCCCCGCCCGGGTATCGCCGCGCTGCACGAGCTCATCGCCGGTGCCCCCGAGAGGGTCACTCCCTGCATGGTGGACGCCCCACCCGAGGCTGGGTCGAAGGAGATCACCGACGTGACCGAGTCACCGCCACACAGGTAACCGAGCCCGTCGATGACCAGGGGCGCGGGCTGCCAGGCCGCGTAGGGGAGCACCGACGTTGCGACGCTCAGCTGACCCGTCGACGTTTCGAACCGGAGAATCTCGGCGCGCTGACCGCTGGAGTCAGAGCCGCCCAGTACGAAGAAGGCGCTCCCGAAGGGAACCGCGACTGGAGATTCGAGGCCCGGCGAGAGCTGCGTCGGGAGGACCGTGAGTGAGTCGGTCGCCGGGTCGAAGCGGATGATCTCGCGGACCTTGCTGTAGTCGTAGCCGCCGATGAGGAAGATCGCGTTGCCGATGGCGACGGCGCCCATGTTGTAGCGGCCGGTCGGGAGCACCGAGTTCATCGGGGTCATCGCGCCAGTGCTCGGATTGAAGCGGACGATCTGGGTCATCAGGGCCGTCATCGTGCTGCGGCCACCGAAGAGATAGATGAAGCCGCCGAGGGCCACCGCTGAGCTGGCCTGCCTGCCGTAGGGAAGCCGGAAAGAGGTCGCGTGCACGGTCTCGCCTTCGGGGTCGAAGCGAAGCACTTCCTCGGAGAAGACGCCTGATCCGGTGAGCCCTCCGAAAATCCAGACCTGCTGACCGTCCCAGGCGGCTGCTGCGCCATGAAGGCCTTGCGGGAGACGTGCGGCCAACACCGCGGTCGTGGGTCCACCGCCGCCGCCACCTCCGACGCCGCCACCTCCTCCTCCGACGCCGCCACCTCCTCCGAC
>JANODF010000771.1:0-2778 GCA_031412555.1 Archangium sp. | reverse complement strand
CAACAACGGCGGCACCGCCGAGAACAACAGCAGCGCCGTAGACAACAAAGGCGGCGTCTCCAACAACAACGGCGCGTAGCCAGCCAGGTTCACCTCGATGGTGTTGCGTCCCACGTGCAGCGTGGAGGGGCTCGTCTCCAGCAGCGACCACGCGACGCCGGAGTCGTCTGCAGGAACGGCGACTCCGTTGATCGACACGGCTGCATCACGGGCCGGTTCACCACCCGCCTGCACCAACACGAACGCCGAGAGGCTTCCCTCATCCAGCAACGAGATGGATCCATTGACCGCCGGCGTCGACCACACGGTGACCCCGCACGCCTGCTCCGCGTCAGGGTTGGCGTAGGCCTCGGGACACACGATGAGCGCCAGCCGTGGCTTGCCCGACAAACGCAGCGGAATGGTCGTGTCGAGCGGCATCACCTGCGGCGGTACGAAGGGGCTGGTGACGCGCAGCAGGTTGTAGCCGGGCGTCATGCCCTGCGCAGCGAGGCCGAGGTCATCTGCTCCTTTCACCCAGGCGACCACGTCGCGCTGCTCGCTGCTGAAGAAGTCGAAGGCCCCCGCGCCCGCTGTGGAGCCGAGAATGCGATCGCCCGATCGGCCCGCGGCGTCCACCGTCAGGCGGCCGTCTCCATCGAGATCTTCGTACGCGAGCAGCTGGCCCACCGCGGCTTCACCTTCGCTGCCGTCTTCGTGCCGCACCACCTCGAGCGCCGCCCGAGCAGGAGGTGCGAACAACCGGAAGGTGAAGTTCTGCGGGAAGGTGCCGGTGTACGAGATCTCCTCGGTGGCGATGGCGCGCGGCGGCGCAGGCACGTCGCTGGTGAGGTTGGGATACCAGGCGATCGCCAGCCGCACGCCCTCACCGATGTTCAGCCCCTCTTTCAAGGTGAGCTGCCCACCCAGCGTCACCAGCGGAGGACCCCGCCATTCGCCGTTCACCGCGGGTCCACACGCCATCAGCGCGCTCAACAGCAACCAAGGCAGCATCTTCAAAACCGGACTCCCAGGGCAAGGTTGCCTTCGATGCCGAAGCTCACGGCTCTCTGGTCGATCGCGTTCATCCACCGCAGCAGCCCCACGGCGCGCGCCTGCACGAAGGCTCGATTGCCCAGAGAGACTTCCACGCCCGCCATGGGTCCCGCCGCGAGACCGAACGTGGTGATGGGCGCAATCGGCGTTCCGTACACGAGGCGAATCGTCTCTTCGGCGTCACGCGTGACGTCTTGAGAGAGCAGCCGCGCATCGGCCACCACGCCGAACAACGGAACGATGGGCCACTGCAGCCAACGATGACCTGCCTCGAGCCGGAGCGTGCCCGCGCTCTCCGCCACCGTGAGCTGATCGCCGCGATACGCCCGGTGCCCGAACCAGATCGACGCGCCCACCCACCACGCATCGATGCCGCGGCGCAGCCCCACACCTGCGCGCCATTCGAGGCCCGAGGCCAGCAGGTGCGAGTCACCGATCATCCCCAGCGCCAGCACCGCCCATGGCCGCACCTCGAGATAGCCACCCTTGAGCGCCACTTCTCCGAAGCCGCGCACCTCGAGCACCCGCTCATCGACCACGCGCCTGCCACCGAACGGCAGCTCGAGCGACGCCAGGCCCACCTTGAGTCCCAGCCGCTTCTGCACGAGGTAGCGCCCCGGCGGCACTGCGAGCGTGAGTGCTTCACCCTTCACCTTGTTCACCTCGGCGACCACGTCGGGCCGGGGCTGGCTGGAGATGAGGAAGTTTCCTTCGGCGTCTTGAGGAAACACCACCACGCTGCGGCCACGCCGAGGCGCCGCGAGCGCGAACTCGCCTGCACCCGAGAGATCGAGATCGAACGCCGGGTGTTGACCCCCTCGCGCTGCACCTTCGACGGTGCGCCGAAACGAATAGCCGTACACCTCGGCCAGGGTCACCGCGCCGTCGCGATCCGCATCGGCATCACCGCGCAGCCCCGTGAGGAGATGGTGCGTGAAGAGCCCGCCCTTGAGCACCGACAACTCCTGGCTGGCTTCAGCCGGACCACTCGAGGTCAACAACGCCAACCCGCGCACGCCGCCCGAGTCGGGGGTGATGAGCTCGACCTGGGTCTGCTTCGTGCTCGCGTAGGTGCCCGCGCCATCGGAGTCAGGCGAGAGCGTGACCTCGTACGAGGTGGCGCCGGCGACGGGCTTCCAGGCGACCGTGGCCATCGACGCGCTGGGCAACTCCGCGCCCAACGTGGGCGTCTCGAGCTCAGCCACGGCAGGGAGCACCACCGCAAAGGCCACCGGGTCGAGCTCCAGGGTCTCCACCCGCACCTGGTTCACTCCGGTCTGCACGACGCTCGAGGTCAGGTCGAACAACAGGTAGCCGCTCTCCGATTGCGGGATGACGACGCCGTTGAGCATCACCCGGGCATCGGTCACCTCGCGCTGCCCCGCCGTCACCCGAAGGCTGGCCACCGTGCCGAGTGATTCGATCGCCATCAGCACCGCCGACACCTGGGGCGCGCGGTAGACGCGCTGGCCGCACGCCATTTCCGGCGGCTCGGGCGCGAGGGCGAGGGTGCAGAACATCAACTGCAGGCGCGGATCTCCCGACACGCGCAGGGTCACGTCGGTGGTCGCGAGCACGCGGGTGGGGCGCCCGAAGGGTCCTTCGAGCGTCGCCAGGTTGAAGCCGGGCACGAAGCCAGGTTCATCCGTGCCGATGGTGCCCTCGCGCCAGATGATGAGCGTGTGCCGGCCCGCGGTCTCGAGATCGAAGGGCATCGCACCCGCGGAGCTCGCGAGCACCTGC
>JANODF010000770.1:0-7090 GCA_031412555.1 Archangium sp. | reverse complement strand
GGGCTACCTCGCGCGCGGCACCTTCCTGGTCGATCGCCTGCTGCGCTTCGCGGGGCTCGGAGGCCGCTCGTTCGTGCCGCTGCTCACCGCGCACGCCTGCGCCATTCCGGCCATCAACGCGGCGCGCATCATTCGTGATCCAGGTCAGCGGCTTCGCACCATCCTGGTGTTGCCGTTGATGACCTGCTCGGCGCGCATTCCCACCTACGGGTTGCTCATCACCACGTTCTTCACGGACCGCTCCGCGTGGTTCAAGGGCGCGCTGTTCGTCGGGCTGTACTTCGCGGGCATCGTGGCCGGGTTCATCGCGTCACTGGTGCTCGGCCGCACCGTGAAGAGCACCGCGCAGCAGCGGCCGCTGGTGCTGGAGATGCCGCCCTACCGCATGCCGCAAGCGCCGGTGGTGGGGCGGGTGGCCTGGCGATCGGCCAAACGTTTCGTGAAGGACGTGGGCTCGGTCATCCTCATCGCGGCGGTGGTGTTGTGGGCGCTGCTCACCGTGCCGGGGCCGGGTGACACGCACTCCGCACCGCCCGGCGCTTCCCCCCGGGTGGTGGCGATGCATGGCAGCGTCGCGGCGTCCGTCGGGCGATTGTTGGAGCCGGTGACCCGGCCCGCGGGTTTCGACTGGCGCCTCAACGTGGGGTTGATCGGATCGTTCGGGGCGCGCGAGCTGATGGTGGGCACCATGGGCGTCATTTTCGGCATCGAAGGTGGTGAAGACGACACCGCGCCGTTGGGTGAGCGGCTGCGTGAAGCGAAGACCTCGACGGGAGCGCCCGCGTATGGGCCCGCCACGGCGTTGGCGCTGATGGCGTTCTTCGTGCTCGCCTGTCAGTGCATGAGCACGCTGGCCGCGGTGCGCCGGGAGACGCGCTCCTGGCGATGGCCGTTGTTCGTGCTCGGGTACACGTACGTGGCGGCGTGGGTGGTGTCGGTGATCGTGTTTCAGGTCGCGTCAGCCGCGGGCCTCTGACCGTTCACCGTTCCCTCTCGCGACAAGTGGCGCTCTTGCTCTGGGGAAGGCGGCGGTTCTGTCGCGTGACTTCGGCTTCAGAAGCGAGCTGGCCTCGCGGCGCGAGGGAACCGTACGAGCGCTGAGCGAAGCGTTGAGCAAGTGAGCTCACTTGCGCTTTGTAAACAAAATCACTGAGCCCGAGATCCTCTCCGGGCACCTGCTCCCTCATGATCAAAGTTTACAAAGCGAAGGTTAGCTCCAGGAACCCGGTGGACTCGTGGTCTCCGAGAGCGAGGGCACGTCCGGTTCGTGCGCGGGGACGGGCCCAGCAAACCCTCCTCCATTCAGAGCATTCGCCCCGTGTAGCTGCTGATCGACAGCTCAACGAAACAACGCAGGAACCCACGGCTCGGTGCCGACGGTCAGCACGATGCGCGTGCCTTCCAACCGAAGCGAGTAGCGGTCGCGCGCAAACTGATCGGTATTCTCGATGAGGCGCTTTCGCCACTCCTCGCCGACATGGCCGCAGATGGAGCGCGCGATCGCCGCGAAATACCTCCGCGCCTGATCAGGCTTCGGTGCCTCCATCACGCGCGTCACCTTGCCGTCGACGTACGCGGGCGGCCCGCCCCAGATGAGCAGGTCGGTGAGGCTCGGAACCTGCGGCGGGGGTGGAGGCGGCGGAAGCACGGGCCGAACGACAGCCGGCGCACTGATGCCCTTGCTCTCGAGCCATTCACGGGCCACCTGCTCCACGGATTGCTGATGAAACTCGTACCAGGCCTCGAGCGCGCCGATGCGGGCCGCGGTGTCTTTGAAGCGCCGAAATGCGCCCTTCCCATCGAGCGCGCGAAACAACAGCTCACGATCCGGGTGCGCCTCGGCGAAACGCTCCATCAGCTTGAACTGCTCGCGCGTCTCGAGCCTGGGCACCTCAGCGAAGCGGTCAGGGTTCGTCTGGATCTCCTCACGCCGGGCGAACTCTTCGTCATCCTCATCGAAGGAGTCCTCCTTGATGAGCTCGACCACTTCACCCGTCTCGAGGTTCAGCCAGACATCGAACGGGTGATCTGCATCGTTGTTGAACGAGTCAGCGAGCATGCGCACGTCGATAGGCAGGTGTTTCATGCGTGAAAAGATGCCGCAGCCGCGCGTGAGGCTCAAACGCTTCTTCACATGCCCAGCCCCGCCTCATTGTTAGCTTCGGCCTGCTCATGAAACAGCGACTGCGCCGCGGCGCGAAATGGTTCGGCGTGCTGCTGCTGATCGCCCTCGGCCTCACCCTCATCGACGCGTGGCAGGGCCTCGGCCACCGCGCCACCGGTGAACGGCGCGCCCGCATGGAGCGCAGCCCCCAGTGGAAAGACGGCGCGTTCGAAAACCCCGAGCCCATCGTCAACCTGATCGGCCCGATGCTCAGCGGCATGTTCGACGTGAGCCCCGACGCATCACCCAACGCCCCCGTGAACGTGGCGCCGGTCGATCCCTCGCTCTTCCAAACTCCTCCGGAGAGCGGCCTGCGGCTGACCTGGTTCGGTCACTCTTCCATGCTCATCGAGCTCGATGGCTACCGCGTGCTCACCGACCCGGTCTGGAGCGAGCGTGTCTCCCCGCTGAGCTGGGTGGGGCCCACGCGCTACTACGCGCCGCTCATTCCACTCGACAAGTTGCCGCGCATCGACGCGGTGCTCATCTCGCACGATCACTACGACCACCTCGATCACCGCACCATCATCGCGATGAAGGATTGGGACACGAAGTTCATCGTGCCCCTCGGCGTCGCCGCGCACCTGGAATACTGGGGCGTGCCGCTCTCGAAGATCGTCGAGGTCGATTGGTGGGAGCGCACGAAGCTGGGCGAACTGGAGATCGTCTCCACCCCGGTGCGCCACGCGTCGGGCCGCCACGTCTTCGACAAAGACGCCACGCTCTGGTCTGGCTACGCGCTGGTGGGGCCGAAACACCGCGCGTACTTCTCCGGCGACACCGGCCTCTTCACGGCGCTGCAGGACATCGGTGAAAAGCTCGGGCCCTTCGACGTCACCATGCTCGAGGTCGGCCAGTACCACCGCTCCTGGCCCGACTGGCACATGGGCCCGGAGCAAGCGGTCACCGCGCACCAGATGCTCAAGGGCAAACGCTTCGTGCCCATGCACTGGGGCCTCTACACGCTGGCCTACCACTCGTGGACCGAGCCCATCGAACGCAGCCTGGCGGAATCTTCGAGGCAGCAGGTCGACGTGGTCACCCCGAAGCCCGGCCAGAGCTTCGAGCCTGAACGTGCGGTCGAGTTTTCCCGCTGGTGGCCGAGCGTCAGCTGGCAGACCGCGCAGCAGCACGCGGTCGTCTCCGGGAATGTCATTTTTCGAGGCGGTGGAAACGCAGGCGCGTCACCTTCGAAGTAGCGAACAGGCAACCGGCTGATCAGGTGGTAGCGTGCGGCTCCCCGCATGGCTTCCGATCGAAACACCGCGCTCGACCGGCCCGCCTCGCCCGAAGAGAACACGCCCGCGCCCTCCACCGCGCCCGCCAATTGCCCCGAGTGCGGCAAGGTGCTCGGCGGCGAACCCAATTATTGCCCGGCGTGTGGTGCCGATCTGCGCGGTTTGTCCGGCGACTCCGACACGCTCGATGGGCCGCTCAAAGAGAAGCTGATCGACAACCGCTACCGCGTGCTCGAGAAGCTGGGCGAAGGCGGCATGGGCGCCGTCTACAAGGTCGAGCACGTGCGCATGGGCAAGCTCGCCGCGCTCAAGCTGATGCGCCCTGATCACGCGCTCGACAAGGCGCTCAAAGCCCGCTTCCTCCAGGAGGCCCGCGTGGTCGCGCGGCTCTCGCACCCCAACACGGTGCAGGTCTTCGACTCGGGCGAGCTGGAAGACGGCAGCCTGTTCATCGCCATGGAGTACGTGCCCGGCAAGGATCTCGCCTGGCAGCTCAAGGCCCACGGTGCGCTCAGTGAAGGGCAGGCTGCGGCCATCGGCGTGCAGCTCCTCTCCTCCCTGCAGGAGGCGCACGAGGCCGGCATCATTCACCGCGATCTCAAACCCGCCAACGTGATGTTGGTGCGGCGGCGCAAGTCGGGTGACGACCAGGTCAAGCTGCTCGACTTCGGCATCGCCAAGCTCCAGGAGGCCGAAGGCCGCAAGTCGACCACCGGCGATTTCATCGGCACGCCCGCGTACATGTCGCCCGAGCAGATCCGCGGTGACGGCCTCGACGCACGCAGCGATTTGTATTCGTTGGGCTGTCTGCTCTTCGAGCTCGTCTCCGGGCGGCAGCCGTTCGATGGGCCCACGCCCATCAGCATCCTCACCCAGCACTACGAAGCGCCGATTCCCCGGGTGATGGAGGTCAAACGCGACGCCGACATCTCACCTGCGTTTCAAGCCGTGCTCGACAAGGCGATGGCCAAACGCACCAGTGACCGCTGGCGCGATGCCGAAGCGATGCGCGTGGCGCTGGAGCAGCTGCAGAAGAGCCTGGGCAGCAAGCCGGCCGAGTACACGCCGATGCCCATCGAGTTGTCGGACAAGATGTTGTCGCGCGAAGACTTCGATCAGTTCGAGCGCCAGCTGAAGCTGCGCCGTTCGTTGGCCCCCTTCATCGCGTTGCTGGTGTTCGCATTGGGAGCGTTCGGGGCGGTGAAGTTGCTCCACGCGTCGAGCGCCGAGGTGATCTCGAATCACGAGGTCGAGCCGAATGATCAAGTGCAACAGGCCACCCGCATTCCGCTCGGAACCGCGATTCAGGGCGCCATCGGGGCTTCCGCGGGTGAGGGCGATCGAGATCTCTACGTGGCCAACGTGCAGGCGGGGCCGCACCGTTTCTCTCTGAGCGGCGTGGCAGATCTCAACCTGGCCGTCGAGGTGCTGCAGCTGGAGAAGCAGCTCAAAGACGACGGCACCAGCGGCGGTGAAAAGTTGATGCGCAAGTTGTACCTCGACGACTCCGGGCCGGGCGCACCTGAGCGCGTCGACGGGCTTCTGCTGACCCAGGGCGAGGTGTTCTTCCGGGTGGTGGAGCGGCCCTTCTGCACCGAGCCCAACCGGCCCAGCCGCGAGAAGTCGTTGGTGCCGTACACCCTGGTGCTCGAGCCGCTCACGCCCGACGCGCTGCCCGAGGTGGAGCCCAACGACACCCAGTCGACCGCGCAGTCGTTGCCGCTGACCCGCGCGGTCATCGGGTGGGCGGGTGATCGCGTGGAGCTCGACAAGCTGGCCGACATGCGCCCCGACGCGCCCTTCTCCGCGGCCGACTGGTTTCGCGTCGAAGGCCCGGCCGATGCGCTGGTGATGGTGGCGGTGGTGCCCCCCGAGCGCGGCGTGCTGTGGGTGGTCGATGGTGCAGGCCTCGAGGCGTTCCAGAAACGCACCGTGAAGACGCTGCCGGTCATCCAGGTGAAGGGCGTCCCGCAGTGGATCGAGCTCAAGCCGATGGCCGATGGCCAGCGCCGGCTGCGCGTGTTGGCGGGGGAAGATCTGCTGCCGGGCTCTGAATATTGGCTCGCCGCGGGCATGGCCGGCGACAACGGGCTGGCCGCGGTGGTCGACCTGGGCCGCGTGTTGGAGAGCCGCTCGAGGCTGGAGACGCGCCGGCTGCTGCTCGACACCACCCGTCAGCGTTTCGCCGGTTCGTCGGATCTCACCCGGCTCGGCGAGAACTGAGTACCTCCCTCTTCCTGAGGGGGTGGTAGATCGAAGCCCGGGAATGATGGACACGAAGCAAGTGCTCCTCGTGGGGGGAAGTGACGCCGACGCTGCGCGGATCAGTGATGTCTTGCGCGCCGCAGGAAGGGTCTGCGAGGTGGTGCGCGCGAGCGGGCCGACCGAGACGGCGCGTGTGCTCGCTGGCCGCCCGCCTCTGCTGTGCTTGATCGTCTCGCTCGAAGAAGGCGTGGAGGGTGCGCCCCTCTGGCGACGGTTGCTCGCCGAAGTCGAGCTCGACGCCCCGCTCTTCGCGCTGGGCAACCTCGACCAGGAGCCGCTCATCGTCCGCTGGCTGGCCGACGGCGCGCACGACTGGCTCTTCCGGCCGCACCTCGCGGGTCTGGCCGCCGTGATGGTCAGGCTCGAGCGTGAACGAGCTGAAGCCGCCACCCGGGAAAAGGCTGAACGCCGCTGGCGGGAGAGCACCAGTGAGCTGGTCGGCCTCGCGCGCAGCCCCCGCTTCCGCGGCAACGACCTCAAGGCGGCGCTGGCCGAGATCAACGAAGCGGCCGTGCGCGGAGTTCAGGCAGCGCGCTGCAGCGTGTGGATGCTCGACGAGACCCGCGCGAACTTCACCCAGCTCGACGTGTTCGACGCGCGCACGAACCTGCACTCGTCGGGCAGGCAGCTGGCCGTCGCCGCGCACCAGCCCTACTTCGACGCGCTTCACCTGCAGCGGCTGCTCTCGGTGCCCGACGTCACCCTCGATGCGCGCACGCAGTCACTGGTGGGGCCCTCCTTCGGCCCCGCCGGCATCGGAGCGACCATCGACGTCGCGTTGCGCCTGCGCGGTGAGCTGGTCGGTGCGCTCTGCCTGGAGCACGTGGGCGGCCCCCGCCGCTGGCACCCCGGAGAAGAATCGTTCGCGGGTGCGCTGGCCGATCTCGTCTCGCTCGCCCTCGAAGGCGCCGAACGTTTCCGCGCCGAGTCGGCCCTGCTGGAGTCACAGCGCCGCTTCAAGGATCTCTTCGAACACTCCAACGACTCCATTCTGCTCTACCGGGTCGAACGCGACGGCAGCGTGGTCTGCGAAGACATGAACCCCGCCGCCGAGCTGATCACCGGGCTCAAGCGGGAGCAGACCATCGGCCGCCGCGTCGGCGAAGTGGTCGAGCCGCTCGCCGCCCAACGGCTGGAAGAACGGTGGGCCCAGGCGTTGCGCGCGAAGGCCACCATCGTCTTCGAACACGAGCTCCCGTTGCCGGTGGGCCTGCGCTGGGTGAACACCGCCCTGGTGCCGTTGCTCGACGGCGGCGGTCACGTGTACCGGCTGGCGGCCATCTCCCGCGACGTCACCCAGGCGCGCGAAGCCGAGGCACTCCAGCGCAGCCTCGAAGCGCAGATGGCCGAGTCGCAGAAGAACGAAGCGCTCGCCCGGCTCGCCTCGCACATCGCGCACGACGTGAACAACCTGCTCACGGTC
>JANODF010000769.1:0-12937 GCA_031412555.1 Archangium sp. | reverse complement strand
CGGGTATTTCCTGCTTGCTGCGTTGCGCGCCCCGAGCAGGCCTCTCTCTTCGAGTCGAGGATGCGTAGGTGACGAGGCGGGCCCGGCCGACTTTCCCAGCCGTAACAACCCTGTAGTCACGCATCACTACAGGGTTGTTACGACTCAGAATGCGCCACCGGAGCACCTGAGGATCTTCGCCCGCAGCCGAGAGGCCAGCCCGGGGTCAAGCACAGGGCAGCCACGATCGACACTGCCTTCCTTCTGGGCGACTGTGGCTCACTTGACGTGTGCGTCGAGCAGAGCCGCGGCGATCTCAGAGAGGTCGTTGCACTGGTACTCCGCGGGCCGCGGTGATGAGCACAAGCGCACGGACTCGAGCCATCTTCGCGGGATCGCATCAGCCCCCAACGCCGCGCCGAGAAGTGCGCCGGTGATCGCACCGTTGGTGTCCGTGTCGCCGCCCTTCACCACCGTCTGAATCAGCGCCGCCTCGAAGTCGGAGGTGTTCCGCAGGTGGAAGAACGCGTGCTGAAGCGCGATACGCACCCAGCCCATGTTCGACCCATCGGAGATCGGAAGTGCGGTCTGCGCGGCCAACAACGTGTCTTCGATCACCGAACCATGCGCGAACTCGCGAGCGCGCTCGAACAACTGCGGCCCCGATGCGCCGGTGGTGATCGCGTCGGCAATCGTGGTCACGAAAACGGAGCACGCGGCACGGCATACGACGTGGGGATGGCTGAGCGTGCTGTCTGCCTCGGCCACTCGAGCGAGCGCGGTGCGCAGCATGCCCGCTCCGAAGACGCCCAGGGGACTTGCGCGCATCAGCGAGCCGTTGGCCTGCGTCTCCTGATTCGCGCGGGCTCTGAGTGTCGCCGCGTTGCTGGCTGGAGCCCCGAACGCCTGGTGCGTCGCACCGCCGACATCGAACGGGTCAGAAGCTCGCCAGCGAACGTAGGCGACAGCGCGAACGGCCCTGCTCCAATCAACTCGCCAGGCCACGAAGAAGGCTCACGCGTCGCGATGCCCAGCTCATCCTGAAACTCGAACGTGGTTCCGAATGCATCGCCGACCGCCTGGCCACACAGTGCTCCGCGAGCGCGCTCGAGTCGGGTCGACATGAGCACACGGTCACATGCGCAAACTTGCGAATCAACGGGGCGGCAAGTGACCCTCGACTCCGCTCGGGGTGAACGGTGGTAGTCAGCGCACGCATGGCCGCAATCGACCCAGAAGCCGTGCGTTCAGCGCTCGTCGCCCGCTTCCGAGCCGAGGGCGACGCCACACGCGCGAAGAGCCAGCAGGCCTACATGAAGACCACCATGCCGTTCTGGGGTCTCTCCAACGCGGAGGGCAGAAAGATCTGCCTCGAGGTGTTCAAGCAGTTCCCCGTGACCACCAAACAGAACTGGCTCGCCGTCGCGCGGTACCTCTGGCGCAAAGCCGATCACCGCGAAGAGTGGTTGGCCGTCATCGAATGGACTGGCCTGCGCGCCGCGCGTGAGTGGCAGCAGGCCGACGTGCTGCCCCTCTATGAAGAGATGATCACCTCGTCTTCCTGGTGGGACACCGTCGACGCCATCGCCGCGCACCGGGTGGGAACCCTTCTGAAGAACGAGCCGTCCAAGCTCAAGCCCATGCTCCTCAAGTGGGCGAAAGACGATCATCTCTGGAAACGCCGCACCGCGATCCTCTCGCAGCTCACCTTCAAGGCAGACACCGACCTCGACTTCCTCTTCGCCACCATGAAGCCTTCCCTCGAGCGCAAAGAGTTCTGGCTGCGCAAGGCGATCGGCTGGGCCCTGCGCCAGCAGGCCGAATTCAACGAAGCTGAAGTGCTCGCTTTCGTTCGGGCCCACAAGGACGTGCTCAGCGGCCTGACCAAACGGGAGGCCCTCAAGCACTCTCCAGAGAAGGTGCGCGGGCCAATCCTGTGACATCACCTGTGCGAGGCTGGTGTCCGTTCCGATGAACAGTGCAGGTCGTGCCTACCAATGGCTGTCGCGCTCGAGCATGAGGCTCGGGGTCGCGGCGTCGTTGCTGCTGCACCTGGTCTTCGGTGCGTGGATGGTGATCAACGCGGCGCGGGCTCCCGTCGCGCCCCCTCCCCAGCCGGGTGAAATCTGGTTCGAAGAACCCGAGCCGGAGCCGCCCCCTGCCCCCACGCCGCCCGAAGCGAAGAAAGACGAGCCCGCGCCGGCGGTGAAGAAGCCGCTCCCGAAGACCGCCGTGCGGGAGACCACCAGGAAGCCGCCCGCCGGCAGCGATGCGCCCACCGCCTCTGCGCCACCCAGCAGCGACATGCCTCGCGCCGATGCACCCCGCGCGCTCACCCTGACGCCCACCATGCCCACGCTCTCGGAGCGCGGCACCATCGCCGTCGAGCCTTCACGCGGTGAGACCATTCACCCCGACGATCCGCGCTTCGACCAAGACGTCATCGCTGCCAAAGAGAAGAAGCTCGTCAAGGCACGCGTCGACGGCTGGGCCGAAGATCAACTCGCCGAGGCCCGCGCCCAGAACGGCCTGCCCCACCCGTATCTGATGGCGTTGCGTGACGCGGGCAAGACCGGCCTCACCAAGCTCGCCAAGGAGCGCGGCGTGCGCGCATCGGGTGAGCTCGCCGGAAAGATCCTCGCGCAGCGGTACTCCAGCGCGGTGGAGAGCTACGGCAAAGGCGGCGACCCGAAGCTGGGCGCTCCTGGCCAGGCGCCCCGACTCTCAGAGAAGCTCGCACAACACCCGGAGCAGCAGGCGATGCGTGCCCTCGCGCAGGCCACCGAGATGTGGTCCGACCTGACGCACAACAAGCCGCTGCTCACCCTGACGCTCGAGTTCCGCCAGTCGAAGACCACCGAATCGAAGACCACCATCATCAAGGCCTCGGTCGATCCCTCCTTCGACCAGTTCGTGCTGGAGGCCTGGCCGCTGAGCATCGCCAAGGCGGGCGCGCCCCCGGAAGACGCGTTTCGCACCACTGAGCTGCGCAGCGTCTGGGAGATCGAAGGCTGGCCGGGCCAGACGCCGCTCGACAAGACGATGACGTATCTGCCCGAGAGCGGCCTGATGGGCGTGCCGCTCACCAAGCTCATCCCCGGAGCGACCCAGGGCTTCGGCTACGAGTTCCGCGCGAAGCTGCTGCGCGTCTACTGAGCGCCGCAGATCAGCAGCGAGTGCGAGAGCCCGACCCGCGGCACCTCGTCGACCACGCGCAGCCCTGCCTCGGCGCACAACCGCTTCATCACGCGCGAGTGGTACATGCGGCTGTTGCCGTTCGCCATGACCGCGAAATAGAGCGAGGTGCCGATGACGCAGAAGCGCGCGGCCTCGTGCTCCTGTTGATCCCAGAACGTCTCGAGAATGAACACCTTCGAGTCGGGCCGCATCGCCGTGCGCACGCGCGTGAGAATCGAGCGGATCTGATCTTCGGAGAAGCAGTCGAGGAACTGACTGAGCCAGTACACGTCGCGGCCTTCAGGAATCGGCGCCTGCAGGTCGAGCAAGTTGGTGGGCGCCAGGGTGAAGCGGCCCTCGAAGTCTTTGAGGTTCTCTTTGGCGACCGCGAGCTGGCCGGGCAAATCAACCAGGGTGGCGTGCACCGCGCTGCGCTCGAGGCACAACCGCACGAAGCGGCCGGTGTTCGCTCCGATGTCGACGATCGACGTCACCTCCGGCGGCAGCACGCGCGGAAGGCACAGCTCGAACACTCCATCGGAGTAGTGGTGATCGAACTCGAACCACGCCTGCTTCACCTCGGGCGCGAGCGAACGCAGCGCCTCGTAGACCGTGGCAGCGCCGGTCGCGTCGATGTCCTTCAGACCCGCGGGGCGGCCCTCGAGCAGCGCCTCGCGCAGCTGAAACGAGCCCTGGTAACAGACGTGGTGATTGAATTCGGCGTTGACCCGGGTGAGCGGATCTCTGAGCCAATAGATGCCCATCGCGGTGATGAAGAAACGCGGCGTGGGCGCGACGTCTTCGAAGGTGCACAGGCCTGAAGCGAGCCCGGCCTCCAGCAGCAACTCGGCCGCGTAGAGCGAGACGCCAGACGCTTCCACCGCTTCGGGCGCGGTGAGGCCGCGAGCGCGCGACTGAGCGAGGCGCTCCAGAATGCCCACGTCACGCAAGGCCCGGCAGGCCTGGAACATCATCGGCGCAAAGGCGAGGCGCTGCGCCGCGAACCGGGCGAGCAGGTTGTCGTCACTCATGAGTCTTTCCAGAAGGGGAAGAAGTTGAACCAGTTCATCGGTGAGCGCCTGGTGAAGTCTTCCAGCACGGCGGCGTAGCGTTCGACCTCGCGCTGCAGTGCACTCGCACGATCCGCCCGGGGCAGCACCACGCGTTCAGTGAGGGGCACGCAATGCACCTGATAGGTACGCGGCCCTTCGAAGAGCCCACAGACGAAGAACACCGGGCACTGCAGCACCGCCGCCAACACGTGCGCACCGACGGGGAACAGGGCCTTGCCCCCGAGAAAATTCACCTCGACGTCGCGGCCCTCCCGATTGGTGGCGCGATCCGCCAGCACCGCGACCAGCTCGCCCCGTTCGATGGCGTCTTTCGCTTCCAGCAGACCCATGGGCGCGTCGGGGTCGATCTCCAACAGACGCACCCGAAGCCCGGGGCTCAGGTTCTCCAGCAGCGCGTTGACACGCCGCGCGTTGCGGAAGTCGGCCACCACCAACAGCGGCACGTCGTAGCGGGAGGCCAACGAGCGCATCGCCTCGAAGCTGCCCAGGTGCGCGCCCAGCAGCAGGCCGCCGCGTTTCGAGGCCGCGAGGGCCATGATGTGTTCGTGGCCGTGGAGGTCGATGATCAGGTCATCCGTTTCGCCGGTGAGGAAGAGCAACCGATCGAGCGCGACGCGCGCAAAGGCCCAGAGGTGCGCGTGCAGCCTGCGCGCATCGGAGGACGACCCGAGCCGGGTGAAGAGCTCACGCGAGGCCCGCCGCGCTGAACCGACGAACACGAGGTAGTACCAACAGACGATCCACAAGAGCGCGCCCGCCGCCCGCCTGCCGAAGAGCCGGAGCGTGCCGGCGACGAACCGCAGCCCCCACATCGATCCCACTTCGGGCACGGCACGCCAATTCACGAAGAAGCCTATCGGCCGGGGCGCCGCGCCGGTCAAGCGCAACCCTTGCCGGTGGGTCAGGGCTTCGCTCTTGCAACTCAGGGCTTCACACATCTCATCGAAGTCATCGGAGGTCGTATGTCGCTCCTCAATCGTTCAGTACTGATCTGTGCTGGCGCACTCGCGCTCGCCTCGTCATGCATGTCGGAGGAAGGCAACGGCGTCATCGCGACGCAGGAGCGCCGGGTGCCCGCCTTCTCCCGGGTCGAGGTCGAAGACGCCATTCAGGTGTCGATCAGCCGGGGACCGAGCCGCGTCACCATCACCACCGACGAGAACCTCACCTCGTTCTATGAAATCGAGGTCGATGGCGAGACCTTGAAGATCAGAGAGATGTCGAACTTCACCATCCGCCCCACCGGCGCTGTGTTCGTGGAGATCCAGACTGAACGAATGGAGAGGCTGGAGGCCCGCAACGGGGCGCAGGTGAGCGCCGATGCGACGCAGGCTGGCGAATTTCGCCTCATCGTCAAAGACAAGAGCAGCGCCACGGTCTCGCGCATTCAGACGTCGGAGCTGACCCTCGAAGCGACCGATGAGAGCCGGGTCGACGTGTTCGGTGAAGCGACCCAGCTGCGCATCGAGAGCCGGAGCCGCTCGGCCGTGAACGCCGACGGGCTCGATGCCCAGACCGTGAAGGTGGTGGCGACGGGGCAGTCGCTGGTGAACGTGAACGCGCGGCAGTCGATCGAGGTCGACGCGTCGGGTGACTCCGTGGTCACCGTCTCGGGGAATCCGCTCGACCGGAACATCGATGCCGACAACGGGTCGCAGGTCTCGTTCATCAACGAGTGAAGCCGGACGAAGTGTGGTACCGATCTCGCCTCGATGAGACGGCTGATCACAGGTGAGCTCGTCGCCTCGGAGTTCGCGGCGGGACGGAAGACGATTTCCGCTCCCCGCGATTCGACGATCATCACGCCCGAAGCGTGGACGCAGGGGCATGAACTCGGGGTGACGTTCGATCAAAGCCCTGTGCCCGTGACCACGCCTGCTGCCGTCGAGAACGCCAGCGCCGAGCGCGTGGTGGATCCGTCGGGGCTGGTGCTGGTGCGCGGTGACACCGTGAAGCTGGCGCGTTTTCCCGGCGCAGGGCCCGATCGCAACGTGGGCCTGGCCGATGTGATCAGCGGGCGTGATGGCTCGCCGATGACCGCGGGCATCATGAGCTGGGGCCGCGCCGATTCGTTCCCGTGGACGCTCGACTACGACGAGGTCGACCTGGTGCTCGAGGGCGTGCTGCAGATCACCATCGGCGGCCGCATGCTCGAGGGCCGCGCGGGCGACGTGTTCTACATTCCCAAAGGCAGCAAGATTCTGTTCGGCACGCCGTGGCGCACGAAGGTGTTCTACGTGACGTACCCCGCTGACTGGGCCGCGGCTTCGACTGCGCCTGCACGCCCGCAGAAGTAAGCTGCACGCCGTGAAACGCATCGCCCACGTCATCTGGGACTGGAACGGCACGCTGCTCGACGACGCGGAGATCTGCGTCGAAGTGATGAACGACGTGCTCATCCGCCGCAAGCTCACCCCGCTCACCGCCGAGAGTTACGCCGCCGCGTTCCGCTTTCCCGTGCGCGACTACTACCGCGACCTCGGCTTCGACTTCGAACGCGAGGCCTTCGAGCTCATCGGCACCGAGTTCATCGAGGGGTACTCCGCGCGCGAAGCGACCTGCACCCTGCGCAGTGATGCCCGCACCACCCTCGAAGGCCTCGCCGCCCTCGGGCTGCGGCAATCCGTACTCTCCGCCAGCCAGCAGGCGCGGCTCGAAGCGCAGACGCGCCGTCACGAGGTGCACGTGCACTTCGAGGCGCTGGTCGGCCTCGACGACCACTACGCCGCCGGAAAAATCGAAGTCGGCCTGCGCTGGATGGAGCAGAGCGACGTCGACCCGCAGCGCACCGTCTTGATTGGCGACACCGATCACGACTTCGAGGTGGCGCGCGCGCTCGGGGTGCACTGCCTGCTGGTGCCCAGTGGCCACCAGGCCCCCGACCGCCTGGCGAAGTGTGGGGTGGAGGTCCTGCCAAATCTCTCCGCCCTGCTGCCCGCGCTCGCGCGCTGAAGTTCCCACGTTCTGGTGAGGGGTGATCCCGGAAAACGGGGATCCCCGGTGGGGCCGAGACGATACGAATTCGGATCTCACCAATACCGGTTGCGTCGCGCGGGTGACGGCCTTCCTAGAAATGCAGCCATGGTCAACCCAGTCGCAACCGAGAAGGTCCCGTGCATCTGCCGCCGCGGCACCCTCATCGTGGAAGTCAGCGTCAACGACGACGGCCTCGTCGCCTACAGCATCGAGGCCGTCAGCCCCTGCACCGTGTGCGGCTTCGCAGACCTCGCCACCGCGCGCGCCAGGCTGCCGGGCGGGCCCTCCGCGTCACCTTGAGCCGAAAACTTTCGCAGTCGACTGCTACAGGCATGATGCGCGCTCTTCACCGAAGGAGGCGCTTCATGAACTGGACGTCCACCGCAGTCGTTCGCAAGCAGAAGCAATGGACGGTGCAGGTCGAGTCTTCGGCCGGCGAGTCGGCGGAGCTGAGCTACGCGAGTGAGGCGCAGGCCCGGTACTTCGCCGCCGTGTTGGAGCTGCGGCCGTCGATGCTTCCCAAGGCGCTGATTACGAAGCGGTTGGCGGCGTTGCCCCAGCAGAAGAAGCAGAAGTAACCGCCCTCACCCCGACCCTCTCCCGAAGGGAGAGGGAGTTCATTTCTCACCAGCGCGGGGCCAGCCACTGAGCGACCCGGTTCGTGGCTGACTTCGCTTCACTCAAACCCTGCAAACTGAAGAAGCCGTGCAGCACTCCGGGCACTTCGTCCAGGTGGCTCTCCACGCCTTCGTCTTTCAGACGTTTCGCGTAGGCCCGGCCTTCGTCGCGCAACACGTCGCAGCCCGCCAACAACGTGTAGCTGGGCGCCACGCCTCTGAGTGAAACGGCCCGCAGCGGAGAACAGTCAGGCTCGTGCCGGCGCGCTTCGTCAGGCACGTACTCAGCGCGGAAGTAGCGCATCGATTCTCGCGAGAGCAGATGGCCCGAAGCGAAACGCTCGTACGACGGCGCCTCGGCCGCGCAGTCGGTCACCGGGTACACCAGCACCTGAGCGACCAGTGGCAGCTGATCGACTGCACAGCGGTTCGCCACCACCGCCGCCAGGTTTCCTCCCGCGCTGTCGCCCACCACCACCACGCGATGTTGCGCGGCGAGCGCGCGGGTGACTGCGAGCGAGTCGTCGACTGCGGCGGGATAGCGGTGTTCCGGCGCGAGCCGGTAGTCGACGGAGATCACCTCGCGTTGCGTGGCGATCGACAACCCTCGCGCCGGGCTGTCGTGCGAGTCGATGTCGCCCAGCACCCAACCACCACCGTGGAAGTAGACCAGTGCTCCCGGCTTCGCGGCGTGCGGCAGGTAGCGGCGCACTTTCACCCCGGCGATGAATTCGTCTTTGACCGAGGCGAGAGCGGCGTGGCTGCCCATCACGAAGGAAGGCCCCGCGGTCGTCTTGCGCATCGCCACTCGTGCTTCTGCAGGTGACGGGCGGGTTCTGGGCGCGCGCAGTGAGTCCGCCCAGGCGATGGCTCTCCACTTCAAGGTGAGTGCGTCAGTCATGAGAGGAAACTACTCTAGCCCTCTCCCCGACCCTCTCCCCCGCGGGGAGAGGGAGCTCAAGGTGCCGAAGTGGCTCAAGATCGTGTTGATCATTTTTGGGGTGATGATCTTGATGTGCGGCCTGTTCAGCGCCGGCGCCTCCTGGTGGTACGGCGAGAACAAGGATCGCCTCAAGGGCGTCAGTGAACGCGCGAAAAAGGAAGGCGCCGCCTTCGCGTTCAACCACCACGACGAAGCCTGTCTGGATGAAGCGTTGCGACGGCTGTCGGCGCGCTCGGGCATCATCGACCAGGCCGAACACAAACTCTTCCTCAAGGCCTGCCTCGAGAAGGCGGAGCGCTCACCCGGCTTCTGCACCAGCGTGCCTTCGCGCTCCGAGATCATGGCGTCCGCTCAGTGGGCCGTGGAGCGCTGCGCTGCGAAGGGAAAGACCGGCGACCAGAACTGCCCACGACTGCTGCAGAGCGTTCAGGAAGCGTGTCAGTCAGGAAGCTGAGCGTTTCGCCCAGGCCACCGCGTCTTCCAGCCGATCCTGACCGAAGAAGAGTTCCTTCCCGATGACGGCGTTGGGCGCTCCGAAGATGCCCAACGTCTGCGCTTCATCGGTGAACGCGCGCAGCTGCCGCTTTCCGGGATCACTCTCCGCCAATGGAAAGACCTGGGCCGGGTCCACCCCCAGCGAGGACAACACGTCACCCAGCACCGCGTGCGTCGAGATGTCCTTGTTCAAGGCGAAGTTCGCGCGGAACACGCCTCGCACGAAGTCACCACACCACGGCTTGTCGACCGCCACGCACGCCACCCGCGCCGCGAGGATGCTGCGTGCGGGGAAGATCTCCGGCCGCTTGAACGGCAGCTCATACTTCTCGCAGAGCCGCTCGAGATCCCGCCACATGTACTGCCCACGCACCGGCTGGGTGTTGAACGGCGAGTCTTTGATTCCCAGCTGGCTGGAGAAAATGGGGCCCAACAAGAAGGGCCGCCAACGCAGCTTCACGCCCGCCGCTTCACACAACGCCTCGACCCGCTGCGAGGCCACGTAGGAATAGGTGCTGGCGAAGTCGAACCAGAAATCGAGCATGGCCCATCATGGCCGCTCACCACGCGTAGAGCACGCCCAGCAACGCCTGCCCGCCGCGATTGCTCACCGTGCCAAACGAGGCGTCGAGTTGGCCGGTGACGGAGAGCGAGAGCCTCCACGCTTTGCTCACCTTCAAGCTCGCGCGTGCCGTCACCGCGTGCAGGGCGCCGAGTGACTCCGTGTAGAGCCCGTATTGATAGGTGAGCTTCACGGTCACCGGCCCGAAACGGTGCGCCACGTGCGGCCGCACCGAGAGTCGCATCGGCAACACCGGAACCCCGGTGCCCAGCTCACGACCCAGCGAGACGAGAGAGAAGTAGCCCACCTCACTGGGCGGCTTGTCGTACAGAAAGTACGTCGCCTCGAGCCCCACGTCGGTGCGCGTGAAGAGCGTGGCGGTGTAGCCAGCGCCGAAGCGCCCCTGCCACAGCGGCGACGCCCTGCCTTTCACCAGGGGGCAGATCTCCAGCGGGCGATCTTCTGCGCAGGCCTGGCGGAGCGCGTTGCCGGCCAACGAATCAGGCAGCGCGAGCCGCTGGATGACGTTGTAGCGGTTGAAACCCAGCGTCACGTCGACGGTGTGTTCGAAGTTCGAGAAGCCGCTCGAGCTCCACAGCCCGTTCCACATCGCGCCGAAGCTCGAGGTGCGGCTGTTGATCGTCACGTCGGTGCTGCGGCCGAAAGGGCCGGTGACCGAGGTGGCGTTCGATTGATCCACCGGCGGGCTGCCGCTCACCGTGAGCATGGTCATCAGCGAATCGGTGGGCAGCCACATCGCGCCGAGACTGAAGAGGAAGACGTTGCTGCCGGGGCTGAAGGACTCCGGCGTGCGGGTGGCGAGATCGCGCGTGTAGACCGCCATCGCCATGAGCGACCACGCGTCGTTGAAGTCGTACGAGCCCGACGCGCCGAGGCCCACCGAGCCGGTGCGCGGGTTGTCGGAGCTCGACACCGTGCCCGTGCCGCTCACGTCGACGGACACGTCGTGGGCCCAGCACGGGGCCGCCACCACCAGGACCAGGAGCGCAAGCCGGCGCACGTGACGCTTCAACCCGGGGCCACTCAAGAAGTTTCAGACCCCCAGGCCGTTCGCCCCGGTCACTTCCACCGATCAGCCGTGAATCGACATGCCCACGATGAAGGCCAGGCCGAGAATGAAGCTGGCCACCACCATGCCCACCGCGGTGTTCTGGTCGACCTCCAGCTCCTTGTGCACGTCGAACGGCAGGAGCTTCCGCACCACGAAGAACCCGGCCACGAACACCAGGATGCCGATGACGGAGAACAACAACGAGGCGACTGCGCCGCGGATGAGTGCGTCGAGGTTCAACATCACTTGCCTCCCATGAAGCCGTCGTGCCACATCAGGATTCCGCCCGGAGCCAGCCGAACCGAAGCCGGCAGCTCACCGCGCTCTTCGTCGGGGAAACGATCCATGCGCAGCGTGTGCAAGCCCGCGTAGGCCAGCACCAGAATGCCTCCGAAGTATTTCATGGCGTCCTCCCGTCAATCATCGTCGTCACTCTGCTTCGCGTAGGGGAACACACTGACGCCCGGCGAAGACTGGAACACGGCGTCGTTCCACTTGCTCGTCTCGAAGGCGTTGGCCCGCAGCGAGTAATAGAGCGGCAGCACCAGCAGCAGGAAGAACAAGAAGAGAGGACACGCCAGCCCCGCGCCGTCGTCGGCTGCCACCGTCACGCTGTAGTCCGTCTGCCGCGAAGGTTCGTAGCTGGGCGTGGTGCGCAGCACGTACATGCCCTTGTCCACCACGTCGGTCGCCTTCGACTGGGTGGTGCTGCCCTCCGACCAGCTCTCGCCGTCGGTGGTGCCCGAGTAGTAGCTGGGCTCGGCGTACACGGAGATCACCTCGTTGGTCTTCTCGTTGACCAGATCGATGGAGACGCCCAGCCAGTTGTTCGAGAGGCCTTGACCCGTGACGGTCACCTCGAGGGGCACCGAGTCCTTCACTTCGAAAGGCGGGCTGAACCGTTGGGCTTCGGGGCTGCCAGGCGCAGCGCCGTGCGGCACGGAGAAGCTGCCCGACCAGTACTGCTCGGTGGTGCCCATCGCCGAGAACGCGAAGATGAGCAGCATCAACACCGCGCCCCAGATGGCCGCGAAGGTCCACGCTTCGGCGGCCTTCTTCGAGAAGGGGTTCACCTGCGCAGGCGCGATGCCCACCGCGGGGTTCAACTTCTGCTTCAGGCCGAAGGTCCTGGCGACCAGGTCACCTTCGATCATCACACCCAACGTGACGGTGGCCTCGGTGCTGGTCTGGTCGACGTTGATCGACTTCGGCGGCTCGATGTACTCGCGCGCCACCGCCCGTTCTCCGGCGGTGACCTGCCAGTAACACTCGCCCGCCACGTAGTCGGTGACGGCGTAGACCTCTTGATAGCCGCGGAAGGTCGCCGAGGCGTACTTCGCCTGCCGGAAGCTCAACCCCACTTCACCCGCGGGGATCGGCTTGAGCCAGGTCCAGTGACCGTTGCTGTGCATCAACCAGCGGAAGCCTTCGATCTTGTTCCACAGCAGGTACTCGTCCCACGGGTAGCGCGTGCCTTCGACGTCGCAGCTGCGCACGAGGAACGCGAGGCAGGTCCACTCCGGGGGCGCGCCTTTCGGTTTGTCGTCGGTGGGATCGTGCAGCTTGCCCGTCGCCCCCAGCGGAACGCGCGGCTCGTAGGGCGGCTTCTCGAGCATCTCGAGAAAGTTGAGCGCGCCGCCCTGCACCTCGAGCAATGCGCCGCAGTACGGGCAGGCCACCCGCTTGGCGGCGTCGGGCGCTTTGAGCTCGAGCGGGCCATTGCACTGGGTACAGCGCGCGGCCTTGAGCGCGGCGCGCCGGGGCGTGGGCTCGAGCTCTGATGGATCGAAGCCGAGCGCCTGCAACGTGACGAAGCTGCCCACGAAGGCTTCGGTCACCCCGTCGGCTTCATCGAGCGTGCAGAACACGCCTTTGGGTCCGGTGGCGTCGACGTAGGCGTGCGTGCGGTTGTACGCGGGCAGCTGCCCCTCGGCGGACACGGTGGACGCTTCGTTGCGCTCCTCCACCACGAAGGTCTTGTCGCGCAGGGTGAAGGCGCCCAGCACCTCCATCTGGCTGACCTTCGGTGCGGCCACGTTGGTG
>JANODF010000768.1:0-6113 GCA_031412555.1 Archangium sp. | reverse complement strand
TTCTCGGAACCGGAGCCATCGGCAGCGCCTTCGCCTACCAACTCGTGCGCGCAGGCCATGACGTCACCGCCATCGCGCGGGGCCAACGCCTCGAGCAGCTGCAGAAAGACCAGGCGATCGTCCTCACCTCAGGAGAGCGCGCGGCCGTGCACGTCGCGGCGCGGCTCGACCTGGGCGTGCCGTACGACCTGGTCATCGTCAGCGTGCTCGCCCCTCAGGTGGGCAGCGTGCTGGCAGACCTGGGCAAGAGCGCTGCCCGGCAGGTGATGTTCATGTTCAACACCTTCGAGTCGATCGCGCCGCTTAAGCAGTCGGTGGGCGAGGCCCGCTTCACGTTCGGCTTTCCCGCGGGCGTCTCCGCGCACTTGATCGAGGGCCGACTGAAGCTGGCCCTGCTGCCCGGCACCACCTCCGGTTCTGCGGCCTGGTCGAAGGTGTTCACCCAGGCGGGGATCAAGACGGACACCAGCGACGACATGCAGGGCTGGCTCCGTTCGCACGCGGCGTTCGTCATTCCGCTCATGGCGATCTCCGTGAAGATCCTGAAGCAGGGGGCGGGCATCACCTGGAGCGATGCCCGTGATCATGTGGTGGCGATGAAGGAGGCGTTCTCCGTGGTGCACGCACTGGGTCACGCGGTGAGCCCCTCGATGATCGCCGGCCTCTCCCGCTTGCCGCGCGTAGTGACCACCGCGCTGTTCTGGATCTTCAGCCGCTCGCAGATCGCACGTGATCTGGGTGCGCTCGGCAGCCAGGAGTCGCGCATGCTGATCGACATGATCAACCGCGTGTGGGGCCAGCCGACGCCTGCGCTCGCGAAGATCCGGCCTGCCAAGTGATCAGAACGCCCAGGAGACGCCGAGCTCCGCGGCGACGTTGACCACCAACGGGCCGATGCGGCCGGCTCGGGCGACGGACATTGCCAGAGCCACGTCATTCACTTTCGCGAACCCCGTGCACTGAGGACTGACCGCGGCGACTGAGGGATCTGCGCCAGCGCGAATGGCCATATCCATCGCCCTCAGGTCGCTCAGGTCGCAGCCGTTGATGGTCTTGATCTCGTCCGACCACATCGAGAGCCTTGGGCCGAGGTGAATGGCGAACGCGCCGATGCCGAACCGGAAGGCCGCTCCGAAGTCGCCCAACAAGCGCACGCCTGCATCACCAAACGTGGCGGGGCTCATGACGCCTTCGCGCGTCATCGTCGGAGGTTTGAGCCGAATGCGCACGCCGCCCATTCCGAGACCGGCGCGCACCACCAATCCGAAGTCACCTTCGTGAAGATCCATGAAACGGAAGCGGCCCGAGAGGGGAATGCTCTCGAGGCCCATGGTCGCCTGCCACACCGAGGAGAGCTGCAACGGCTGGTAGAGGTCGATCCGCACGCTGCGTTCGGACAGCTCATCCTTCTCGCTGGAAGGTGCGTTGTGCCAGTGGCCGACTCCCGCGAAGTAGCCCCCGAAGTACTGGTTCAGACGGATTGAGAGCCGGCCTCCCGTGCCCAGGTGCTCGGAGTGGAGCGTGTTGATTTGACCCGTGATCGGGATGAGTTGGAGTTCGACGTTCTGGTCGAGGGACGAGGCCGCCAGCAGCATTGAGATCAGCGTCAGCATGGCCCCTCACCCCAACCCTCTCCCCGGAGGGGAGAGGGAGCTTTGACCGAGCTGGGCTTCGAGGCCGACCCGGTGCTCGACAGGAAGCCTCTCGAGCCGGGTCACCAGTTGGCCTCGGTCGAGGGTGGGAAAGGCAGCCCATCCGGCGATCAGCTGACTGAGCACCAACGCGGCCGCCTGGTGCTCGCCAGAGCCCGTCAGCGCGTCGATGAGAGAGAGCGCGGCCTCCAACGAATTCGAGAGCGCACCCGAGGCCGAGCGAAGCAGCGCGAGACTGAAGGCGGGCGTCCACCCCTCGCACAACGCGGCCGCCTCGAGAATCAGCTCGGCCCGCCTCGAGGAAGCCGAAGCGGAGATCTGCTTGAACTGTTCGGCCGCACGCTGCGGGTCGTCGTCCTCCCAGTGCGCGCGCGCCCGCACCAACCGGAGCTGCAGCTCGAGCGTCGCCTTGAAGTCCTGCCAGCTCGTCTTCGACGCGCCGGCCTTCAGCTTGGCGTCGTCGACGGAGATCGGTTGTGCCGCGTCGAGCATCGAGAGCACGACCGCGGGCAGGCGGGTCGCGAACTCACCGATGCCGAGGTCGAGCAGACGCAACTGACTGGCCCCTGAGCCAGGATGAGCGGCGACCCGCGCCTGCAGCGCCTCGTAAGCGGCCAGGGCCTCACCCTTCAGCTTCGCCACAGGTGTTCGTTTGGTCTTCTTCATCGTCTCGCTCAGTCACGATCCTCTATCAGGTCCTTCGCGCTCAGCTCAGGCGCGGCGCGGCCGTGCTCGAAGTCGAGCAGCCCCAGCTCGGCGTACTTCGGGCGAATGCGATCACTGAGCAAGCCGATGCGCTTCAAGTTGGGGATCACCCGCTTGAACATCGTGCGCCGGAACATCTTCATCATCTCCGACTGTTGAACGAGCTGCTCCCACTGCGCGCGGGTCATCGCGTGGGCGTAATACTCCTCGTAGAATTCGTGCGCGAAGAAGCGGTTGCGCAAGAAGAGGGAGACCTCGAACGCCCAGTCTTCCCGCTCCCGCTTCTCCTTGTCCGTGAGTTGGGAAATGAACTCCTGCAGCGCGAGCACCCCGTAGTGAACGTGCCGGGCTTCGTCGCTGATCACATAGGTGAGCATCTGCTTGAGCAGCGGCTCGCGCGTCTTCTGCTGAATCATCCCGAAGGCGCCCAACGCGAGGCCCTCGATCATGATCTGCATGCCGAGGAACTTCATGTCCCACCGGGAGTCGCTCATCAGCGCGTCGATCACCACGTAGAGGTTGTCGTTCACCTCGTATTTCTTCTCGAGCTTGGTGGTGAGGTAGCTGTGGAACACCTCGACGTGACGGCCTTCATCGACCACCTGGGTGCTGCCGTAGAGTTTGCCGTCGAGCCACGGCACCGCCTCGGTCACCTGACACGCGGCGAAGAGCGCGCCCTGCTCGCCGTGGAGGAACTGTGAGAGCAACCACGAAGCGATGCCGCGGCGTTGCTCTGCTTTCTCCTTCGGGCTCGCGCGGCCGAACTGCTTGAGGCCGTACACGGGCAGAAAATCCCACGGCAGCACCGGGTGCTCGTCAGAGAGCGGATCGACCTGCTGCGACCAGTCGAGATCCTTCTGGGGGTGCCACTGCGAATCTTTCGCGGCCGCGTAGAGCCGGGCGAGCTGAGGGCGATCACGCAGGTAGTGCCAGTCGAAGTGCACCGGGTAGCTCACCGGCATCAGGGTGTTCGGCGTCGACTTACCGACCTGCTGCACCATGCCGCGCCACGCGGGGCCAAGCAGCGACTTGAGCACCGTGAGATTCCCGCTCGCGCTGGCGTCGCGCATCAACGGCAGGGTCTGGAAGAGGTTGCCGATCGTCGTGAGGGTGGTGGTCATCTCAGCTCTCCTTCTTGAAGCTCGCGGCGAGGAGCGCTGCGAAGTGGGTATCGAGATCCTTCGGCCGGGCGCTCTCGTGGAGCAGGCCGAAGGCGAGGAAGCTCCAGAACGCGTCGGCGATCTGCGCAGGGGTGCGGCCGTCGTTGGGGCGGTACCAGGTGGCCACCCAGTTGATCGCGCCGAAGCCGAAGTGACGCACCAACGCGATGTCGATCAGCGGGCGCGCCACGCCAGACGCATGCGCTTCGAAGAGCAGGCCTTCCCAGAAGCTCTCCAGCCGTTCTCGCTCTCGGATGACGCCCTTGAGCGCGCCCGAGGTGAGCGAGCGCCAGTCGAAGAGCAAGACGTAGAGCGAGTCGTCGCCGTTGCAGAGCAGCTCGAGGTGCGCGCGCAGACCCAGGCGCAGCCGTTCGATCGCGCTGGGCTCGCCGGCGGTGGCGGTCTCGACGGACTTGATCGCCCGCTCGACGCCGCGCTTCATCAGCGCCACCAGGATGTCGTCCTTGCTGGAGTACCGGTAGTGCAGGCTGCCCGGCAGCATCTGCGCGGCCGACGCGATCTCCCGCACCGTGGTCGCGGCGAAGCCCTTCTCGCGGAACAACTTGCCCGCGGCGAGCAGCACCTTCTCGTCGGTGTCCACCGGCGCTGGCGGCGCTTCAGTCCGTCGGGCGACTGGTTGCGTCTTGGTCATTCGACCAAACTATCTTGGTCGCTTGACCAAACTCAAGCGCCCCCCTGCTATTGCCGTGAGTTCAAGGGCTTCCGGCGGAAGAAGACGAGAAGAGCGATGAGGGCCAGCGAGCCGCCCGTGGCGCTGCAGCCGCCACTCTTGAGCTGGAGGGCGTTCGAGAGCTCAGAGGCGTTTCCAGCGCCATCCACCGCGCGGATCTGGATCGCCAGCTCGGAGGCCCCCGTGGTGTCGACCACCGGGCTGCACAGACTCGAGCTGCCGAAGAAGAACTGAGCGGCCGCAGGTACCACCACCGCAGGGCTGCTGGTGTCGATGCGCTCGGGCGAGGGCCCCATGAAGACTTCGAAGTAGAGCGAGTCCACTGGCTGAAAGTCGCCGGCCGAAACCAGAAAACCTTCGCCGCCCAAATCGCAGGTCGAGCGCCCGATCAGCGGACTGACCGAGTGAGTGAAGGCGTCGAGACTGGGCTTTCCGGGCGGCGTCTCGTCGAGGCGGTCGCCGGTGAGAAATCCCCGGGTCTCCAGGGCGCCGGTCAGCCAGAACTGCGCGTTCGCGGCGAGCGGCTCCGTGGGAATGAGAATGGAGCCGCCGTTCAGCACCACGGTGGACGAGGGCACGACCCCACCATCGGCGTCGAAGAGGGCGAAGGCAGGGGAAGCCGCGGTGCTCCCCGTCATCACCGGGAGGCGCGCGTTGAGCGGCACGCCTGCTTCGGTCACCAACGAAGGTGGGTTGCGGCAGCTGCACGCTTCAGCCCGCTGACTTGCTCCCACCACCATCGCCACCAACACCACCAGGATGACTCGCATCCCAGCGGCATATCACCAGACGCTGCAGCGCTCCGCGCCAGCCCGAACCATTTTCGACTTCTCCGAGCACTGGAACGCGGCCTTGAAGGCGTCGCTGTTGCTGAGCGGGCCATTCACGCGCCAGTACGGAGGCGAGTGCGTATCGGTGGTGACGCGCTGCCGGGCTTCTTCAGGCCGCACCTTGGTGCACCACGACTGCGCGAAACCGAGGAAGAACTGCTGCGACTCGGTGAAGCGCGAGGCCTCCTTCGCGGCACCCTGCTTCAAGTACCAGTCGACCATCGCGGCGTGCGCCAGCTTGAGCCCACCCAGGTCGGCCACGTTCTCGCCCAGCGTCAGGTCGCCCTTCACCTTGAGATCGTCGACCGCGGTGTAGGCGTCGAACTGGCTCTTCACGCAGGCCACGCGCGAGACGAAGTTCTTGCCGCTCGCTTCGCTCCACCAGTCCTTCAGGTTGCCGTCGGCGTCGTAGCGGCGGCCGTGATCGTCGAAGCCGTGGGTGATCTCGTGGCCGACCACCATGCCCATCGAGCCGAAGTTCACCGCGTCGGTCGCAGCCTTGTTGAAGAAGGGCGGCTGCAAGATGCCCGCGGGGAAGACGATCTCGTTGAGCTGGCCTTCGTAGTAGGCGTTGACGGTCGGAGGCGACATCCACCACTCCCCACGATCGACCGGCTTGCCGATCTTCGTGAGCTCACGCGTCGACTCGAAGCGGCGCGCCGCCAGCGCATTGGCGAAGAACGACTTCCGCTCGGTCTTGAGTGCGCCGTAGTCGCGCCATTGGTCGGGGAAGCCGATCTTGTTGTGGCCCACCATCGAACGCGCCTTCACGAGCGCCGCCTGCTGGGTGGTCTCGTCCATCCACCCCAGCGTGCCCAGGTTCTTCTCGAAGCTGCCCAGCAGCGCCGTGACCATGGCCGTGGTGCGCGCCTTGGAGTCTTCGGGAAACAGGCGGCGTGTGAACTCGCGACCCAGCGCCTCGCCCATCGCCCCGTCGACGAACGCGACGCACTTCTTCCAGCGCGGCCGATCTTCTTTCGCGCCCGTGAGGTTCTTCGAGGTGAACGCGAACGCTTCGTCCTGGAAAGCCTTCGGCATCGCCGCCACCGACCCGCGCAAGACGACCCACGTGAGG
>JANODF010000767.1:0-3206 GCA_031412555.1 Archangium sp. | reverse complement strand
GCCTTCGAGCGTGCGGGCGCCGCTCCGCGACCTGGAGCGCAAGAGCAACCCCTGGCTGCGCACCGCGCTGCACCACTACCGCAGCGCAAGCGTGGTGGCCGAGAGCTTCGCCACCCAGTTGGGCGCGCTGGCGAAGACGGGCTCGGGGGCTCGAGCGGCCTCGGCGGCTTTCGCGAGAGGTGACGTGTTCATCTCGACGGGCCTCGACTGGGATCAGCAGGACAGCGCGGCGCTGTACCGGCTGAAGGTCACCCTCGGGCTCAAGGTGATCCTCGTCTGCTACGACCTCATTCCGGTGCTGCGCCCCCACCTCTGCGTGCCCGAAGTGGCCAACGTCTTTCCAAGGTACATCGTCGACCTCGCATGGTGCGCCGACGAGGTCTTGTGCATCTCGAAGTCGACGCAACGTGACTTCGTTTCGTTGCTGCGAAAGACCGGGGCGCCCGAGCCGAAGACGCGAATTCTCCCTCTGGGCTGCGACCTGCCGGCGGCCTCCGAGGGCGCGCCCATCGAAGAGCTCACGACCGGCAAGTTCCTCCTCTTCGTCTCGACCATCGAACGAAGAAAGAACCACGAGGTGCTCTACCGTGCCCTGCTGCACCTCATCGAGCAGGGCCGCACCGACCTGCCCCGGCTCGTCTTCGTGGGAATGGAGGGCTGGGGCGTGAGCGAGTTTCTCAACGATCTGCGGCACGATCCCCGCGTTGCCGGGCGCTTCGTGGTGCTCAACAGGGTCAGCGATCCACAGCTCTCTTGGCTCTATTCGCGCGCGGAGTTCACGCTCTACCCGTCGCTCTACGAGGGCTGGGGGCTGCCCCTTGCCGAGAGTCTCTCGCACGGAAAGTTCTGCCTCAGTTCGAACACCTCGTCGTTGCCAGAGGTCGCGGGGCCCCTGGCCGAGTATCTCGAACCGCAGGATCACCGCGCCTGGGCAGAGCGCATCGCCCACTACCTCGATCACCCTGAAGAGCTCGCGGCTCGCGAACGAGCCATTCTCGAAGGCCACCGGCCCGTCACCTGGGCCCAGACAGGCCGCTTCGTCTTCGAGGCCGCCGAAGCGCTCATCCGTTGACGTGAACCGACCTCAATGCGAGGGTCCTCCTGGTCGTTGTTTGACTGCATCACCGTGGACCATGGCCGAAACCACACTCCGAAAGCTCATCCAGGACTCAGCGCGGATGGCCGCCGCCGCTGAGGCGCAGGCCACACGTCGGCAAGAGCCCAACACCCCGTTCGAGCGCGCGTTTTCGCTTCTCGAGCACGTCATCGAGACGGCTCGCGCCGGTCGTGACGAGACGGTCAAGAGCCTCGCGGCGGCCTTCGGCTCGATGACCCGCGCACTCGGTACGATGCTCGATCGCACCGAGAGCGAGCTTCAATCGATTCGAGCCACCGTCTCGCGCCTCGAGGGCACCACCAACCTGAGTGACCTGCAGTACCGGGGTTTCGAAGAGCGGTTTCGCGGTGACTTTCACGACGTCTTGCGCCGCCACGAGGTGTACCGGCCGTGGCTTGCAGAACTCGCGCACCGTCGGCCCGGCGGCCAGGTGTTCGAGATCGGGCCTGGGCGCGGCGAGATGGCGCGCATGGTCTCCGAGGTGGGTTTCAAGTGGCGCGGCGTCGATGCCAACGTCAGCCAGGTCGCCGTGCTCAAGTCGAAGGGCTTCGACGCGCGCTCGGGCGAAGGCTGGAATCTGTTGGCCGACGAACCCGAGGAGAGCCTGACCGCGATCGTCGCCCTCCATGTCATCGAGCACGTGCCTTTCCAGAAGGTGATCCAGCTCTTCGAGTTGGCGGCCTCCCGCCTCGAGCCCGGGGGGCTGTTGGTGCTCGAGACGCCCAACTGGCGCAGTCTCCAGGCGGCGCTCAACTTCTATCTCGACCCCACGCACCTGCGCCCCGTCGACGGCCGGCTGCTCGAGTTCATCGCGGCCGAGCACGGGTTTTCGGTGCTGTTGTGTCAGGGTGTCGAGCCGCTCGCTCCCCTTCAGAAGCTCCCCGACGAGGCCCCGCATGCGAATGTCTACAACGGCAACATTGACCGGCTGAACAACCTGCTGCTGGACGGGCAGGATCTGGTGTTCGTCGCGCGCCGCGGCTGAACCCCGTCGTTTGACCCCATCAGTTTCGGGTGGTACCTGCCGCGGGTATGACCCCGATTGAGAGGCCCGAAGTCGACGTCAAGGGCCTGATGCGCGAGATCGAAGCTGCCTCCCGGTTGATCGAGTCGGACCCCATCATCGCCCAGCGCGTTCGCAACCGCCGGCCCGTCTTCGTTCCGCCCAACCCGACCATGGAAGCGAACTGGGATGTCTGGCTACCGCCGGTGGTCACCACGCACCGTCTGCTGGGCGCCCCGGTGGTGTGGCTCAAGCGCGCCTCCTTGCTCCTGCTCCGCCTTCATGACCGCGAGATCCTCAAGCGGCAGCGCGACTTCAATCGTCAGGTGAAGGACGAACTCAACGCCCTCAAGCGCGCCGTGGCCGAGCTTTCAGCCGACGTGAACTCACGGCCATGAAGATCCTGATCGTTTCGTCTGCCCCGACCGCTCACTGCGGCATCGCGCGTTACGCCTCTCAGCAGGCCACGGTGCTGCGTCAAGATGGGCACACCGTCGAATGGGCTTCGTCTGACGGCGGCACCGAAGGGGTGCAACACGCCCTCAAGTTGCACGACTTGACCGACTTTGCGCGGCTCCCGCTGATTGCCCGCGCCTACGACCGGGTCATCATTCACTACCAGCACGACCTCTACTTCCGCGGCCTCGACCCGGTCGACATCAGCCTCAAGAACCTCATGCTGGCCGGGCTCTTCTCGCTCCACCCCAACGTCGAGGTGGTGGTTCACGAGCTGCTCTACAAGCTGTTCTCGCCCCAGGAGGTCCACCGCAGGGTGTGGACCACCGAACGGATCAAGTGGTCGGCGGCGAAGAAGCTGATCCTCCACACCGAGCGGGAGCAGAAGCGCCTCCTCGAGTTGATGCCCGCGTTGGCTCCGCGCATCGAGCTCAAGGAGCACCACTCCGAGATGGTGAAGTTCCGCGACATCTCGCAGGCGGTGGCGCGTGAAGAGCTCGGCGTGCCTGCCAAAGGCCGGGTGTTCCTCTGCATCGGCTTCATTCAGGAGTCGAAGGGCTTCGATCGTGCCATTCGCGCCTTCTCGCGGATCGCGGCGCCCGACGCGCGCCTCTACGTGGTCGGCTCGAT
>JANODF010000766.1:0-3682 GCA_031412555.1 Archangium sp. | reverse complement strand
GAACCATCACCACCACGACCACCGACCACATGGTTGTTCTGAATCACCAACCCCGCCGAGTCGCGCACGTAGACCGCGTAGCTGTTCTTCGCGGGCACGCCAGCCGTGGGCCGGGTGTTCACGTCGTAGCCGCGAATGGTGAAGCCGGAGAGCACGGTCAGCTGCGAGAGCCCTTCCGCGTTGACGGTGCCGCGCGGCTGAGCGCCACTGGGCTCGCTGGCTTCAATGAACGTGGGGAAGAGAATGATGTCGCGCCGCGTGAAGTCAGCGGAGTAGCCGCCGTGCAGCTGCACGCCGTTGGTGAGCACCACCTGCTCCGCATAGGTGCCCTGAGCCACCAGGATGGAGGTGTGCATCGCGGGACGGAACGCGGTGATCGCCTCGGCGATGGTGCGGAAAGGAGCGGCGCGCGTCCCCAGGCTGCTGGGCGACTGCGCCCACACGAAGAGGGACCGGGCTGCGACGCCGTCGACCTGGTCGCAGTTTCGATCGACGTACGGCAGGCCCGCGGCCGGGTACGTGGCGAACCGTTCGGGCTCGTCGGTGACCGAAGGGTTCGAGGCGCACTCGCAGCCGTTGGTCTCGTCGAGGTCGGCGTTGACGAATTGATAGGTGATGCCGCAGCTCCCGTTGCTGCAGATCGCGTCGGGGCCGAACGACGCCGTGCAGTCGCTGGCCACAGAGCAGCCGCGCGTGCAGAAATTGTTGGTGCACTGCTCACCGCCGCGGCAATTCGCAGTGGTGGTGCAGGCCCGCGTGCACTGCCGGTACGTCGGGTGACAGACCGCGCCCCCGGTGCATTCGGAGTCGGTGCGGCAGATCGCGCCGCCGCCCACGCGTTCGGTGGTGCAGCTGGCGATCACACACTTCGGCGGAGGCGCGGTGATGCTGCACCCGCCGATGGCGTGCTGAATGGTGGGGCTCCAACGCGCACCGCAGTTGTTGTTGCAGGCGCCGCAGTGCGCGTCGGTGTCGTAGGTGCCCGAGCCGCGCGTGTTGATGAAGCCTTCGTCGATGGTGGTGTCGCAGTCGTTGTCGCGGCCGTCGCAGAACTCCAGCGAGGTCATCGAGGTGTCGCACGTGCCGTAGGTGCCCTGCGCGTTGCAGGTCTGGTTGCCGATGCAGGTCGCCGCGCCCGCGGTCACGAAGCACGAGCGCGTGAAGCCCACGTGATCGGTGTTGCACTGGCAGCTGTTCCCGTTCGGCACGCACAGCTTCTTCGCGTTGACGGTCTGGCAGGTGTTGCCGGTGGGGCAGCAGCCCTGCTCGCCCACCCGGCCGGTGCAGCCTTCCATCACCGAGGTGACGTCGCAGCTCTGCGCGCAGAAGGTGTCGGGATCGGTTCCCACGTTGACGCACTCGTCACCCGGCACGCGGCAATCACCCGAGGTGGTGCACGGCCGGCATTGCGAGCTGACCGCGCGTTCACAGACCTGCGGCGTTCCAGGCGGCGTGAGGTACGAGCCCTTCGCGCAGATGCGGGGCACGCACTCGCGCTGACCGCCGCGCACGTCACAGGTGGCTGCACCGTCGATCACCACGCCACCGTCTTCGGCGAGGTTCTCCAACACCTTGAAGCAATCGGTCGCGCAGGTGCCGCACGCGCGGGGGCTGAAGTACACGCCCATGCCGTCGATCAACCCGTCGTCGACCTGGCCGTTGCAGTCGTCATCGGCGCCGTTGCACAGCTCGGCTTTCGGATCCGGCGCGGAGCAGGAGAACGCGAAGCCCCCATCGCCCTGGCCCTGGCAGCTCCACAGGCCCCCGCAGGTCAGGCCCTTGCGGCAATTCGGGTAGCCGGGAAGCCCGGTGGTGATCAGATCGGGATCGGGTTGATCGGTCAGCCCGTCGCAGTCGTTGTCGATGCCGTCACAGATCTCGGCCGACGCCTCGAGCGCGTCACAGCCGTTCCAGGCGCCGTTGGGTTGGCAGGTCTCCACGCCGAAGCAGGTCGCGCGCGGGTTGGTGCGTTTGCACGCGCGCGTCAGGCCGGCCGACACGGCGCTGCACTCGCAGGTGTTGCTCTGGGGAATGCACTGGCGCAACGAGCCTGCATCCGAGCTCGCCGAACGGCACACGCTGCCCAGGGGGCACTGGCCCGTCAGTGAACAGTCGGTGGTGCAGAAGGTGCCGTCGCCGATGCGCGTGCAGCGATCGCCGATGGTGTTGCAGTCGGAGTCTGCGTCACAGGCGAGGCACTGCACCCGAATCGGAGGCGCGCAGAGGAACCCCTGCTGACCGACCGGCGCCTGCTTGCACTCCCAGCCCTTGTCACAGCCCACGCCGCCGTCGACCGCGCAGACCGCGCTGCAGACCCGGCCATTGCCGGGGCCGGTGGGAAGACAGGGCCCGAAGAGGCATTCGCTGTTCTGCGTGCAGGGCCAGCCGAGCTCACCGGGCAAGCCGGCGTCGACCACCTCGAAACACTTTCCGTCCACACACTCGAACCCGGGGCGGCAGTCTGCCTTGAGCTTGCACTCGCAGGTGCCATCCAGCAGGCAATCAGGTTCACGGGTCGGGTTGAAACAGGCTGAGAGCGCACAGAGCGCAGCCAGGCCCAGCCACTTCGGGGTTGCCATGACGAGGTGATTCCTTTGGCGACGTCGGCCAACGCGCCGCAATGGTGGGGGACCATACACACCACCCCCGCCCGCTTGTAGTGCTACGAGAGGCCCCATGCCTTCACGAAATCCGCTCTCCAGCGTGGTCGTGCCGACAGATTTCTCCGATGGGTCGCAGCAGGCGCTCACCCGGGCGCTTCGGCTTCCGTTGGGGCCGAAATCGAAAGTGACCCTGCTTCACGTGGTGCCCGACGACATTCCGGGCACCCTGCGCAAAGACGCCATCCTCGAGGCTGAACGCAGCCTGGAGAAGGCGCTGGCCCGGGTTCATCAGCTGGCACTGGCGCGCGGCCTGGCCCCGCGGCAGTTCGTGGCCGACGTGGTGGAGGGGGAGAGCGCGCAGCAGATCCTCAAACGCGCACATACCGTCGAGGCCGACGTCATCTGCATGGGCCGGCATGGGCGGCGGTCGTTCGTCGACCTGCGCCTCGGCTCGACCTCGCGCAAGGTGGTGAAGCTGGGCGACGTGCCGGTGCTGCTGGTGCGCAGCCCGGCCACCAGCTCGTACCAAAGCGTGCTGGTGGCGGTCGATCTCACGCTCTCGTCGGCCAAGCTCATCAAGGCGGCGAAGCCCTGGTTGGAAGACAGCGGCCAGGTCGAGCTGCTGCACGCGTCGTCGGTGGCGTACGAGGACTATGTGGTGGTGTCGGGCGAACGCGCCGAGGAGTTCCGCGAGGACGCGGTGAAGAGCGCGACGAAGGACTTGAAGGCGCTGCTGGCGAAGACGGGGCTCAAGGCTCAGCCGCGGGTGATTGGCGGTGATGCGCGCATGTTGATCATCGAAGAGGCAAAGGCGCGCAAGGCCGAGCTGATCGTGGTCGGTACGCACGGAAGAAGCGGCGTGCGGAAGTTGATCCTGGGCAGCGTCGCCGAGTGGACGATGACGCACGCGGCCTGCGATGTGCTCGTGATGAAGACCTGATGCTCCCTCTCCCTGCGCGAGCGGGAGAGCGGAGCCGGTCCAGCGGAACGCTGGGCGTGCGCAGCTGAAGCGAAGCGAAAGATGCGCCGAGGCGAAGCGACCCAGAAAAAGAGGGTCGGGGTGAGGGGCTTCGACTCCG
>JANODF010000765.1:0-8742 GCA_031412555.1 Archangium sp. | reverse complement strand
CGTCACCTCGACCGGCGGCTTGGAGTCGTTCTTGTTTACGGTGTGAAGCTCCGCCGCTGCGTCATTAGGGTTCGTCTTGCTCAAGGGCCTCCCATTGTTTCAGCGTCAGTCTTCGTTCTTTACGAGCTGGTCCAGCGTTTTCGAGGCGTCCAGGTACTCTGCAAATTTCCGCACCAGGTACTTCTTGGCCTGACCCCGCAGCAGCATGCCGGGGTCGCTCGCTTCTCCCGCGATGCGGGAAGGCTCGACGGTCAACTTGCCGTCGATGGTGACGCCGACGGCCTTGCCCTTCATGGTGGCGCTCACGCCCGTCCACGCCGAGGTGACGCCGTACTTGCGGTTCCAATACGAGAGCAGGGCTTCGACGCGCTTCTTGGCGTCTTCCACCGGCAACGAGTTGGGAACGTCGAATTGAATGAAGCCCATGGTCTGACTCCTTTTTTTCTAAGTGCGGCGAGCCGTCTGATGCAGCTCGAGCACGATGTTGCCTTCTTTGAACAGGCGCACCGCGCCTGAGGTCTGGCTGACCACCAACGCGATGCAGCGCGTGGTTGCGGTGATGCTGGCAGCAGCGGCGTGACGGGCGCCGAGCCCCAGCGGGATCTTCACGTTCTCGTCGCTGGCCGACAGATACCGGCCGGCGGCGAGCACCACGCCGTCTTCACGAATGACGAACGCGCCGTCGAGCACCGAGAAGTTCTTGATCGCTTCCCTGATCTTGGGATCGAGCACGTTGCGCTCGCTCTCCGAGAGGCCCTGGAAGGGGTTGATGGTGAGCTGGCGGCTGGTCTCCATCACCGCGTTGTGATCGCCGATGGCGATGATGGTGCCCACCGGGTGGCCCTCGAAGCCCTCTTGCCCGATCTGCAGCGCGAGCTGAATGAGCGCGTCGACGACCTGCGAGTTGAACTCGTCGCCCAGCTTCACGCCTTCGATCGCCACGCGATCATCGAGCGAGCCGCCGATGCGCATGGTCATCATGGTGTCGAGATGACGGCCGATGCGGCCGGTGAGGCAGAGCACCGCGTCGCCTTCTTTGAACACGCCTTGCGCGAGCGAAGAGACGATCGCCATCTTCACGCGCTCGGTGCGCGAGTAGTCGTAGGCGGGAATGACGATGGCGCGTTCTTTCTTCGCCAGCAGCTCCTGGCCCAGCGCCTCATTGGTGACGGCGTAGATCAACTTCTTGCGGCATTTGCGGCCGCGCAGATCGTTGGGAGGAATGATCGTGTCGCCGATCACCAGCAGGTGATCGACATCTGACTGACTGGCCAGGGTCAGCGCACTTCTCAAGAACTCGCGATCGAGTCGCCCGGTCTCCGACATGGAGCGCAGATGTTACGTCCCCACAAATGATTTCAAAGGTTTATTTCCGAATGGCTTGACTTGGGCGCCTGCGATCTCCATAGTCTTTCGCCTTCATTTTTTGACCCGTCGAGGAGCCAATGTCCGAAAAGGGTGCGCTGTCACAGAAGGATCTGAAGCGTTTCAAGAAGTCTCTCGAAGACAGCCGCAAGGCCATCATCGAGAACGCGCGGAAGACCATGGAAGAAGAGTCCAACTTCGACACCGACGATCTGCCGGACGAGATCGATCAGGCCTCGAGCGAATACGCCCAGTCGATGGCGTTCCGCCTTCGTGACCGCGAGAAGTTTCTCCTCAAGAAGATCGAGAAGGCGCTGCAGCGCATTGAAGAAGGCACCTTCGGCATGTGCGAGCGCTGCGAAGAACTGATCACCATGAAGCGGCTCGAAGCCCGCCCGGTGACCACGCTGTGCATTCGCTGCAAGGAAGAGCAGGAGAAGAAGGAAAAGTCGTACGGCTGAGCCTCACGGCTCGTCGTGCGCAGGATTTTCCGGAGCCGGCCCTCGCAAAGACGAGGTCCGGCTCTTTGTCTGTCAGCTCAGCTCGACGCGCACCAACTGCCGGCCGATGAGGAACTGATCCCCATTGTCGACGAACGAAGGCGCACCGAGCCGCAAAAAGGTGCCGTTCGACGAGCCGAGATCACGCAGCATCAGCCGCTCGGGAGCGACCTGCAGCACCGCGTGCCGCCCCGAGACGAAGCCGTCGGAGGGGAAGGTGATGTCGCCGTTCTCACGGCCGATGTTGTTCTCGCCGTCTTTGAGCGGGTAGGCGCCGCCGCGAATTCCACCCTCGAGCAACTGCACCAGGCGGAAGCGGTGACCTGCGTCGGGTGAACCCCACGCGGTGGCGCCGTCATCGGCAGGCGCGAGCGGAGGCACCGGCTCGACCACCAGGCGCTGGCGCCCCACGCGGATCTCACCGCCGGCAGGCACCTCACGTTCGGCGCGAAGGCGGGTGAAGACGCCGTTGCCGCCGCCCACGTCTTCCACGGCCAGGCGCGCGCCCGAGAAGAACAGGCGCATCTGGGTGTCGGCGACGAAGGGATCGTCAGCGATCGCGAGATCTCCGGTGCGGCCACACAGCATCACGTCGCCGCGCATGGGAATGACTGACTCGGGGCCGCCATCGGCGCGAACGACGCGCACAGCGACGCGGGGGCGATTGGCAGCTGGCATGACTTGGCCCCTGCATACCACCAGTCTGGGAATTCGGAATCTGACATCTGCTGTGGCGCTGCCCCGCTGAGGGTGGAAGAGTCTGTGGCGAACGTGGCCGCTCCGGACGAACTCATCGGCAAGACCGTCGCCACCAAGTACCTCGTCGAGCAGATGATCGGCGAGGGCGGCATGGGCAAGGTCTACAAGGCCATCCAGCTCGCCCTCGATAAGCCTGTCGTGCTCAAGGTGCTGCGGCAGGCCCTGTTGTCCGATGAGCGCACCGTCAAGCGCTTCCAGCGAGAAGCCAAGGCAGCCAGCCGGCTCAACCACCCCAACTCCATCAGCGTGCTCGACTTCGGCCAGGCCGAAGACGGCGCGATGTACATCGCCATGGAGTACGTGCAGGGCAAAGACCTGCACCACATCCTCTCGCGCGAGTGGCCCTTGCCCGAGGCGCGCGTGATTCGGCTCGTGAGCCAGGTGCTCTCGGCACTCGCCGATGCGCACTCGGCCGGCGTCATCCACCGCGATCTCAAGCCTGAGAACATCCTGGTGGAGCAGCGGCGCGGTGAAGCCGACTTCGTCAAGGTGCTCGACTTCGGCATCGCCAAGATCGTCGACGGCAGCATCGACGACGACGGCCCGGCACTGACGCGCGCGGGCTTCGTCTGCGGCACGCCCGAGTACATGTCGCCCGAGCAGGCACGGGGCGCCCAGCTCGATCACCGCAGCGATCTCTACGCGGTGGGCGTGATCGTCTACCAGCTGATGTGCGGCATGTTGCCGTTCGACTCCGACTCCGCCGTCGGCTTTGCCACCAAACACCTCACCGAAGTGCCGCTCACGCCCACCAAGCGCCGCCCCGATGCCCGGGTCTCGCCTGCGATGGAGCGGTTGATCATGAAGGCGCTGTCGAAGAACCCCGACGATCGCCCGCAGACCGCGGAGCAGTTCCGCGCCGAGCTGCTGGCCATCGAAAAGGAGCGCCGCGCTTCCGTGGGCACCGCCCGCCGGCCCGCCGCCACCTCTGCGGGTGGGCTCGCGCCGGTGCCGCGCAAGGTGACGCCGATCGATCAGCAGGAGACGCGGGTCAATCCGCCGTCGTCTCCGTGGGCCTCGAACGAGACGACCGTCAAAGCCTCGTCACCGATCGCCGGGCCTGTGCCCGAGAATGCCGCCTCGCCCACCACCTCTCCCGATCGCGACACCACGCCGGGTGCGGGGGCGAGCTCGATCATCTTCAAGGTGGCCACCGTGCTGCTGGTCACCCTCGCGCTCGGCCTCGCCGGTCTGTACGGCTGGAGCGTGATGCAGAAGCCCAAGGAGGTCTACGTACCGCCTCCGAACGCGCCGCTGACCGGAACGGGCCAGGCCTACGAATACGATCCGCCACGCGAGAAGCGCCGGCCGGGTGATGCGACGCGTGAAGCGGGTGAGGGTGACGACGCCTGGCACCGCGGCAACATGGACGTGGCGCTCAGCGCCTACTTGAACGCCTGGCAGGCCGATCCGCAGCCTGAGCTGGCGTTGAAGATCGGCGAGCTCTACTTCCAGAAGGGCATGAGCGCCGATGCCCGCGCGTGGTGGACCCGGTACCGCAAGGACGCTCCGAACGCGAAGGCGCAGATCTACATCGATCAGATGCTGGAGCAGTGACGTTGAGCTCCCTCTCCCCGAGGGGGCCGAGGGGGAGAGGGTCGGGGTGAGGGGCTGCTAGGCCAACGCCTCAACCTGCAGAGTCTGCTGACCCACTCGCATCCTGTCGCCAGCCTTGATCGGCCGCTCGCCCGTCACGCGCACGTACGTTCCCAATCCACCCGACAGATCGCGAATCATCGCCCCATCTGGCAGTGGTGAGATCTCGCAGTGCCGCGGCGCAAGCCCTTCATCATTCGGGTAGCTGAAGTCACACCGCCCCTGGCCGACGGTGAGCACCGGGCCGGGGCTGAGCAGACAACGCCCGCCTCGATCACCCAGCATCACCTCTTCGACCGCGTAGTGAATCTGCCCGTTGGGAACCGTGGCGCCGTACACGAGCACGTCGACCTTGTTCCACGGCTCAGCAGGCTCGACCGCGCCGATGAATCTGAACAGCCGCAACCCGGTGCAGAAGGTGCCGTTGGCCGGAATGGTCTCGGTGCTGTTGATGCTGACGTACACGCCCGACGTCGAGCTCTCGTCTTTCACGTAGAGCTTGCCGTCACGAATGCTCAACGTCGCGTGCAGCGGCGAGATGAACGGATCATCGGGGAAAAGGATCGCGCCCTTCGCGCGGCCGACCTGCGCCCCAGTGGCCGCCAGACGGAAGCGCTGACCCCGCGCGGGCCCGGCGAGCACGGTGAGACCGAACTTGGGCGCGGCCACCTGCGGCGTGGTCTGCGTCGGCGCAGAAGACTGGAACGTGGGCCGCGTGGGCGGGCCGCGCGTGGGCTGCGGCTGGGGCGTCGGCGTGGTGGTGGCGCTGGTGCTGCGCTTCAAGCCCGGCGGCGCGGCGGCAGGCACCGGAGAAGAAGGGGTGGTCGCGTCGTTCGCCGCGGTGTTGGAGATCTCCGGCGGCTGCAGCTTCGGCGCGACGTCGGTGCGCGCGCTCGCGGCGCCTTCGGTGGCTGAGCCGCAGGCCATGCAGCGCACCGCGGCGACGACGTTCAGGAAGTCGCACGATGGGCAGACGACCCCAAGGCTCTTGGTCAACAGCGCGGGCATTGAGCGGCACCGATAGCAGCGGAACGCTGCGCGAGACAGGCGGGAGCGAAGCGGACGACTGGCCGAGGTGGAGCGACCCAGAACATGAGCGGCCCATAGTCAAACAACCCGAGTCTTTCCGCAACAATGGCGATGCCGCACTGCGAAACAACTCGAGCCGGGGGTTCTGACGAGCGAAACGGTGGTGACGCATTGCAGCAGAGCAAACGGGTGTTACGCTTGAACACGTTTGATCCGTCTCAACGACATCCTGCAGCGCGTCGCCGGGTATCACCCCGATCCCGACCTCGACATCATCAAGAAGGCCTACGTGTATTCCGCGAAGGTCCATCAGGGGCAGGTTCGCAAGTCTGGCGAGCCCTACCTGATACACCCGCTCGAGGTCGCGGGGATCCTGGCGCAGCTGCGTCTCGACGAGGCCTCCATCGTGGCCGGGCTTCTCCATGACACCGTGGAGGACACGCTCGCCACCATCGAGGAGATCAAAGAGCTCTTCGGTGAAGAGGTCGCGCTGATCGTCGACGGCGTCACCAAGCTCGGAAAGTTCAGCGCCAGCCAACAGCTCTCCCAGGAGGAGAAGCAGGCCGAGAACTTCCGCAAGATGCTCGTCGCCATGGCCCAGGACATCCGGGTCATTCTGGTGAAGCTGGCCGATCGCACGCACAACATGCGCACGCTCGATCACATGAGCGAAGAGAAGCAGGCGCGCATCGCTCAGGAGACGCTCGACATCTACGCGCCGCTGGCCAACCGCCTCGGCATCAGCTGGGTGAAGACCGAGCTCGAAGATCTCTCGTTTCGCTACACGCGCCCGAAGGACTACCTCGAGCTCGAGAACAAGGTCGCCCGCAAGAAGAAGGAGCGGGAGAAGTACATCGATGACGTGGTGCAGATCATCGAGGCCAAGCTGAAGGAGCAAGGCGTGCCCGCGAAGGTCAGCGGCCGCTTCAAGCACTTCTATTCGATCTACAAAAAGATGCGGTCGCAGGGCATCGACTTCGAGCAGGTGCCCGACGTCATCGCCTTCCGGGTGATCACCCCCGAGCTGGGCCAGTGTTACGGCGCGCTCGGCCTGGTGCACCAGATGTGGAAGCCGGTGCCGGGCCGCTTCAAGGACTTCATCGCGATCCCCAAGCCGAACATGTACCAGTCACTGCACACCACGGTGATTGGCCCGCTGTCCGAGCGCATCGAGATTCAGATCCGCACCGAGGAGATGCACCGGGTCGCCGAAGAAGGCATCGCCGCGCACTGGGCCTACAAAGAAGGCCGCAGCGCGATGAACAGCGACGACGAGAAGTTCGCGTGGCTGCGCCAGTTGCTCGAGTGGCAGCAGGATCTGAAGGACCCCAAGGAGTTCCTCGACACGGTGAAGGTCGACCTCTTCACCGACGAGGTCTTCGTGTTCACGCCCAAGGGCGACGTGAAGAGCCTGCCGCGAGGGGCCACGCCGATCGACTTCGCGTACGCCATTCACTCCGGTGTCGGCGAGAAGACCGTCGGCGCGAAGGTGAACGGGAAGATCGTCCCGCTCCGCTACAAGCTGAAGAACGGTGACCAGGTCGAGGTGCTCACCAGCCCTCAGGCCCACCCCAGCAAAGACTGGATCACCTTCGCCAAGACGAGCCGCGCGCAGCAGAAGATCCGCGCGTTCATCAAGCAGCAGCAGCGCGACAAGAGCCTCATCCTCGGGCGCGAGCTCACCGACCGGGAGTTCAAGCGCTTCGGCTTGAACTTGAACAAGCTGATCAAGGGCGGCGATCTCAAGAAGCCGGCCGAGGGTTACGGCTTCCGCACCGAAGACGACCTGCTCGTCGCGGTCGGCTACGGAAAGATTCAGCCCAGCCAGCTGGTCGACCTGCTCGTTCCCAAGGAGAAGGTCGAAGAGCTGCGCGAGAAGGAGAAGCAGCCGCACGAGTCTTCGGGTTCGGGCCTCTTTCAGACGGTCAGCGATCTCGCGAAGAAGGTGGTCGGCCGGAAGTCGTCGAGTGGCGTGACCATCGGCGGCATCGATGACGTGCTGGTTCGTTTTGGCCGGTGCTGCAACCCGGTGCCGGGCGATTCGATCGTCGGCTTCATCACGCGCGGGCGGGGCGTGACGGTGCACACCGCCAACTGCGACAAGGCGAAGGCCACCGATCCCGAGCGCAAGGTCGACGTCGCGTGGGACGTGCGTGGTGACTTCCGAAGGCCGGTGACCCTGCGCGTGCTCACCGCGGATCGCCCGGGCTTGCTCGCCGACATGTCTCAGATCTTCAGCAAGAAGGGCGTGAACATCAGCCAGGCCAATTGCCGCGCGACCGGCGATGACCGCGCGGTGAACACGTTCGAGGTCACCATCACCGATCTCAAGCAGCTGACCGATCTGATGAAGAACATCGAAAAACTGACGGGTGTGTTCTCCGTCGAGCGCGTTTGAGCCGTCCCTTTTGATCGTTCTGGGCGACTTCGGGCATCTGATAGCTTGGCCCGCATGGCGCGCGACGTGATCCAGACAGACAAAGCACCCAAGGCGATCGGCCCGTACTCGCAGGCGATCGCTGCGACCGGCGGCAAGACCGTGTTCCTTTCCGGACAGATTCCGCTGGATCCGGCGACGGGTGAGATGGTCGCAGGCGACGTCAGCGCACAGACCGAACGGGTGATGAAGAACCTCGAGGCCGTTCTGGCGGCGGCGGGGTGTACGTTCACCAACGTCGTACGCTGCGGCATCTTCCTCACCGACCTCGCTGATTTCAGCAAGGTGAACGAGGTGTACGGGCGCTATTTCCCGTCCAACTCTCCGGCTCGGGCCACCGTTCAGGTGTCCGCGCTGCCCCGAGGTGCGAAGGTCGAGATCGATTGCATCGCAGTCGTTTGAGGGCTGGCCGGAAGAACGAAGCGGAGAGATGGAAATGTCGCTGAAGAATCTGATGATCGTGTTGGTGCTCGCGCCTGCCATCGCGCTGGCGCAGACCACGACGCCTACGCCTGATTTCTCACCGCCGCCGATGGTGCCGGCCAACCCGCCGCCCATGCCGCCGGCCGATCCGTCGACGCAGCCGGGAACCCCGCCGCCGCCTTCGACGCTCCCTCAGCCTGGCTACGTGCCGGGCCAGCAGGGCAAGTCGGCCTATCCGTATTCGCCCTACGGCCAGCCCAAGGCGCAGGAGAAACCCGCCCCCGAGATTGGCCTGATGGTCTGCGAGTCACTTTTTGGAATGCTCACGGCCGCTGGCGTGACGATCATTCCGTACTTCCTGCTGCTGTCGGGCAACATGTTCGACGACACCATCAACACCGTGTTGACGATCGCGCTGTTTGGTCTGACGCCGCTCGCCGTCAGCCAGACGCAGGTGAGCATCGCCAACGGGAGCCGGTTCTTTCAGATCGACGGTTGGATCCCGACCGTGATCGGCATCGCCTCTCAGGCGCTGGTCCTCACGATCTACTACGGCGTGAATGGCGGAACTTTCCGGCCCAAGCCGATGACGGCTTCGACGGGCGGCGTGCCGGGCGGCGATGTCGGCCCGGC
>JANODF010000764.1:0-6218 GCA_031412555.1 Archangium sp. | reverse complement strand
GGCCAAAGGCCCGCTACATGGGCACACGGCGAAACCTCTTCGACCTGCGTCGACTCTCATCGATACAGAACCTTGAAGTCATCGCTCGTCATGAACGTGATCAGGCGCTTGCGCCGTGACCAAACCTGTTCGGCGCTCTAGCACAAAGGCAGTACGCCCGCGATTCACAGCGGTGAGGCGTATTGGCGGTCTGGGAAGCAGAGGCCGTCGTTGTTGAGATGGCCGAAGGTGGAGAGGTTGTACGTCATGTAATCGACGAGATTCCCGAGGCCTGCCGCGCCGCCCGCGGGGTTCACCGGCACGTTGACGGGATCGTACGAGAAGGCCCCTGACGTTCGTTCGCCGGTCTCGACGGGGCCACAGGTACGCCAGGGAATCGGGGCGTTCTGCGCGTCGCGCGGCGCCTGGAGATCGAACGTGAGGTCGTCGATGGTCACCTCGACCGAAGCGGGGCCCGCGCCCATCGCCACCGACTTCCGCGCGGCGATGGCATCCCACCGGAGCGGCGCGTCTTCGCTGAGCGCTTCCCAGAACGGGTGATCGAGGTGGAAGGTGAGCTGCGTGGTGGTCTGCGTGTTGTTCGCCGTCTGCACCCCGCGCGAATCGATGGGCTGCAGCTCGGGGTTCACGCAGTTCTTGAAGTCCACCGGGGCAGCGAAGCCGAAGGAGAACTTCACCACCTTCGGAAAGCGCGCGAAGTCGAAGGCGCTGTTGGTGGAGCGGCAGGCCGGCGTGCCTTGATCACCCTTCCACGTGGCCGTGCCCTGCAACAACACCGACCAGCCCTTCTGCGCCATCGTGCGGTACGCGGCCTGCGCGGCTTCATCGAGGTTCACGTTGCGCACGCCTTCGGTGGCGGCCCGCAGGGAATAGCCGAAGGCGTAACGCGCCGTGGGGTCGAAGGCGGGCGTGCCGTTCTTCTGGTTCTGGTTGCTGATCCGCGCGAGGGGGAACGCCGTGCCGTTCTGTTCTTTCGAAACGAGCGGGCCGGTCTTCGCGAGATCCACCGCCCAGGGGCCCACCACTTCGGCCACCTGCGGCCCGGTCACCGATTGATCATTCGGGTTGGTCTCGGGGTCTTCCGCGACGCGCAGGTTTCCCACGGTGACCAGCACGTGTTCGTACGAAATTTCCCAGCCGTCGACGAAGTACGGCTCACCACCACCGGCCGCGGGGGGGAAACCCACCCCTTCGGTGGCGCTGCCTTCACCGGTGATGGTCACCAGCAGGCTGTTGTTCACCGAGGTGGTGGAGGGCGGTTCGAAGTCGGCGAAGAAGCCGCCGTCGGTGATGCCCTCGCCGCCGTCGGGCATCGGCATGGGAGGGCTGCATGAGATGAAAGTGAGCGCAGCGGTGATCAGAGTTCGGTTGAACATGGGGTCTCCTTCAGGGTTTTTCAGCGAAGTTCGAAGCGATACGGGCCCGAGGCGCTGCGCAACGCGCTGTAGAGCGCCTTGTCAGGTTGGGCAGACGACTCGTTGTCGTCGGTGAAGCGGTAGAGCGGCGGCAACTCGGTGACCTTGTTCAGCTCGGCGAAGTCGACCGAGACGAACCAGGCGCGGGGATCGATGATCAACGCGACCGTGCTGCCTTCCCCCAGGGTGGTGTCGAAGGCGATGGGGCTCACGATGCGCTGGCGGCACAGCGGGTTGCTCCCGGGCAGCGCGGGGTTGCGCGGGGGAATGATCCGGTTGGTGCCGATGGTGAGCTGGCCTTCGAAGGGGAAGCTGTCGGCTCCCCGGGTGGCCACGCCTGCGACGTCGAGCAATACGGTGTCGTCGTCGTCGGCCAGCAGCTCGCCGCCGGTCAGCCAGAGCTCGGCGGCGCGGGTGGGCAGGTCGGTTCCGTTGCCCGCAATCGGGAAGGCCTGCGGCTCGGGTGAGAGCGCGTCGACGGTGAGCCCGCCGCGCACTTCGCCTGAGTAGATGCCCTCCTGAATGCAGCTCTCCTCGAGGGAGTAGTTCTGCGGGTTCTGCTGATTCAGGTACATCGCGCCGATGGTGACTTGCGCGCGGGTGAGGGTGACCTCGAAGCCGCGGGGGGTGGTGAAGGTGAGCGGGTTGCCGGTGACCACGGCAGGGTCGCCGCTGGCCTGGGCTTCGAACGCGACCACCCGGCCGCCGGTGGTTTGAATGCAGCCGGAGAGGAGAAGCATGGCCACCGCCACCCACCGCTCCCCCCGAGAGCAGTCGAGGGGCCACTTGCCGCGCGAGCCTGAAGTACTCCCTCGACTGCTCTCGGGAGGAACGGTTTTCAGGATGAACGAGTTCATGGTTCACCTCCCAGGTGCACACCCAGCGTGACCATCACCGCGCGCGGCGCACCGGCTGCGAAATGCAGCGCCGGCACCAGCGAAGGCAGACTGCCCCCGGTGTGAAAATCAGAGGCGTAGTTGAGCTCGACCTGCTTGTAGCGATTGTCGAGCAGGTTGGTGGCCGACACGCCCAGGCTCAGCGCCTTCCACGCCAGCTCGGCCGACGCATCGACCACGAAGATGACGTCGCTGCGTTGACCGAAAGGCAGCGCGCGTCTCCCGACGTACGTCACGCCCAGGCCCACGCGGCCTTTGACGGGGGAGCCCAGCGGCTCGAGCTTCGGAATCGCGTGAAACGCGCTCGCGTCGAGGCGGCCCACGAAGTCGGGCACGTAGGGCACCAGCAGGTTGGTGTCGTCGAACTTCGACTGCACGTACGTCACGTTGCCGGCGAGATCGTAGAAGCTCCCGCGCACGCGAGCGGCGAGCAGGCCGCCCAGGCGAGACGTGCTGCCGCCGATGACGCCGCGGCCTTCTTGCGCGTTGAACACCAGGTCCTTGTCGACGCGGGTGCCGAACACCACCGCGCGCACGTTGGCGTCGAGGGTCTCCCAGCGCTGTGCCCAGTTCGCGCCGCCTTCCCACGAGAAGATGCTGGCGAAGGGCGTCTTGAGGTTCTCGGTGATGAACTGCGGGTCGATGCTGCGAATGCCCGTGCCCGCCGCGGCAGAGAAGGTGACGCCCGCGAAAGGGCCGACCAGCAGCGTGGCACGCGGCATCAAGGCGCCGCCCGAGGCGCTGTTGCGCTCGGTGGGATCGCGGAAGAGCCCCAGGTCGCGCTGCGACAGGCAGCTCTCGTCACCGGGCGGATTCGCGGTGGAGGGCCGGCGCACTTCTTTCTGCGCGCACAGATCCAGCACGTCGTAGGTGAGCAGCTCGCCGCGCAGGCCGCCGCGCAGGGTGAGCCATTTGGTGAAGGAGAGGTTCAGGTCGGCGTACGCGCCGATGTCGCTGAGCTTCGAGTCGAGATCGTAGTCACGCGCGTAGGGCGTGTTGCTGCCGGCCAGCTGGCGCGTCTGCAGCCCGCGCGCGACGTCGAAGCGGCCGAAGTAGCCGACCTCCAGCTCCTGCGTGCGGTCGAAGATTTTGGTGCGCCACCGCGCCGCACCCCGCGCCCCCACCGTGAAGGTGGTGGTGTCACGGTCGAGCAGGTCGCCCCGCTGTGGGTGCGGGTTTTGCTGCGCGAGCTGCGTGTCGGCGAGGAAGCCGGTGAAGTTCTCCAGGATGCGCGTCGAGCGGTAGAGCAGGAACACGGTCTGGTCGTGCGAGAAGGCGCCACCGTGGCCGTGCAGGTCGAAGTGCACCTGCGCCCGCAGAGCGTCTCCGCCCTGCCGCGCGTCGTAGGTGTCGAAGAACCCCACCGTGCCCCGGCTGACGTCGTCGGTGCGCAGCACGCCCGCTGAACGGAAGGTGGCGGCGTACCCGAACGCGCCAACCCGGAAGCTGGTGGTGTCGGAGAGCCGGCCTTCGTACTGGCCCATCAGCTTCGCGTTCTGCGCGTCGCGGTTCTGCCCGAAGCCCGAGGTGCGAAAGAGCTGCACGCCTCCGAAGGTGCGCGACGATTCTCCCGGAGGTCCCCACAACCCGAGGATGCGCATCGTCTCGAAGCTGCCGTAGCTGGCCTTCATCAACAGCCCACGTTCGCTGAGGCCGAGTTGATAGTCGGCGCTGCCTGCCACCGCGTAGTTGCCCTGCCGTGGATCGAGCGGCCCTTCGAGCACGCGCAGGTTCTCCACCAGCTCGGGGATGATGAAGCCCACGTCGGCGTAGCCGTTGCCGTGCAGGTTGCCCGAGTCGTTGATGGGCACGCCGTCGACGGAGAGCTCGAGGTCCTGGCCTTCACGCGCGTCGAAGCCGCGCAGGAAGATGCGATCGGGGTGGCCTTCACCGCCTTCGTTGGTGAGCAGGATGCCGGGCGCCAGCTTGAGGAAATCGGCAGCGCTCTTGCGGGGCACGGCTTGCAGCGCGCCCACTTCGATCACGAAGTCGGACGCACCGCGCGATTTGGGGATGCCGCGGCCGAGCACGGTGGTGCTCAGCTCGTGGCGCGGGTGGCCAGCGTCAGCGTCATCGAGGGTGATGGCGGGCCCTCCGTCGGTGGGCTCCGGGGTGCCCGCGTCGGGCGTCACCATCAACTCCACCGGCATCTTGAACTCGAGCCGGGTGCGCGCGGCCACGGGCTCGCCTTCGTGCGTGGCAGCCTTGAAGCGCCACTTCGAGAGCGCATCGCTGGAGGCCTGATCCCACTTCGGGCCGGCCGACTCGACCACCAGAATGTCGGACGGCACGCCGTCGGCGCCCACGGTGAACTCCAGCAGCACGTGGTCTTGCGTCGGTGGTGGTGCATTCGCAGGCAGCGCCGCTTCGACACGGCTGATCACCTCGGGGGGCACGACATCACCCTCCGCATGCGCGGCGCACGCGAACAGCATCACCACGAGGCTGCACCCTCTGCGCGAGAGGGCACGGGTACGAAACAGAGACATGAAGGACTCTCAGCGAGAACAGGAGATCAGCAACGAACGAGCTGCGGGCTGATCAACCCTGAGGCGGAGAGGCTTTGGGGGCGCGGCTCAACGCGTCGAGCTGCACGGCGACGAGGCGCGGGGTGCTGAGGCCGCTGACGAGCGGGGTCTGGGTGCGGCCCAGAGAAACCACCGAAGCCAGCAACGAAGGCGCTGCAAACCCGGCCACCACCAGGCAGTCATCGGGCGTGTCGGCGTGGATCGCCACGTCGCCTGCGCAGAGGTGACCTTCTTCGTCGTCGTGCGCTTCGGCCGTCAACGGGGCGACGTCGACCACCGAGCCGGTCTCACTCAGGGTGTGCCGGGCCAATGCCACGTGACCGAGGCCCAGCACCTGGAGCACCAGCAGCAGCGCAGAGACCATCGCGCGGGGCTGGAGGAGCAGGGTGAGCACGGCTGCTTGTCTAGTGAGCACGCGGGCCCGTGTCAAACGCTTCTGCCATTCTGTTGCAACAACTGATCAGCGTGGCAGGCTGCTTCGGGTGACCACGTCGACCCGCACGGTGCTCCTGGTGTTGCTGGGTCTGTTCGGCTTCGGGTGCCTGGGGACCAGCGTGATCGCGTTCGTGCTGGTGAGCGCGGTGGACGACTTCGGGGGCAGCACCGAGTGGAGCGAAGACGCGTTGCCCGAGCGGGAGCTCCCGGCGGTGTTCGGGGTGCGGCTGCCGGTCAAGCCGCTGCGCTACCAGAGCCGCTCGATGGGCTTTCAAGACGCGTTCTTCGAGGTGCTGGTGCAGTTGCCGCCCGACGCGGCCGAGACGTTCCTCTCGGCCAATCACCTCAGCCGCGGGGCGGAGGTGGTGATGGATCCCGACGTGGTCGATCAGTTGCACGCGCTCGACCCATCGACCCCGGCGTTGAAGGCCACCACGATCGAGCTTCCCGAGGCGGTGCGGCGCGACGGCGGGAGCTGGCCTCTGCATCGCAGCGGAGAACTGCTCGAGGCCCAGGGCGTGCTGTGGCTTCACTTCACCGCCTTCGAGACCTGATCACTTGATCATCGAACCGCGCAGCGCGACGCCGGTGAGGAAACCGCCCGCGTGGCACTCGAACTCGGTCTCCGAAGAGAACGGCACCTTCTTGTAGAAGCTCTCGATGTTCACCACGGCGGTGGCGCCCATCGCCCGCGCGCGCTTCTGCAGGTCCATCAGCGCGCTGAGCATCACCCAGCGGCAGGCGTCTTCGTCGCTCTTGTTGGCTGAGTTGGTCTTCGGGTTGGCCACCACCTCGCCGCGGTTCTCGCCTGCGGGGAAGGGCTGCTTGCCGAAGTAGAGGCCGATCTTCGGGTCGAGGCGGCCGGCTGCTTCGGGCATCGCCAGAACGTCGGCGATCTTCAGCATGTACTTGGTGTCACGAGCGAAGGCTGACCCTGAACTCAC
>JANODF010000763.1:0-7191 GCA_031412555.1 Archangium sp. | reverse complement strand
GGCCAAAGGCCCGCTACATGGGCACACGGCGAAACCTCTTCGACCTGCGTCGACTCTCATCGATACAGAACCTTGAAGTCATCGCTCGTCATGAACGTGATCAGGCGCTTGCGCCGTGACCAAACCTGTTCGGCGCTCTAGGACGCTTGACGATGAATGGCACTTGATAGGCAAGCGCACCACCTGCCGTAATGCGTCCCACATAGAGTCCTGACTTTGCGGAAGCGGGAACCACGTAGCTTGCCGTTGCGTTCCAGCCACAATCGTATAGGTCGTCCGCCGCAAATCGGAGTCCATGGCCGTAAGCAAGACCGCCCCAGTTCTGGCTCCCCCCGTAACGAGGGATGTTGGAAGGTTGGTATTGAGGGCCTCCGATCATCCACGACGCGTGGTTTATGATCGTTCCATGTCTGCCCGAACCGCTGACGTCGTTGATCGACGCGCCGAGTTCCTCATTCAGCGGCCAGCACGCGAGCACGCCCGCGAGAGAAGGAACGGTCATGCCCCCATCAGTGCGGCGTACCGCGACCTCGCTGGGGCTGAGCGCGCGATTGTAGACAACAGGCATGGAAATATCGCCATCGAGAAAATGATCTGTGAGTCCTGCTTCGCCGTACGCGCCCAGTCGCAGAGGTGCGGCGCCCGGATTCATCGCGCCAGCGTACGAAAAGATCGCCTGGGCACTGAAATTTACATAGAATGTCCCCTGCGAGCCATTCCAGCTCACGACGACGTGATTCCATACATTGGGAGCTATGCTTGGCCCCGTGAAGAGTTGGGCGAAATTGAAGGCCCCGCCGCCCCCCATATAGCAGTGGACCTTGTTGTCGCCGACGAGCAAGGCGAAGCCGCAGTCGGTTGGATAGGTGTATTGAGTGACGACCCCGCTCCAATTCTCAGGTTTGAAACATCGCACCCAGCATTCGATGGAAAACGCGCCCAGCGGAGTGGCGGGAAGCCTGTTTTCGACGTGGACGTAAGAGCCCGGTCGAATCGGCTGCTGTACTGCAGGAAGGCTGAAATTCTGAAGCACGATGTCCAGCGTGCTCGAGTCCGGATCGGCGCCGAGCCTGCACACGGAGAGTTGGTGGGGGACGTTGCTACTAATCCTGAAGTTGACGGATTCTCCCGCCTTCACGCTTTTCTCAGCGTAGGCGTGAATTCCAGACATCGTCAGCGGGCGATTCGGTTGTGCAGCCATCGACGCTCCTTAAAGAGCACAGTTTCAACCCTTCTTCATGTTGCCGCAAGCCGGGCCGTCACTACCAGCCGTTCAGGCGCACTGCCGTCCTCCATCGTCGAGACCAACGCGGGGCAGGTGACCGTGCAGACCTGCGCCCGGGTCGAGGGCACAGATCTCGGCGCGCTCCCACTCGAGGTCGAGGTCGGTGGCCAGATCGTGCGTTTCTCGGAGTGGACCATCGCCGACGCGCTGGCGACCGACGTGGTGGGCTTCGCCACGCAGTTGCCCGAAGACGTCACCTTCACCGTGCAGGCAGGCGAGCGCACCTTTCACGGAGACTCGCCGCGCTGGCTTCACCCGCTGGGCGTCTCAGGGCCGCGGGTTCAAGCCATCGACTCGGTGACTTTCTGCACCCAGCCGCGCCGGGCCACGCTCGCTCAGCGCTGACGCACGAAGTAGCGCACCTTCGCGGGCTGCAGCGCCGTGCCCATGTTCACGTAACCGGCGGGCTGCGGCAGTTTGCACGACTCCTCCATGGCCACCCAGCCGAGGCGATCGTCGTTCGCTTTGGACAGCCACTCCGCCTGCGTCACCGGCTCGTACGGCTCGAGCGCCGGCCACACGTAGTTCGAAGGCGGCAGCGGTTCAGCGAGGGTGGCGATCGAGTAGATGCCCGTTCGCCAGTGCTCCGTGCAACCCACGTAGAGAATATGGGTGCCGGGCTCGGGGGGCGGGGCTGCCGCGGGCAACTCACCCAGGTGGAGCGTTCGCACCACCTGCTGCTGCACGGTCGAGCGTGCGAGCGCCATCAGCAGCGCCTCGCCACTGATGCTGTCGGCCTGCTCGACGTCACCGCTCCAGATGAGATGCGTGACGCCCATCTGGCGCAGGTGACGCCACACCTCGGCCACGGAACCCCAGCGGCCGTAGTTGATCCCGAACTGAAGCCCCGAGCAGTCGGTGACCGTCTGGCGCGGCAAACCCAGATGCGTCTCCACGCCGTGCACCAGGGGCTTGGCGCCGGGTGGGAGCGCAGCGCCGATCTCCGCCCACATCTTGAGGCGAAAGCCGCCCGGCCCGCGCTTCGCGATGAAGTCGGCTCCGTTCTCCACCGGCGAGGAGTGGCGCCAGATGCGATGTGTCTGCCGAAAGGGCACGTCGGCGTAGGCCGAGAGCAGCAGCGCCGTCAGCCCCACCACCGCGATTCGGGAAGGCAGCCCGAGCTCCCACAACGAGAGCGCGGTCGCCGCCATGCCCGCGGCCATCAGCGGCGTGAGCACCGTGAGGTAGCGCATGTGGTGCTGGTGCGTGTTGAACCACACCATGATGCCCACGTTGATCAGCACCGCCAGAAGCAGCAGCCGTCGGCGGTCGGGAAGAAAGGGCAACACCGCCAACGAGAGCAGATAGCCCGAGCCCATCACCGGCTGATCACCCATCATGTCTTTCCAGCCGTAGAGCTTGCGCTGGTAGTCGACGAGCGCCATCAGCGTCGACTCGACGCGGTACGAAGGGCTGCTGATCGACGCGGTGAAGACGTTGGAGAGCGCGTAGTACGCCTGAGACGCGGCGGCGTCGGGGTTCCAGGGCGTGCTGGGGAAGAGCCACGACGCGGCCGGGTACACCGGGTTGTGGTACCAGACCCAGTTGCGCAGCCAGTACGGCACCGTCACCAGCAGCGCGACGCCCGCCGCCACCATCAAGCCGCTGAACACGAAGGACGACGACGGTACCGACGCACGCCTTCGGCGCAGCCACGCGTCGATCACCATGATCGGAATGAGCGGCACCAGCAGATACAGGCTCGAGTACTTCGCGCTCAGGCCGGCGAGCTGCAGACCGACCAACGCCCACGAGGCCGCATCATCCCGCTCGCGCGCCTGGAGCCAGGCGAGCACCGCGGTGCCTGCCCAGAGCGCGACGATGTGATCCGCGCCGCCCATCAGGCCGGTGTCGTAGACGAAGACCGAAGGAAAGAAGAAGAGCGCCACCCATGCCACCCGGGTGGCCCGCCGCTGTTGCGAAGGCACGAGCGCGCGCACCAGCGCAGGGAGCGAAGCGAGCGTTCCCACGTACACCGCGAACTCGAGATGCAGCGCGAGAACCACCCGGTCTTCGATCGCCACGCCCGGCGCCAGAAAGGCCCACGTGTAGAGCCAGCTGGTGGCCGAAGGGAGCGACAGCAACATGTCGCCTTCGGGCGTGGGGAGAATCGCCCGGGCCAGCGCGTTCCGTTCGGCGGCGCGCAGGTGGTACCACATGGAATCGAAGTTCACGTTGTCGGGCGCGATCACCTGCAGCAGCAAGAGCCCCAGACAGATGCCTCCGAACAAGAGCGCCAACACCTCGACTGCCGAGAAGGCGGGTTGTCGCTGCCACTGCGCGCGGCTCTCCACCACCGCATCCCGCAGCGAGGGCAACCCCACCAGCGTCATGACCAGGGGGAGCAACCAGAAGAAGGGGTACTCCAACCAGCCCAGCCACCCGAACAGACCGATGGCCGCGGCGAACACGATGGTTCCCGAGCTGAAGGCCAACGCCCACGCGCCATCACGCGGCGCGCGCGAGACCTTTCGCACCACCAGTTGCCCGAACGAGAGCGCGGCGAGCACGGAGGTGCCCAGCATCCACCAGGTGAGCCACAAGCGCGGCCCCAGGCCCGTGCTCCACTTGTCGAAGAGCACCTTCTCCATCGGGAGTGCGAACGTCGCCACCCGATAGCCCGCGAAGGCGAGCACGAGCAGACAGATGACCCCCGCCACCTGACGCCGCGTGTTCACGGGTGCACCCGCACCGCCTCGAGATGCAGCGTCGAGAGCCGGGCCACCTTGAGCCTGAAGTACCGCGCGGTCTGAGGTGGGAAGGTGGCCAGCCAGGTGCTGAACACGTCATCGCGGCGCGCCACTTCGCGGAAGGCCTTGCCGTCGTCACTCACCTCGACCACCAGGGGCACCGCCAGCGGCATCGCCATGTCCTGGCGGTTGACGATGGTGGCGCTGCTGAACGTGGTGGGCGCACCCAGGTCGATCTGAAACCAGGGCGACTGCTCGGCCTGCGTGTGGAAGGCGATGCGGGTGGGGAAGCCGCCACACTCGTTCTTGTCGGGGTGGCAGTCGGCCCACTTGGAGGAGAGCGCGAAGGGTTTGCCCTCCGCGAGGTCGACGGGCTGGTTGTGCATCAACAACAGGCGGCCGGTCAACGAGGCGAAGATGCAGACGGCGACTACGAAGGAGCCGAGCGCGAGGTGCGTTCGTCGCAGCAGGGCCTGCTCTTCTCGAACATCGGCCTCGAGGGTCTCCAGCGCGCGCCGGTGTGCTTCACGCGCCACGGACAGAAACGGCGCCACTTCGCCGGGCGGCACTTCGTCGAGCCCGCGATCCATCAGCTGGTTCAGCCAGAGCCGGCCTTCGCCCGTGTCGGCCAGCGCAGTCGAAGGCAGGGCCTGCGTCGCCAGTCTCACCGCTTCGCGCCGGAGCGCGGCGAGGGCGGAGGGCTCAGGCAGGGGCGACGACGAGGCCTCCAACAACACGCCCGCGTCCCACAGCGCGCGCACGGCGAGACGAACCCGGCGGTGCAGACCATCTTCGGCGGCGACGCGCGCCCGGGCGTCAGCGAGGGATTGCTTCATGACGCTTCGACACTCCTCGTCGGGAAAGTGGGCCTCACTTGAAGGCGGCGAGGTCGGTGGGGTTCGAAGGCACCTTGATTTCACCGGCCACGATCTTCGTGCGCAGCGCTTCGACCTTCGAGAGCAGCTCTTCTTTTCCCGGCAACTCCACGCGCACCGGGGCGTAGCTGACGCCACCTTCTTTGAGGCCCATCACCTGATCGCCCGCGGTGAACTTGCCGTCTTTCAAGTCGCTGGCCGCCTGCCACACCGCGAGGTCGACCCGTTTGATCATCGAGGTGAGCATCGCTTCGGGCGCCAGGTGTGACTGATCGGAGTCGACGCCGATCGCGTACACGGCCTTGCCCGCGGCGCGCGCTTCTTTGATGGCCTGGATGGCCCCGTTCCCGTCACTGCCGGCTGCGTGGAAGATCACCTCGCAGCCTTTGCTGATCAGATCCTGCGCCGCCTGCTTGCCGGCGCCCACGTTGTCGAAGGTGCCGGTGTACTGCACCAACACGGTCGCGTTCGGGTTGGTGGTCTTCACCCCGGCGCGAAAGCCTGCTTCGAACTTCTTGATGAGGGGGATCTCCATGCCGCCGACGAAGCCGACCTTCTCTTTCGCCACCAGGCCCGCGAGCGCGCCCACCAGGAAGCTGCCTTCTTCTTCCTTGAAGACCACGGTGCGCACGTTGGGCAACGCCAGCGGGTTGCCTTTGGCGTCGAGCACGGGTGAGTCGATCAGCAGGAACTTGCTGCCCGGGTTCTGCCTGGCCACGGTCTCCACGGCGTTCTCCAGCATGAAGCCGGTGCCCACCGTGAGATCGGCGCCCTGGTCGACGAGCAGCTGAAGGTTGGGCTGGTAGTCCTCCTGTGCTTTCGACTGCACCACGATGGGCTTGATGCCCAGCGGGGTGATGCGGGTCTGCAGATCGGCAGGCAAGCTGGCCTTGCGATCGGCTTCAGCCAGCGCCGTGTATCGACCGTCGACGGACTTCTGATTGGCCGCCCACGCTTCGAGCCCGCGCAACGCCGAGTCGTTGAAGGACTGATCGCCCCGGCCGCCGATGTCGGTCACCAGACCCACGGTCAGGCCTTTGGGCGGTTTGGGCGCTTCGGGGGGGGCCGTGTCCTTCTTGCAGGAGGACAGCGCGAGCGCGGCGACGAGCAGCAGGCGGAGCGTCATGGGGGCGCACCATGCCTCAAGATGTGAAGCGGGCAAGCACGCTTCATGGCGACAGGTCACGCCGGTCAGGCGTCGTCGTCCTCTGGGTCATCGCCGAGCAGCTCATCAACGGAGAACTCGAGTGCATCGAAGGGCTCGGGCTCGAATCTCGTTGCCGAACTGCACGTCGAGCTCAATGCGCTCGTCCTGTGCGAGAAACTGCTGAACCGTCATCGCGCGCATGGCCCGCAATCTACACCCTCAAGAAGTAGCCGGCTCGCTCGGTGGCGCGTAGTTTGCCGGCCATGTCTCCTTACGAACTCATCAAGGCCAAGCGCGACGGCAAGGTCCTCGACTCCGCTCACATTCGCGCGTTCCTCGACGCCTACACGAAGGGCGAGGTCACCGACTACCAGATGAGCGCCATGTGCATGGCCGTGTTCTTCCGTGGGCTCAACGCGGTGGAGCTCGGGGCGTGGACGCGCGCGATGCTGGAGAGCGGCGAGGTGTTGGACCTCTCGGAGACCAAGGGCATCAAGGTCGACAAACACTCGACCGGCGGCGTGGGCGACAAGGTGTCGTTGTCACTCGCTCCCCTGGCGGCTGCGTGTGGCGTGCCGGTGCCGATGATCTCCGGGCGTGGGCTCGGTCACACCGGCGGCACGCTCGACAAGTTGGAGTCCATCCCCGGGTTCAAGGTGAACCTCTCGGTGGCCGACTACCGGCGGCTGGTGAAGGACGTGGGGTGTTGCCTCATCGGGCAGACCGCGACGCTCGCTCCGGCAGACAAGAAGCTCTACGCGTTGCGCGACGTGACCGCGACGGTCGACTGCATTCCGTTGATCGCCTCGTCGATCATGTCGAAGAAGCTGGCCGAAGGCATCGATGCGCTGGTGCTCGACGTGAAGGTCGGAAGCGGCGCGTTCATGAAGACCATCGAAGACGCGCGCACCCTGGCGACCACGATGATCGGCATCGGCGGCGAGATGGGGAAGAAGGTCGTTGCGCTGCTGACGGACATGGATCAGCCGCTCGGCCGCGCGGTGGGCAACTCGCTCGAGGTGATCGAGGCGGTCGAGATGCTGCGGCGGAAGGCTCCGGCGGATTACACGGAGATCACCCTCGCGCTCACCTCGGAGATGCTGGTGCTCGGCGGCAAGGCGAAGGACGATGCGGGCGCGCGGAAGTTGTTGTTCGAGGCGATGGACTCGGGCGCGGCAGAGAAGAAGTTCTGCG
>JANODF010000762.1:0-1526 GCA_031412555.1 Archangium sp. | reverse complement strand
CCGCGCGCACCCTTCGTCTCGGCGCACTCGATGCAACCGTCGCCGCCGTCGAGGCCGACGGATGCCCGTTTGGTCACGTATTCGCCGATCCACTACAGATCGCCCTCCCGCCCGCCACCCGCGCCGTGGCCCTCACGCTCTACTCCTCGCTGCGTAACCTCCTCGGCCCCCACCACCACGAATCCGGCGAGCCGGTCAACACCGCCCCTTGGTATTATATTCCCCACTGCTGCGAAGGCCCCGCCCGTGCCATCAACACCCTCGCCTGGTCCCACGGCACCTTCCGCTCGCCCAACCACCGAACCTCCTACGCCTGCGTCTCGTTCGGCTACCTCGGCGCTATCAGTTTAGTCTAAACGTGCTAGCTTGGCACCACCGAAGTACTAACATTTTAGATACGCAAATTAATCATGAAAATCGACTCTCTCATCGCCTCGCTCACGCTCGATCAGAAGATCGCGCAAATCTCCTCGGTCTGCCTGAACCAGCTGCTCGAAGGCGGCGTGTTCTCACCCGCCAAAGCCGAGCGCCTGCTCGCCAATGGCATCGGCTGGATCGTGACGTTGCAGCAAACCCCCGATATCAGCCTGTCCGGCGCCCGCGAACAGCTCGCCAAGGCGCAGGCCTACCTTGCCACGCGCACCCCCGTGCCTTTGCCCGCCATCATGACCGACGAGGCGATCTGCGGCCTGATCGCGCACGGCGCCGTCATCTTTCCCCAAGCCCACAACCAGGCCCAGACCTGGAACCCCGCGTTGATCGAGGATTGGGCGCGCCACCTCGGCCCGCACCTGCGCGCGCACGACATCACCCAAGTCCTCTCCCCCGTCCTCGACATCGCCCGCGAACCGCGCTGGGGCCGCTGCGAAGAGACCTTCGGCGAAGACCCGCTGCTCTCCGCCGCGATGGGCGTCGCCTTCGTGCGCGGCCTCGCCGGCGACGATCCGTCCACCGGCGTCGCCAGCATGGGCAAACACTTCGCCGGCTACTCCGCCTGCGAGGGCGGCCACAATTTCGCCACCTGCCACGTCACGCCGCGCGACCTGCGCGACAACCACCTCTTCTCCTTCGAGGCCGCCATTCGCGAGGGCGGGCTGGGCACCTTGATGGTCGCCTACCACGACATGGACGGCGTGCCCTGCGCCTTTAACCACGAGTTGCTGACCACGATCCTCCGCGACCAATGGGGCTTTGACGGCCTCACGGTCAGCGACTTTTTCGGCCTCGATCAACAGACCGCGTTTTTCTTCAAATCCTGCGCCGACGGCCGCGAGGTCACACGCCGCGCCAAACTCGCCGGCCTCGATGTGGAAATGCCCTCGCCCAACCACTACCGTCCGCACCTGCCCGGCCTGATCGCCGCAGGCAGCGTGCCCGAAGCGTCGATCGACGCTTCCGTCAAACGCGTCCTCGCCCTCAAGGAAAAACTCGGCCTGCTCCGCGCCACTCCCCCCAAGCCCGCGCCGGCCCCGGTGGAGCTGCGCACCCGCCAGCAGGAAACCCAGGCCCTCGAAATCGCCGAGCAG
>JANODF010000761.1:0-2649 GCA_031412555.1 Archangium sp. | reverse complement strand
CCCAACCGCTGCCGCTTGCAAGTCGGCGTGCAGGCTCGGGATCAAGGTGTACTGCGCTGCAGCTCAGTAGACGAAGGGGATGATCTTGTGCGGCACCCGCTTCACGTAGGCGGCCCACAACGGGCCGTACTTCGCCGCGCAGCGCAGGTCGTCGAAGTGCTGCCGGGGGAAGAGCAGCGCCACGTAGTAGAGCGGGTAGAGCCAGGGTTCCCACGCACCGGGGTAGCCGAGCGCCAGCGTGATGCCTGAGGCCATCAGCAGCTCGCCCAGGTAGTTGATGTGCCGCGAGAGGCCCCAGAAGCCGTTCACCAGCACGCGGCCCTCGAGCGCTTCGGGCGTGATGCCCAGGAACTTTCGCTTCGGGTCTCGCTTGAAGTGGAACTTCTGCAGGTTCGCTCCACGCGCGAACGCCCAGCCCGTGAAGAAGAGCACCGCGCAGAGGATCAACGCGGGCACCGAGGTGTGCGGGTTGGGTTTGTCGGCCTGCGACCAGAGGCCGACTGCGTAGAAGAACGGGTAGAAAGTGAGGCAGCCCCAGCCGAGCTTGAAGCCCACTTTCTCGGCCATGAAGTCGTAGGTGTAGAGGTGCACCTCTTCGAAGTTCAGGTACTCGATGAGGAAGAAGCTGAAGAGCGCCGTCGAGACGAAGACTCCGGGTGACGGGTCGTCGCGGTGCATCAGGAAGTGCGCGGCCGCGAAGGAGTAGAGGTTCAGCGCGAGCATGATCGCGCCGATCAGGTAGAGCCACATCTTCGCGTCGAGCCGGCCGTCGAGCGCTTGCGGGTTGTCGAGGCGGCCCAGGTAGAAGTCGGAGAACAGGTTCTTCACCTTCGGCGCGGGGAACACGATCGCGGCTGAGAAGAGGAGCCCGAGGCCGCAGGCGCTGGCGGCCATCTCCCAGCGGTGCACGTAGAACGCGTCCCACGGCAGCAGGCCCGACCAGCAGGCGCCCGCCCACGCGGCGACTGACAGGAAGAACACCCTCAGACCATTGAGGTGGTAGCGCAGCGGTTTGTTGGTCTTTGGATCGATCACGTAGCCGTCGACCCAGCGGCCGGGCACGACGAGGTGGAGACCGAGGACGACGGCGTAGATGACGAGGACGTAGATGAGGCCAAGCACGGGCGCCGACCTAGCACAGCCCTCTCCCCGACCCTCTCCCCCTCGGGGAGAGGGGGACAGGTGGGGGGGATAGGAGGGAGACACTGGGGGGATTCTGAGCTAGCGCCCGCGAATGGCCGTCCGCCTTCCCATTTTCGCGACCTGCACCCGCGGTACCGAGGTCTTCCTGGCCCAGGAGCTCGAGACCTTCGGCTGCAAGCGCATCCGTCAGGACCGCGGAGGCGTGCGCTTCATGGCCGCGCTCGACGAGATCCTCCGCGTCTGCCTGCACTCGCGCATCGCCATGCGCGTGTTGTACCCGCTGGGCGAGTTCCAGTCGGTCGGCGCAGAAGGTCTCTACGAGGCCGCCCTCCAGGTGCCGTGGGAAGACTGGCTGACCCCCAAGATGACCTTCGCGGTCGAAGCCACGCTCAAAGACTCCGAGCACACGCACACCGGCTTCGTCGCGCTCAAACTCAAAGACGCCATCGTCGATCGCCTGCGCCAGAAGTACGGCTCACGCCCCGACGTCGACAGCCACGATCCCACCGTCAGCGTGGTCGCTCACCTCGCCAAGACCACGCTGTCGCTCTCCCTCGATCTCTGCGGTGAGCCGCTCTTCAAGCGCGGGTACCGCATCAAGACCACCATCGCGCCGGTCAAAGAGACGCTCGCTGCCGCGTTGCTCATGGCCGCCGGCTACACCGGCGAAGAGCCGCTGGCCGACCCCATGTGCGGCTCGGGCACCCTGGTCATCGAGGGCGCGTGGATGGCGATGCGCCGCGCTCCCGGGCTCAAGCGTCACTTCGCCCTGGAGAACTGGCCGGAGTTCGCCGCCAAGGCCAAGCCCCTGCTCGACGACCTGCGCAAAGAAGCGATCTCCCAGCAACGCACGCTGCCTTTTCAACTCATCGCTCGCGACTACGACGAAGACGCGCTGCTCGCGGTCAAACGCAACGTGGTCGCCGCCGGCCTGTCGACCGCGGTGAAGATCGAAGAAGCCGACGTGCTCAAGAGCGAGCCTCCCGAAGGGCCCCCCGGCCTGCTCATCACCAACCCGCCCTACGGCGAGCGCATCGGCGACGGCGGCCAGAAGGGCATGAAGTCGTTCTTCCACATGCTCGGAAAATCACTGGGAAAGTGGAATGGCTGGCGCATGGCCGTGCTGGCCGGTAACCCCGCGTTCGAGAGCGCTTTCGGCCGCCGGCCCAACAAGCGCACTGACTTGTGGAACGGGCCGATCGAGTGCCAGCTGCTCCAGTATCCGGTGGTCACGCCTCGGGAGTATTCTTCGAAAAGCCCGGAATGACCGAAGTCACCAACTCAGGCGAACACGAAGAGTCGACCACGGCCGAGGTGCATGCCGACTCTCTCGATCCGCTCATTGGTCAGACCATCGACGGGCGCTTCCGCATCGTCGAGGTCATCGGCAAAGGCGCGATGGGCAAGGTGTACCGGGCGGTGCAGTTGCCGCTCAACCGCGCGGTGGCCATCAAGCTGCTCGACTCGCGGTACGGCGCGGGAAAAGACGAGAGCTTCAAGCAGCGT
>JANODF010000760.1:0-3346 GCA_031412555.1 Archangium sp. | reverse complement strand
AGAGGGTCGGGGTGAGGGGCCAACATCACAAGCCCTCTCCCCCACCCGCTCCCCCTCGGGGAGAGGGAGCGTGTGGCCCAAACGAAAGGCCAAGAAAGAACAACACGGCACCATCTCGCTGCCCACGCAGGAGACCAGGCCCCCCCGGCTCTTCAAAGAACCCGCGCGGCTCAACGCCGAACTCTCCGCCGAAGGAGCGATCGTGATGGTCACCCTCGCGGGGCGCCGCCGAAAAGTCGAAGCGCTCACCGGCCCCGAGCGGCTGGTCGGCTCGTGGTGGAGCCCTGACCCTTTCTCGCGCGACTACTACCGGCTGCAGCTCGAAGGCGTGGGGCAGCTCTGGGTCTTCCGCGATGGCAATGACGGCGCTTTCTACGCGCAGGGGGTTTTCGACTGACCCATGTACGCCGAGCTCTTCACCCGATCGAACTACAGCTTCCTCAAGGGTGCCTCGCACCCCGAGGAACTCGTGTGCCGTGCCGCCGAGCTCGGCCTCTCCGCGCTCGCCATCTGCGACGACGACGGGCTCTACGGCCTGGTGAAGGCACACCTCGAGGCGAAGGAGCGGGGGCTCAAACTCCTCATCGCCTCCTCCATGACCCTGACCTGGAATGGGCTGCCCGGCCCGGGCGTGGTGCTCTACGCCGAGAACCCCGCCGGCTACGCGCACCTCAGCTCGCTCATCTCGGAGAGCCGGCTCGCGCACCCCAAAGGCGAAGCGGGTCTCGATTGGCAACGGGTGGCAGAGAAGTCGGCCGGGTTGATCGCCGTGCTCGCACGGCCGCCCGAAGGCGAGTGGGCGCAGCTCCCCACCCTGGCCGAGGCGTTCCCCGGGCGGTTCTACGTGGGCGCCTCCCGCCACCTCGACGCGGACGACGAGGCGAAGCTCGATCGCGCTCGCCGCTGGGCCAGCACGCTCGAGGTGCCGCTGCTGGCGCACAACGAGGTGCACACCCACACCCGCGAACGGCAGCCGCTGCAAGACGTGCTCACCGCCATTCGCTGCGGCACCACGGTGGGCAAGGCGGGCACGCTGCTGTTCCCCAACGCCGAGCGCACCCTCAAGTCACCGGCCGAGATGTTGGCGCTCTTCTCCGACATGCCCGAGCTGGTCGGCCGCACGCTGGAGGTCTCCGACGCCTGCCAGTTCTCGCTCGATCAACTCCGCTACCAGTTCAGCGAAGAGGCGCTGCCCGCGGGGCTGACGCCGATGAAGTACCTGGTGCAGCTGACCGAAGACGGGCTGCGCACCCGGTACCCCGCGGGCGTGCCCGACGACGTGCGCCGGCAGATCGCCAAGGAGTTCCAGCTCATCGAGGTGCTCGACTACCCGGGCTACTTCCTCTCCTTGTGGGACATCGTTCGGTTCGCGCGGGAGCGGGGCATTCTGTGTCAGGGGCGGGGCAGCGCGGCCAACTCGGCGGTGTGTTTCGCGCTGGGCATCACCTCGATCGATCCTGTGCGCATGGGGTTGTTGTTCGAACGGTTCCTCTCGATGGAGCGCCGCGAGCCGCCCGACATCGACGTCGACTTCGAGCATGCGCGCCGCGAGGAGGTGCTCCAGTACGTCTACGAAAAACACGGCAGGCAGCGCGCGGCGATGGTGTGCGAACACATCTGTTTCCGCGGGCGCATGGCGGCGCGCGAGGTGGGCAAGGCGCTGGGCCTCTCGCTCGATCAGGTGGACCGCCTCGCCAAGGCGGTCGATTTCGGAGAAGACGTGGGCGAAGCGCAGCTGCACCAGGCCGGGCTGTCGGCGGCCGACCTCGCGGTGCGGCAGACGGTGGCCCTGGCGCGGCAGCTCATCGGCATGCCCCGGCACCTCTCGATTCACGTGGGCGGCTTCGTGATCACTCAGGGCGATCTCACCTCGCTGGTGCCGGTGGAGAACGGCTCGATGGAGCAGCGCACGGTGGTGCAGTGGGAAAAAGACGATCTCTCCGCGCTCAACATCTTGAAGGTCGACCTGCTGGCGCTGGGCATGCTCACCGTGATCTCCCGATGTTTGAAGCTCATCGAAGAGACCACCGGCCGGGTGTGGACGATGGCCACCATCCCCGCGGAGGACAAGGCCGTCTACGACATGCTCTGCGACGGCGACTCCATCGGCACCTTTCAGGTGGAGAGCCGCGCGCAGATGAACATGCTGCCGCGCCTCAAGCCGCGCTGCTTCTACGACCTGGTGATCGAGATCGCGATCATCCGCCCCGGGCCGATCGTCGGCGAGATGGTGCACCCCTTCTTGCGCCGCAGAAATGGAGAGGAGGAGGTCACCTATCCCTCGGTGGAGGTGCGCGACATTCTCGCGCGCACCTTAGGGGTGCCGCTCTTTCAGGAGCAGGCGATGAAGCTGGCCATGGTGGCCGCGGGTTTCACCGCCGGCGAGTCGGATCGGCTGCGGCGCGCGTTGACCAACAAACGGGCCGACGAGCTGCTGCCCCCCTTTCGGGAGCGCTTCATCTCGGGCTCGGTGAGCCGGGGCTACTCGCTCGACTTCGCCACCCGCTGTTTCGACAGCTTCAAGGGCTTCTCGCACTACGGCTTTCCCGAGAGCCACTCCGCGTCGTTCGCGTTGATCGCCTACGCGTCGTCGTGGCTCAAGCGCTACTACCCGGCGGCGTTCTGCGCCGCGTTGCTCGACGCGCAGCCGATGGGTTTCTACGCGCCGCACACCCTGGTCGACGATGCGCGGCGGCATGGCGCCCAGGTGCGCGCGGTCGACGTCAACGCCTCGGATTGGACGTGTTCGCTGGAGCTGCCCGAGGACGAAGAGGGCGACGTGAGCGCGATGCCGGAGGAGGGCCGCATGCCGTTGCAGCCGGTGCTGCGCCTGGGGTTCGAGTTGGTGAAGGGGCTGCGCGAAGAGACCGGGCGCCGCCTGGAAGCCGCGCGGGGTGATGGGCTGTTCGCCTCGGTGGCCGACGTGGCCCAGCGCACGCGCATGCCGCGGCACGAGCTGACCCGGCTGGCGCTGGCCGGCGCGCTCAACTCGTTGTGCCACAACCGCCGCAACGCGCTGTGGGACATTCACGCGCTGGGGCCGTTCGATGAAGACGATCTCTTTTTCGGTTTGCCCATGGTGGCCGATCACGCCGAGTTTCCCCTCATGTCGGCTGCGGAGCGGGTGTCGGCTGATTTCGAGACGGTGAGCCTCTCGCTCGAGTCTCACCCGGTGGGCCTGCTGCGGCGACAGCTCGAGGCGCTGGGGGCGGTGAGCGCGGAAGATCTGCTCAAGGTGGGCAGTGGGCGCATGGCGAAGCTGGGCGGGTTGGTGATCGTTCGCCAGCGGCCTCCCACCGCCTTCAACTGGCGCCGCAACAACCCCACCGGGTGTGACTCGAGCGAC
>JANODF010000759.1:0-1680 GCA_031412555.1 Archangium sp. | reverse complement strand
CCCGCGATGGGGAACGCCATGGGCACCTTGATGAACACCATCAGCAACTGGTTCACGAAGTCGTTCGCGTGCAGCCGCGGCACGAAGGGCAACAAGGCCACGTGGAGCAGCACCGCGACACCGACCACGATGAACAAGAAGCTGGTGCCGCACCGCGGGTGCCGCGTGGTGAACGGGCGCGCTTCGTCGACGGTCAGCGGCTTGTACGACTCATAGGTCCAAATCGCCTTGTGTTCGGCGCCGTGGTACCGAAACAGCACCGCCGCATCTTTCGTCTTCGAGAGCACCCAGACGTAGCCGACGAGGATCGCGATTCGAAAGAGGCCATCGACGAGGTGAAACGAGAAGCTCGTGGTGTCGAACGACGGCCCGATCGCGCGGCCCACCAGCCAGGTCAGCGCGTGTGGCAGACCGATGAAGAACAGCATCATCATGACGGTCGCGAAGCCGAGCATCAGGTCGGCGCCGGTGGTGCTCTCCTTCTTGCCCGGCTCGCCGGGGGAAGGGTCTGAGTCAGCCCCGGAGACGATCGCCGAGAGCATGAACGCGAGGAACATTGAGGTGCTCACGCCCGGTTTTCGCCCCTGCTCTTCCGGCGGCAGCCCGTGATCGGCGGAGAACTTGAGGGCAGAGAAGCCGTTGTGCAGCGACTCGGCCAGCACCAGCGCGCCGCGGAAGATCGGCCAGCGCAGGAACTTGAGTGAAGGGACCAGCTGTCGCCACTCCTGCTCGCGGATGGCGATGCCGCCCACGTGCCGGCGTACGGCGACCACGAACGATTTGGGACTGCGCATCATCACGCCTTCGATGACGGCCTGACCACCGATGTACGGCATGCGGACGGGTTGCTCGCTCACCCAGGCGTGGATAGCCGCTTGGCTCGCACCGCGCTACCGGGTGAAAATCGGGGCCGTGGCGATCCCCAACGACATCCGTTCGCTGTTCGCTGAACTTCCTCGAGCGCGCCTGGATCGAAAGACGCGTGAAGAGCAGATCGTGCGAGATCGAGAAGAGGCGGCGCGCAAGCAGGAGGAAGAACGGAAGGCCCAGCGGCAGGCGCTTCGTTCAGAACTGCTCGTCGCGTGGGACTGGTTGCTGGGTGATGGCCAGGAGCTCGCCGCCGAGATGCGCAAGGCGGGCTTCGGCCGGCTGGAGCTGCTGGGGCCCCTCGATGAAGAAGGCCGCGAGTGTCCGTGGCAGTTGAGCGCGCGCGCGCTGATCCTGCTCGACGATGGGCAGCTGGAGGTCGTGCGGCAGGATGACTACCGGGCGCTGCGCTACCTGATGCACACCGCCGATGAACTGCTCGACATCGAGCCTCCGGGGGTGAGCCGCGCGTTCGTCGAGGCGGTGCGGTCGGGCGCCATCTGGCAGCGCGTGAGCGATCAGCTGCGCGCGTCCACCGCCACACGCGTCGAGGAGTGACGCAGCCCCACCGTTCGCATCGAGAGGGTTGGCTGAAATAGGAATCGGTCTCCTCACCGGTTTCCCCGAGCGGAGTCGAGGGGGACCGGTGAAGTCGATGCGAACGGTGGCCTGTTCCTTCGCTCAGGTGGATCGGTTATCGACGCCCATGGCGAACCAACGGATGAAGGTGGCCCTGTTCGACGCGCATGGCTATGACCGCGAGTCGTTCACCGCAGCGAACGAGCACGTGGGCCACGAGATCACCTTCGTCGA
>JANODF010000758.1:0-3903 GCA_031412555.1 Archangium sp. | reverse complement strand
ACCGGCTGCTCGCCAGCACCCGCGACGGCTCGCGGTGCGTGACGGCTTCTCGCTCCACGCGAACACTGCCGTGCATGGCCATGACAGGGCAGGCCTCGAGCGTCTGGCACGGTACGGCGCGCGCGGGCCGGTGGCGGAGTGCCGACTGAAGGCGCTCGACGACGGCCGGTACGAGTACTCGCCGAAGAAGGGCACGGCCTTCACCCTCACCGCGGCAGCCCTGGTGCGCCGCCTCGTGGCCCTCCTTCCTCCGCCGAGGCTTCACCTCACTTCTCACCATGGCGCGTACGCCCCCAACTCGAGCCTTCGCGTCATCGTCACCCTGCCCACCGCCGCAAGCGCTCGCGCTCCGGCCGCGCCCGACTCCACGCCTCTGCCAGGCGCGGCTCCGACTCCGGCGCCAGGAAAGAAGCGGCCGCCTCGCCTCGACTGGGCACAGCTCCACCAGCGCACCTTCGGCACCGACGTCCTGCAATGCCCCTGCGGCGGTCGCCGCTCCATCAGGCACGTCCACTCCACCCGCAAGCAGGCCGAGGTGCGCCTCACCGAGCTCGGCGTGTCGCTCCCCTCCCGGGTGCTCCCTCAGGCCACTGCCCCGCCGCAGTCGCTCCTCGCGATGTGACCCGCCCCCCTTGGCCTCTCCCCGACCGGCGCCGTCGCCCCACCGGTGCGTGCATCACCTCTTTGTCACCCGCTGGCGTCACCTCGAGAGGGCTTCGCTGGTCCTCGTGCTGCCGCCTTCGACCACCTGGCCTGGGCCTCGGTCACCAGGCCGGGCTCTCGGTTTGCCGGGTTGAACTTCTTGTTCTTCGCCTCCGTCCTCCGCTCCGGCTCTGGGTTTGCCGGGTTGTTCTTCTTGTGCGATGTGCCTATATCGAAAGCATGAAAAAGAGAGAACCAGGGTTGGGGGCTGTTGCTGTCGGCCTTTCTGATTGGAGGCAACGCCCATGGGCAGGTTTGCTCTGCGACAAATCAGATCTTCTTTGAGCCGAACGGTACAGTGAAGATATTTGCCCCGACGTGTGGGTTCTCGTCCGGTATCGAACCAATCTCTTACATGCTTGCGGCCAAGAGCGCTTACGCGGACGCAATGCAGATCGAGGCACCAGCTCCTACGAGCAATACGTGTACTTCGGCGAATCCAGCAGTCTGGGATTGTGTCGGATACTCACGTGATTGTGGCGTCTGCGGAGCCGATCCGAACGCGGGAGCGAGCGAGATGTCGTGCTGGTGTGTTTCCCCAGAGACCGTAGAGTGGAACGTGCATGAGGCCGTTGCCGAGCAAGATGCCACATCGATCTCGAGCTTGCTTCGAGTCGACCAGAACGCAGACGGTAACCTCACATCCACCGAGCCGATCTTGTACTCGGACCCCAGTCAAAATGGCGGGTCTGTGCAGGTGCGGTACTACCAACTGCACAATCAACTCCTACTCGCCGAGTGGGAAGATCTTTACAACAATGGGAACGGCGACTTCAATGACTTCTCGGCCGCGATCGAACCCAGAATTTGCAACGGAATCAAGTTCCCGGTACTCCAGAACAGCGACAATGGCAGAAACTGCGCATTCGACTGTGCAGGAGCGACGAATCCAACATGCGGGGACGTGATCCTCCAGTCGGACATGGTCAGTTTCCATGTCGCAGTCGGAGTTGATTCAGATGTGACTGAAGCGGATCGCGAATCTCGTGGTCGACTGATCAAAGTGGCTGTCACAACATACTACGATCGGCGTCTCTCCCAGCGCAATTTCGCGGTTTGCCCTGCGCTTGTCTTTGCGACTGCAGATGGCGCGCCGCCCCAGATGTCCATCATCAAGAATGACTACGGAGCAACGGTCGGAAAAAACAACAGTTGTACCATCACAGGCGATACCAGTTCCGTTCCAGTATGCCGTCTGGCTACGACTCCAATCTACTCCGAGCCGTTGTACCCGCTTGCGTTGGCTAAGGAGCAATATTACGGAGCCGAAGACGGTTGCAGGTCGCGGACTGTAAGTGACGCCTTCGAAGCGCGGAATCGCGGTGTGTGCAAACAAAGCCAGGAACCGGGACACACCGAAATCTACGAACTCTCGCTACTCAGCGTCGATGGTGCGTTAGATGACCCTAATGCAAGGCTGAGTAATGCGACGTTCGCGCAAATTCGAGATAGACTCAAGTACGTCCAAATCGTGCTTGCTCAGGATGTTGAGAACGGCATTTTTTACTGTCCAAGCGGTGTGAATAATGTCGTTGGCGCGCTGAACATGATCGGCGCAACGAGCGGTTTCGAGACCGTCATCCCGACTACTAGTCCGAATGTCGTCATCTATGAGCGCGATTAGCACCGCCCGTCTCACGGCGATTGTGCTCTGTGTACTAGGTCCCGCCTGCAGGTGTCCGGGCCCCGTTGCTGCCGATGCGGCAACAGTGGCGGGCCCCTGGTCGGCACGCCCGGGGAACTGCGCTACTGTTGCGACGGTTCCAGTTGCTTCGACTGGTCAGGTGGAGGTGCTGATTGGAAAAGACTCTCTTGGTCTTTCACTTTCGAGAGTGCCAGATGATCTCTGGCTGCTCAGTACGAATTGGGACGGTGGCATTCTGACACTGGAAGATCTGACGTTACCATCGGCAGTGGTTGCGGATGTCCGTTCGGCTTCAGCGACCTACCTATCCAATGCGCCCGTGTGGTTGGTAACTCAGACTACCAAGGATCGACTCGCGACCAATCTCAGACTCGTCAATGAGCACACGGAAAGCGTCTTGGCACGCTGCACCCGGTTCCAAGGTGGCCTCAGCACTTCTCTTACTGGATCCCTCGGCATCGCTGCGTTCTCTGGCCAGTGCGACAACGGTTGCTCTGGAGTAGCGATTGTCGGCTTCTCGACCGACTCGATGAGCACCTTCACAGAAATCTGCCTCCCGAATGGCCAGCAGTACGCTGTCGCGCCCGAGGGCACTGCAGAAGCCTACGTCAAGGAAGCACTGACGACCCAGACGGACGCGGGCAGCACCCTCGTGCGCGGACTCCGCATGGCGTGGCTGGAACCCGACGCGGGCAGGTGGTCTGAGTCGATTGTTGAGACACACACAGTCCGGTCTCATCTCGGCGACGGGAAGGTGTTGGCCTGGGAGCAACCGAGCCCAACGGGCCCGGTCCAACCCACCCACCCCTGGTTCGGATCATACCAAGCTCCTGGCATGTCCTGGACTGAGGCGAGTGATCTCGCCGCCGCGGTGCCGATAATTCAGACGACGACGTTCGCCGGGTCCAGGTCCCTGGTGAGAGGCAAAGAATTCGACGGAGGAACTCGATTCGCGCTTTTGCGTCGAGCCGAAATAGAGCGAACATTCAATGGTCAAGACTGGATGTTGAATGCTCGAGGAATTGCGCTTTTCGACGACATTCTCTGTGGCACAATAATGTCTGTCGAAAGCAACGATGCTGGCGATTTGCGCAAATACAAGGTCTGCTGCGATTCGATGAGGTGACACCAACGATTCGCCTCGCCTCGCCGCGCGCTACTTGAGGCAGTCAGGCCTGCGAGCGGTACCGGTACTTGAAGGGCACGTAGACCATGCAGGACTTCTGGCCGCAGAGTCGCGAATCGTCGCGTTATGCTGCAAGAGCAGGGGCTGGTGCCCGTCCTGCACCACGCGCCGGGCGCTCGACACGGGCGTCCACCTCGAGTCGGTGCTGCCCCGCATTGCGCACCGGCAGTGGACGTTGAGCCCGGTACGAGTACTCGCCGAAGAAGGGCTCGAGCTTCACCCTCACCGCCTCCTGGAAGAAGCCGATGAGCGCGTTGAGCACGACCACTGCGCCGATGATCAACGCGTCCACGTAGTCGCGCAGGAAGACCGAGACCACGACCGCGCCCAGGAGCACCAGCACGAGCGGCTCGACGAACTGCCCGCCGAG
>JANODF010000757.1:0-12813 GCA_031412555.1 Archangium sp. | reverse complement strand
GGTGCCGCCCGCGGAGGAGCCGCTCGAGGAAGCGGCGTGAGAGCGGTGGCGATCGGGATGGGGCTGCTCTTCGCCTTCATCGCGGTCGAGAGCTGGCGGCCTGCGCCCAAACAAGTGCGCCGGGCCAGAGAGACCCATCGGCTCACGCCGGAGCGTCCCAGGACCACCCGCCACCCATGAACTCCCTCTCCCTGCGCGAGCGGGGAGAGGGTTGGGGTGAGGGGCCAAATCGTGCAACCCTATGCGAGCCCGATGAAGTCCCTCGCCTGTTGTTCACTGCTGCTGCTGCTGACCGCCTGCGCAGATGTCTGCCAGCGGGGCGAGGCCTTGAGCACCAGCTTCCCCGAGCGTCACACGGCGTGCGTCGCACCGAACACCCTGCCGAGCAGCCCGGTGTTCGACGCGAAGGCGTGCGACACCTCGATGAACGTGTGCAGCCAGACCGATGAACGCGCGCTGCACGCGTACTTCGATTGTGTCGAGGCGCTGCCGGTGTGCACGCCCGCGACGAAGGCGGCCTTCAACGAGAAGTTCCTCGAGTGCGCCAGCGGCATGGGGCGGGTCACCGAGGGCTGCTTTCGGCCCTGAAAGCCCTCACCCTGCCCCTCTCCCAGAGGGAGACGGAAAGAGGGTTCAGATGCCGTGTTCGGTCATCCACCGTTCGGCTTCGATCGCGGCCATGCAGCCCGTACCCGCGGCGGTGATCGCCTGGCGGTACGTCGCATCGCTCACGTCACCCGAAGCGAACACGCCTTCGATCGAGGTCTTCGCGGTGCCCGGCTGCACCCACAGGTACCCGTTGGCCTGCAGCTTGAGCTGATCCTTGAAGAGCTCGGTGGTCGGCACGTGGCCGATCGCCACGAACACGCCCTTGGCCTCGACCTTCTTCGAATCACCCGTCTTCAGGTTCTTCACGATGGCGCCCGTGACGCCCTTCATGTCGCCGACGACCTCTTCGATCGCCGAGTCCCAGATGAACTTGATCTTCGGGTTGTTGAGCGCGCGCTCCTGCATGATCTTCGAGGCGCGCAGTGAGTCACGGCGGTGAATCACGGTGACCGTGCTGCACATCTTCGACAGATAGTTCGCCTCTTCCATCGCGGTGTCGCCGCCGCCGACGACGATCACATCGGTGTTCTTGAAGAAGAACCCGTCGCAGGTGGCGCAGGCCGAGACGCCGCGGTTCATGAACTCGGTCTCGCCCTTCACGTCGAGCCACTTCGCGGAAGCGCCGGTGGCGATGATCACCGTCTCCGCCAGGTACTCCTTGCTCTCGCCCTTCACGTGGAAGGGGCGTTTGCTCAGGTCGAGCTTCACCACGTTCTCCATGTGCACGACGGTGTTGAACCGTTCAGCCTGCTTCTGGAAACGCTCCATCAGCTCGGGGCCGGTCACCGATTCGGGGAAGCCGGGGTAGTTCTCCACCTCGGTGGTGATCATCAGCTGGCCGCCGGGCACGCGCCGGGCGTCGGACTCCGAGGGGCCGCCGGCGAAGACCACCGGAGAGAGGTTGGCTCGCGCCGCATAGATCGCTGCGGTGTAGCCAGCGGGGCCCGAGCCAACGATCACGACTTTCCTGCGCTCCATGACAGCTCCTTCAGAAAGGGAAACGACCGCTCCTCAATAGCCATGAAAGGGGCGGCTGGCTCGGCTCGAAGTACAGAAACTCGGACTTCGGTTTCGGTGTGCTACGAACTACAGCCGATGGACGTCGAAATCTTGAGAAAAGTCGCGCTGTTCGAGGGCATGACGTCAGCACAGCTGCGCAAGCTGGCAGCCGCCCTCAAGGAGTCGAAGTTCCCCGGCAGCACGCACATCTTCAAGGAGGGCTCTGCCGGCACGTCGATGTTCATCATCGTCGAGGGCAAGGTGCGCATCTCGAAGATGGTGCCGGGCATCGGCGAGGAGGCGCTCGCGATTCTCGAACGGGGCCAGTACTTCGGCGAGATGAGCCTCATCGAAGAAGGCCCCCGCAGCGCCGACGCCATCGCGCACACCACCTGCCTGCTCTACGAGCTGTCGCGCGAGAAGCTCGACGAGGTGATGTTCACCGACAAGGAGCTCGCCTCGACGCTCCTGTGGACCTTCGTGCGCACGCTCAGCTCCCGGCTGCGGGAGACGAACGACAAGATTCGCGCGTTCTTCGCGTTGTCGTCGTTCGGCCCCAGGTAGTCGCGTTACCGGCAGACGCCCGACTGGCAGCTCAGCCCTGAGCCACAGGTGGTGCCGCAGCCACCGCAGTTGTTCCGATCGCTCTGCAGGTTGGTGCACGCGTTGTTGCAGCAGGTCTCCCCGTTGCCGCAGTTGCAGCCCTTCGGTGCGCCCTCGGTGCACACGTCGTTCGCTTCGCACTTCGAGAACGTGGCGATGAAGTCGACGATGTTGTTGCACTGGGTGTTTTCGATCGCCTGGAAGCAGACGTTGAGCGTCTCGCCGTTGATGCGGCCGTCACACCTGTCGGTGGGCCAGAGGTCCTGAAAGGTCTTGCGCTTCGCCACCAGGCACTCTTCGACGTTCGCGTAGTTCTGGCCCGAGCCGATGTTGCCGCAGCGCTGTTCGAAGCGGCAGTTGCGTTGCGCGCCGCCTTCGCGGGCGTCCACCACGGAGACGCAGCCGGTGAGCGCGAGAAAACCAAGGGTCAGAGTGAGGGTACGAGTCATGACGGAGGACCCTACTCGCTGGCTCTACTTCGGTGGAGTCTTGAGCGCAGGCAGGGGTTTCACCCACAGCGGAGGCGCCGATTCACCGGGCAACCAGCCCTTGCGATCGAGCACCCGGCATCCCACCGCGAACGACATGTGCTGATCATTCACGATGGCGTGCCCTTCGAGGTCGGCCCGGGTGCGGGCCATCTTGAGAATGCGATCGTGAGCGCGCGCGGAGAGCCCGAAGGCCTTCACGGAGTTCTCCAACATGCGCAGCGCGCCCTCGGTGGGCTTGACGTGTTGACTGAGCAGGCGCGGGCCCATCTGAGCGTTCGAGTAGATGCCGGGCTCATCGCGAAACCGCTCGGCCTGAATCGCGCGCGCCGCTTCCACCCGCTCCCGAAACCAGGACGACGGTTTCTCCTGCCGGGTGGAGAGGGAGAGCAGCTTCACGTCGACCGGCCGGGTGGGCAGGCTGATGTCGAGGCGATCGAGCAGGGGCCCGGAGATGCGGTTGAAGTACTCCTTCACCTTGGTCTCGCCGCAGATGCACGCGCGATCGGGAGACACGTTGTAGAAGCCGCACGGGCACGGGTTCATCGCGGCCATCAACATCACCTGGCAGGGATAGGTGACGTGGTGATTGGCGCGGGCGAGGCGCACCACGCCTTCTTCGAGTGGTTGGCGCAGCACCTCGAGCACGTGCCGGCGGAACTCGGGCAGCTCGTCGAGGAAGAGCAGCCCGCGGTGCGCCATGGAGAGTTCGCCCGGCCGGGTCTGAGGGCCGCCGCCGACCAGGCCTGCGTCGCTGATGGTGTGGTGGGGCGCGCGAAAGGGCCGGTCCTTGATGAGTGACTGGCCGTCGGAGAGCAGGCCGAGCACCGAGTAGATGCGGGTGACCTCGAGCTCTTCCTGGAAGGTCATGCGCGGAAGAATTCCCGGGAGCCTTCGCGCGAGCATGGTCTTGCCCGACCCGGGCGCTCCGCAAAGCAGCACGTTGTGACCTCCCGCGGCGGCCATCTCGAGGGCGTCTTTGACGTCTTGTTGGCCGCGCACCTCCGACATGTCGACGGCGTTGAGATCGACCGTGGGGCTCACGTGGGGGCGGGTGCGATCGTACGGGGTGATGCGCTCTTCGCCGGTGAAGTGCATCACGGCCTGGGTGATCGACTCGACGGCGAGCACCTCGATGCGATCGACCAGGGCGGCTTCACCCGCGTTGGCCATGGGCACCATCACGCCGCGAAAGCCGCCGTCGCGTGCGGCGAGCGCGAGCGGCAAGACACCGCGGATGGGTTTGAGGGCACCGTCGAGCGCGAGCTCACCACCGAAGAGGTAGCCCTGGAGGGGCTCGTGGTCGATGAGACCCGCGGCGGCCAACACCCCGAGCGCGATGGGCAACTCGAAGGTGGCGCCTTCTTTCTTCAAGTCGGCGGGCGCGAGGTTGACCGTGATGCGCTTCATCGGGAGCGTGAAGCCTCCGTTCTTCAAGGCCGAGGTCACCCGGACCTTCGACTCTTTCACCGCGCCTTCCGGCAGGCCCACCACGTTGAAGAAGGGCATGCCCAGCGACATGTCGACCTCCACTTCCACCACCACCGCGTCCACGCCCATCAGTGCTCCAGATTTCACGCGAGCCAGCATCGGGTCCCACCTCCTGGAGGACTCGTGCTCGCAAGGCGCGCGCCATGAAGGCGGCATTCGGGTGCTGCACCCGTTCTCCGAGCGCATTCTCAATGCGCGGCAGAAGAGCTGGCGTCTCCGTGCTCCAGCCACGCGGGGCGACTGGTGGACTCCGCTGCCTTGATGAGAGGTGGTTGGTGAGGGGTTTGCTGAGCGCTCATCGCGTGCGGGCTCTCGGTACGTCGCGAGGTGAGTTCATGTGACGTGGTGGTTCGGTTTGGTTGTCGGAGCCGTGTGCGATGACGGTTTCCGAAACCAAAGGGGGATTCATGCAAACGGTGTTGGTGATGAAGCAGTTGGCGGCGGTGCTCGATCATTTTCTCATGCACGTGACAAAGCGCGTGCGGTTGACGACGCAGGATGCCCTGGTGCTCGCCTGGATCGTCGAGCGCGAAGGAATCGGAGCATCCATGATTGCAGCTCGGGTCGGAAGGAAGCAGCAGAGTGTGCAGCGAACCCTTGTTCGCCTCGAGGACCGCTTCCTCGTGCAGCGGTTCGAGTCCGATACGCGCAATCGGACTGAAGGCTGGGGTTTGACGGAGCACGGGCGCGAAACCTGGGCGATCCTGCAGGATGGCTTCGGTCATCAGGACGCAGAACTCGAACGAAGAGGTGTGAACTTCCGTGAGTGGCTGCGGTCGCTCGACGAGCTGATGAAGCAAACGATGGCCGTGAGAAACCCGTTCTCGCTGGGGCTCGTGGATCCGCCTGTCGATCATCTGCCCACCGGCCGGGACCACTGAGGTCGGGTGCCTCTTCAAGCTGTCACAACCCTGTAGTGACGCGTCACTACAGGGTTGTGACAGCCGTAGAAGTCGCCCCGGCACGACCTGGTCACATGAGCATCCTCGCCCGCGGCTGAGGGGCCTGAGCGTGATGAGCACGAACAAGGTCCGTCACCCACCACGTTCTTCAAGGCGCTTTGCTACTTGCTGAGCACCTCTGGCCACGCGAACGCCGCCAGCTGCCTCCGGAACTCGTGTAGAGGCATGGAGACCGTCTGGAGACACCGATGCCCCTCCGCGTCCTCTCAGCGTGTTCGCCAGAAGAGCTCATCCGACATGAGGGCTCGATCGAGCGTGCCCTCCACGCCCTCCGTTCCATCGACGCCGCCTGGCGGGCCCTGGAGGCCGAACAACTCGACGTGCTCAGCGCCGTGAGCGCCATCGACGAGCGTGCCTTCGAAGGTCTGGAATCGGTGGAGTCTCGCCAGTTCGACGAACTCGTACGACGGCTCCACGAAAGGCTCGACACCTTCGAGCTGCCCCCCGGGTCACTGACGAGCCGAATCGAGGGGCTCCAGTCACGTCGCGTCGTGAAGTGGCCCCAACGGCTCTTCCGGGTGCCGAGGTCGCGTGAGGGCAGTTGGGGGCGCTACCGCCACCATTCCTTTCACCTCTCGCGCGTGCGCTTCGTTCAGCACGAGAACAGGCCGTGGGTCGACGTCGATGGCATCGAAGTACCGCGCTCAGTCGTGCTCGGGTGGCGCATTCCCCCGGCCGAGATCCAGGTCGGTCGTGCCCCCAGGAAGGCGCCTGAACCCGTCGTGGTACCAGCAGCTCCGAACAAGGTGCGCGCCGCAGCTCGCAGCTCGCCTTACCTGGTCATGTACGGCCTGATCGCGCTGATGCTGATCTGCTGGCTCAGCAGCTGGCTGATGATGACGGCGGGGTGATAGCGCGCTGCTCGAGCGGCTCAGCGGTGAAGGTCGAGCCAACGCTGCACCTCCTCAGCGCGCGCAGAGGAGCCGAGTTCGCGAAAGCGCTGAAGCGCCGTCTTCGCCCATTCACTCGAGTGCGCACGCGCCCCGCTGAGCGCTTCGGCGCGAGCCGCTGAGAAGGCGACCTCTGCGCCGAGCAGCGCCTCTCGACCCGGCCGGGCCAGATAGAACGCGGCCGCTTCTCGCAGATCGAGCGCAGCCTCGTTCGCCCGGCCGATCCCCAGAAGCGCTTCGCCCCGGTTCATCTGCAGTGCCGCCATCAGGAGCGGCGAGCCCTGCGCCCGTGCGAGCTCCAGCGCGGCCTCCAGCTCAGACAGACCCTCCGTCGCCTCACCAGCGCCGACGAGCGCACGACCGAGCACCCCGCGCGCGTCGAGCGTCTCACCGTGCGTCGGCCCCAGACTGCGGGCGCGCTGGCCGACGACCAGACGGGCGAGCTGCGCCGCACGGGTGAAGTCGCCCCGACGAAGGGCCAACGAGGCGACCTGTGCCCGAGCGGAAGCCAGCTCCCGGCCATCGGGGTCGGTCGCTTCACCCACCGCCATCGCGCGAACGGCCCAGGCCTCGGCGGCCGAGAGGCGTCCTCGATCCTCCTCGAGCATGGCGAGGTTGATGAGCGGCAGCGCCAGAGGCGGCGCCGCCGGCCCGTAGAAGGTCTCGAGCAGCCTCACGGCATCCTGGTAGAGAACGGCGGCCCGGTCGAAGTCGCCCTTGCGATGCGCCACGGCGCCTGCAGTCACCAGGTACGAGGGGAGCTCCGCCTGCGCCTCCCCTCCTTCGGCCCGGAGAAGCGTGAGCGCTTCATGGATGGCCTGCTCTGCGGCAGGCACGTCGTCGAGTTGGCCCAGCGCAACCGACATGGCGTTGAGCGCGATCGCGGCGTCGGCCCGCCGCGGCGACGGCTGTGCCAGCCAGACCGCGCGGGCTTGCCGAAGTGGTGCCAGGGCCTCTCGAAACTTTCCTTGCCGAATCAGCCTGACACCGATGGCGTTCGCGAGCCGGGCCTCGCTGTCGCCGCCCCTTCCGACCCGCGAAAGCACCGCCTCTGCCAGGCGGGCCTGGGCGTCAGAGGCCTCGAACGCCTCCCACTGCGCTTCGTGGAAGGCCGAGGCGATCAACGCACGCAGGCGCACCCGATCGTGGCGGGCCCGCTCGGCCGCGAGAATGGCTTCGTTGAGACGGGGGCGGGCGAGGTCAGGCGACTGGGTCTGGGCGCTCATCAACGCGACCAGCAGACGGCTCTCTGCCTCGAGAGCGGGGCTGGTCGTCGCTTCCCGAACCACGGCCTGGCTCTGCTCCAGTGCCTCGGCAGGTTTGCCCGCAGCGCGCAGCGCCCACGCAGAGGCCAGCTTCATGCGCAGCGCTTCGGGCGCCTCACCCACGTCGAGATCGCCCAGGAGCGTCGCCAGCGCGCGCTGATCGTCGCAGCTCGCCACCGGCACCGAAGCGTTGGTGACGGCCAGCGCGCGCAGCGCCACCGACTTGTCGGCCGTGCGGAGCAGCTCGACGGCAGCACGCAGCTCGACCAGCCGCGCGCGCAGACAGGTGAGCCGCGCGTCGAGGAGCGCGGGCGATTGGGTGCGCTCTTCCCAGGTCGCGGCACACGCCGCTCGGTGGCTCGTGCGCCAATCGCGCGCGAAGCGGTCGAAGGTCTCACTGGCCTTCAGGCCCGCCTCGGCGGCCCACGGCCCGTGCCCGTCGAACGCGGAGAGGAGCTCGCGGCGCACCTGCGCATTCCACACCGCGTCCACGGCATCGGCCGAGGCAGCGCACCGGCTGGCATCGCGACCGGCCCACCACGACGACGTGGCGACCGCAGCGACGATGAGGGCGACCACGGCCGCCCCCTGGCGCTGGCGGCGAGGTACACGGCCAGCGGCATCGAGCGCATCGAGCAGCGCGTTCATCGATGGAAATCGCTGCGAGGGATCCGGAGAGAGGCCCCGTTGAAGCAGGCGCCGCACCCGTCGGTCCGTGACCCCAGACAGCGAGCGTGGGCTGCTCCCGCTGGAGGCGAGCGCCTCGACCATCAGCCGGCAAAACGAGAACTGATCGGAGCGCGCATCGGCAGCAGCCCCGTTCAGGACCTCGGGCGCCAGAAATGCGGGGGTGCCCAGCAACGCGGGCGCCGCGGGGTTCCACGCCGAGGCCAGACCAAAGTCAGTCACGCGCGCCGAGCCCTCAGGTGTCACCAGCACGTTGTCGGGTTTGAGGTCGCAATGAATGACGCCCGCTCCGTGCGCCGACGCGACCCCTCGGCCGGCCTGCAGACAGACCTTCAGCAGCGCAGCCCCCGACGCGCCTCCATCGCGGAACGCCGTGAGCGTCGAACCTCGCACGAGCTCCATCGCGATGAAGTCGTCGTCACCTTCCTGGCCGACATCGAAGACCGAAACCACGTGGGGGTGAGAGACCCGGGCCATCGACTGGGCTTCGCGCCGGAGCAGCTCACGCAGCCGGGGGCGCTGCCCTTCGTCCCCCGGCTTTCGTTTGACGACCTTGAGCGCAACGGAGCGCCCCAACTCGGGGTCGATGGCCTCGTACACGACGCCCATCGCACCGGCCCCGAGGAGTTCGACGATGCGATACCGGCCGAGCAGATCTCCCGGCGCGAGGAGCCGGGGTCGCACGCCCTCATCGCGAACGAGCTCGGAGACCGCGACCCGGCACCGCCCGCACGTGTCCAGGTGGTCCTCGAGCGCCCGAGGTTCATGCGAAGGACGATGGGTCACCCAATCGAGCAACGCCTGAGGCGACGGGCAGTCGTTCACAACGCTCGGTCGTACTCGATGTGCACCCCGTCACCGAGATCGATCACCAGCGTGTTCGAGGAGACCCACCAGAGGCCATCGAGCTCGTCGTCCCAGATCTCGCGCTCGGCAGCGTCGACCTCGCCGGTGCCGTCGAACTGGGGGTCGTTGCACTGCGTGACGGTCGAAATGACGCTGCTCCAGACCACCTCGAGATCGGGCGTGGCGTCGACCGCGTCGGCCCAGGTTCCCCGCAGGGCGTAGTTCACGTGGCAGCCACTGACGGCGTCGACACCATCGAAGTCGCCGATCATCTGCCCGTCGTCGGTCAGCTGAAAGTGTTCGGCGAGCACCACCGGTCTGCCCTGCGAGAACTCGAAGTCGGTCACGGTCGTCTCACCCAGCCACGCACCCACGAGAACGTCGGGGGTCGGGTCGGCAAGCTCTTCGCCATCGCCGGTTCCGTCGCCGTCATCGTCGAGGTCCACCGAATCCGCGATGCCATCGCCATCGGTGTCGCGCTCCTGGGTGTCGGCGATGCCGTCACCATCATCATCGAGGTCCGCCTCGTCGGTCAGTTCGTCGTTGTCGTCGTCAGGGTCGACGGCGTTGCAGAGCCCGTCGCCATCGGAGTCGAGGGAAGTGCGGGGCTCCTGCACGTCGGGCGTGGCGTCGCCGTCGTCATCTTCGTCCTCGAAGTCGACCCGCCCATCGCCGTCGCTGTCGAGCTCTTGCAAGAGGTTGTACTGGCCCGTGGCGACCGTGAGCGTGATGGTGACGACGCCGATCGACAGCACTTCGCCAGAGAGCAGAGGCTGTTGCTGTCGCGTGACGGGCCCTTCCAGCCGCGAGGTGGTGCTCGCGATGCGCGGGGCGGGGAAGACGCCGAGGGCGCTGCGACCGCTGCCGCCAGGGGCCGTCAGGTTGGCGATCAACCGCTGATTGGCGCCCTTGAAGAGCAGCACCCAGGGCTCGGCAGGCACCGCCACTGAAAAGCGACCACCCTGAAGCGTGGCAACCGTCGTCTTCCCTGAACTCCCCAGGGCCTCGACCCGCAGCACCTGCGCCGGCGCCTCGCCCGTCAGGGTCCGCGCGACGGGGATCAGGTTCTGCGCAACGGGAGGCTCGGCGCAGGCGAGGAAAAGTACCGCAGACGAAAAGAAGAGGCATCGAGGGAACATGACGGTCCTGTGGTTAGAGTGACGTTCCTCAGTCGGAAGGCTCCGGAAGATGTCGCAACGATTCTTCGAGAAAGTTCACGAGGCCGGTCGCCGGGTCTTTCCCGAGGTGCGGCTGGGGCTCGAAGCGCTCGAAACCCTTGCCGAGCCAGCAGACGAACTGAGTGACGAGGCGCTCGCCGAACTGTTTTTGGCGACCGCGTGCGTCAATGCCATCCCTTCGGCCTACGTGGCGCTCGAGGCCTGGTGCCGCAATGAGGTGGAGGCCGTGCTCAACCGGCAAGCCCCACCGGGCCAGCGTGACGATGTCCATCAGTTCATTCGGCTCCGGCTGCTCTCGAGCGAGGCGCTCCGCAACTTTGGGGCGCGCGGAAGTCTGCGGGGCTGGGTTCGGGTGGTGGCCAGCAGGGCGGCGGTCGACTACCTGCGCGAACAGAAACCGAACGTGAACCCCGAAGAAGTCGATTCGACGATCCCGGTCTCGGGCGACGTGGAGTTGCAGTTGCTGCGGGCCCGGTATCGCTCCGTCTTCAGTCAGGCGATGCGGGAAGCCATGGCGACGTTGGAGCGTCGGGAGCGCACGCTGCTTCGTCAGCACTATCTGGATGACCTCAGCATCGACGCCCTGGGAAAGCTCTACGAGGTGCACCGCGCGACGGCAGCGCGCTGGCTGGTGAGCGCTCGCCAGCACCTGCTCGAGGAGACGCGCGCTGCCATCGGTCGCCACACGCCGTTGACTGCTCAGGAAATCGACAGCCTGGTGCGCGCGCTGGGCAGCGATCTTCACGTCAGCCTCTCGCCGCTCGAAGCACACCGTGAGCCTCTTTGAGGGGTTCGGGTGGCTGGTGCACGCAGCAGCCTTGAAGAAGGTCGTGGGTGAGGGGTTCGTCGTGGTGCTCGTTACGCGCGGGCGCTCGGCACGTCACACGGTGAGGGAGGACCTGGTCACATGAGCATCCTCGAACGCGGCTGAGGGGCCCGAGCGTGATGAGCACGAACAAGGGGCTCTCGTTCACCACCTTCTTCAAGGCGCCTTGAAGATCACCCGATCAGCCCTTCGAGCGCCTCGCAAAACGCGTCGACCGACTTCGCCTTTCGCAGCACCTTGAAGGGCTTCGAGTCTTCGGGCGGATCCATCACGGCCAACGAGCTCTTCAACTTGTTGAGCACCTGCGCATCGCCACAGAACAGCGCCCCGTACCGCTCGGCAAGCTGACGAAGGAAACGCTGCAGCGCCAACACCCGATCTTCTTCGGTCGGAGTCGCCACCGCCCTGCCCCGCAGCCGCTCGAACAGCAGCGGGTCGCGCATCGCCCCGCGCCCGAGCATCAGCCCCGCCGCTTGGGTGTCGCGAAGAATGGACGCGCCCGTCTCGACGGCGTTGATGTCTCCATTGGCGATCACCGGCAACCGTGACTGCTTCACCACGCGCGCCGTGATCGAATGATCCGCGAATCCGTCATAGCGCTGCACCACCGTGCGCGCGTGGAGCACCAGAAAGTCCACCCCCGCATCCTCGAAGAGCGAGAGCAGCGAGAACACCTGCTCCGGGTCGGAGTACCCCGCGCGCACCTTGATGGAAAAGCTGCCGGCGATGGCCTTGCGCAACGCGCCGAGGATCTCGGGGAGCTCTTCCGGCCGCTCCAAAATGCCGCCGCCGCAGCCCACGTTCATGCGGCCATACGGACACCCCATGTTGAGGTTCAGATGAATCGCGCCCGCGTCTTGAGCTGCGAGCGCGGCCTCGACCAGCGGCGCCTTGTCGCGACCGATGAGCTGAACCACCAGCGGCACGCCGCGCACATGGGGCCGGGCATCTTCGAGATCTCCAGCCGAGAGCCGCGCGGGACCCTCTGATTCCCCGCCGTGCCGCACGCGCATGAACTCCGTGAAGACGACGTCAGGTCGCACCCAATCGACGAACACGTCTCGCACCGCGCGGTTCGTGACCCCTTGCATGGGCGCGAGCATGAGGGGCTGTCGGCCCTCCTCCCAGGGCAGCACGCGGCGGGTGGTCATGGCCTTTGAGTAACCGCTCATGCCGAGAGCCGTCGAGGGATTACCTTCGGCCCCATGAATCCCGTGCGGCTCGAAACGAAACGCCTGGTGCTCCGCGAGCTGCGCGCTGACGACTGGGTCGAAGCCCAGCGCCTCGACCGTGATCCCCTGGTGGTGCGTTTCCAGAGCAACGACGTGCTCGATGAAGCCGGCACGAAGAAGTACCTCGAGACCTCCATCGCCGCGCAAGCGGCGAGCCCGCGCCTCATCTACGACTTCGCGATCTGCCTGCCCGACGACGACCGCTTCCTCGGTCGCGCCGGCTTCAAGATCGAACGACCCGAGCACAAGGAGGCGCAGCTCTGGTCGAACCTGCGGCACGATCTCTGGGGCAAAGGCTTCGCGTCAGAGGCCCTGCCCGCCCTGCTCGACTTCGCGTTCGACGAGCTCAAGCTCCACCGCGTCTACGGAGACTGCGATCCGCGCAACGTCGGCTCCGCTCGCGTGATGGAGCGCGTGGGCATGCGCCGCGAGGGTCACTACAAGGAGAACTGGTGGCTCAAGGGCGAGTGGTGCGACTCGCTCATCTACGCCGTGCTGGATCACGAGTGGCGAAGCCTGCGAGCTCGTCACTGAAGCGCCTTGGGCTCAGGCCTTTTTTTACTCAGCGAACTTCCATCGCCGGGGCAGCTCGACTTCGGAGATCAGCACGGCAGCCAGAATGAAAGCGCCGCCGACGAGCTCCCTGCCACTGGGCCAACCCAGGCCCGTCAGCAACGCCCAGGCGAGCGCGAACACCGGCTCGAGCGAATAGATGACCGCCGCCCGCACCGCCGTCA
>JANODF010000756.1:0-5258 GCA_031412555.1 Archangium sp. | reverse complement strand
CGTCGTGCACGGCCGCGAGCCCTTTGCCCGCGCCGGTGAACACCCGGAGCACCTCCTGCCAGCCGGGCTTCTTCGCCAGCCACCCGCGCGCCGAGCCCCCGGAGACCAGCTCCATCGCGACGAAGACCTCTTCGCCGACGGTGCCTGCGTCGTACACGGTGACGATGTTCGGGTGTTTGAGCCGCGCTGCGGTCTGCGCCTCTCGCAGCAAACGCGCCCGCAGTTCGGCAGAGCTGGCGCCGCGCACCACCTTGATCGCCACGTGCCGGCCGAGCTCCGGGTCGAGCGCCTCGAAGACGCTGCCCATCGCGCCTTCGCCCAGCAGCCGGGTGACCTTGTAGCGGCCGATCGTCTCGTGCACGACCGGGCTGCCCCGCGAGCGGTGCGGCGAGCGGGCGGTCATCTCGAGGCCGCCGGTCTCAGCGCGCATGAGGCCCGAGATGATCGCGCTGCACTCCTCACAGGATTGCAGGTGCTCGGCCTGAGCCGCGTCGGGCTTCAGCTGCGCCTGAGCGATGCGCGCGAGGACGTCCTCAGGCAGATGCGTCATAGACCGCATCCATCAACCATCGCACTTGAAGCGCGAGGACTGCGCGGTTCACGATCGGTCGCCAGCACGGCAGGGATGCGGTTTCGCTCGTTCAAACTGCGTCGCGGCCGAAGTGAAATTTGAGGCGTTCGCGGAGGTCCTGTCGCTTCTCGTCTGTGAGTTCTGCCAGCTTGATCGCGACCTTTAACGAACCGAATGACAGCGTGCTCATCGTCTCAAGGTGCACAACGCCCTCGTCCACTTTCAGCGCGTCCTCGGCGTCGACCTTCTCAAAATACGCGAGGTTGACGGGAATCTTCTGGTCGCCTGTTGCCTGCACTACTGCTGTCTTAAGTCCTGCGAGAAGCTCCGGGTCGCGGGCGATATTCTTCGGAACCTCACGAAGCGGTGAAACGAGCACGCCCTTCCTTTTCGGAGGCACTCGGTCAACAAGATCGCAGTCGGCACTGAGTAGTGCGACGACTTCAGTCCGCAGTTCAACGTGGAAGGCTTGGGCTTTCGGGTTCGGAGGGTCGACCTTAACGGTTGCCCAAGTCACTCGGACGAGGTCGCCCTGGCGGAAGCAAGGACCAGGGTCGCCCCCCTCAGGCTCCGACCAACTGCCGCGAGGGACGTACACGAATCAGGGCTCCAGCTCGCTCGCATCGAGGTGCCAGTCGGCCTCTCTTGCCCCTTGGAGCTTCATGGTGCTGGCCGCTCGCGGGCCTCGTTCCCATCCAAGGTCATCGGCTGAGAAGCCCGACACTGGCACTTCGCGCAGGGCGTGGAGGAACCGGGCCTGGGGGCCAGCGCCAAGAACGACATGGCCCGCCGGGAAGGGACGGCCGCCGAGTGCTGACGGAGCCATCGACGACACCACCCCAAATACCTCTGCACGCTGCTTGGTCGCACTCATTGGAAAAGCTCCCTCGTCTTCTCGGTAATCGACTCTTCAAAGATTGCGCGCTGACGAGCGTGGAGCGTCTCGACGCTCTCCGACCAGCTGTCAAGTTTCACCGGTTCAGCAAAACGGCAAGTCAGGTTCAGGTCGTAGAAGACAACCCGCTGCCCCTCCGCCATGGGCGGCCCAGAGGCAAGCGTCAGCAGTGAAGTGGTGTTCGACTCAGGGTCGTAAGACTCGGTGGTGATTTGAAACGCGGTCATGACGTCTGGCTGCGACGGAAGACGCGGCGGAATTGCTTGGAAGAAGTCGCCGATTCGCCCTTCAGGCGGCAGGACAATCTGATCGATGTACCGCACGCCAACGTTGGTTACGCCTTGCGGCTGCACTACCGAACAAAACTGAGCGAAGACCTTGTCAACGGCTGGCCGAAACTGCGCCCATCCCGGATAGGGCGCGAGAACGTGGCGAGAGAGCACGGCGGGACCGAACCCCACAAGGTGGCGGCCGCTGGTATCCGGCAGCAGCCACTTCAAGAAGTCCTTGCGACTGCTGGTCTCAAAGGTGCTGCCGGTCCACCGAGACTGGACCTGCACGCTGGTAACCTCTTGCCGCTTGCCCGAGAACTCGGAACGGTAGGTCGCGTTGAGCTTCGTCTCGGTCTCCTCCCACGGCGCACCGCCGGAGAAGCCAACTTCGACGACGGCCTCAACAATTGGAGGACGTGGATAGGAGAGAGGCGGCACGAGGGCTCCCAAGATACACCGGCGATTCGTGGCAACCAGTGGAAAGCCCACCACATTCCCCGACAGCGTCGGTTGGTATCGGCTTGGGCGTCGACCGCCACGCCCACAAATCTCGTGCCCTCGTCGTCCGCGCGCAGGATGAAATCTGATCTCCACCTGAGCTGCGGGTACGCTCGCCCGAATGGGCGGGGTGGCATCTTCGAGTTCAGCTGCTGGTCACGCTCGGGGCGCTCGCCGAACGGTACTTCGCCGACGATCCGACGACCGCCGGCACCAAGTTGAGCCAGTTCGCTGAGGTGCTCGCCCTGCACACCGCCGGCAACCTCGGCTCGGCGAAGCAATCGAGCATCGCGCCGAGACGCTCCGAGTATGTTGGCATGGAAAGCGGAGGGGACCCTTGTCGACCGAAAACGTCACGCTCGTCGTGGCGAGCACCATTGAGATGCTGAAGCGAGGGCTGGCCAGCACGAGTGATATTCGCCAAGGCCAAGAGTGGCTGACGGACCCAGACAAGGTCATCGAGCACAACCTCAAGCGTTTGGTGGCGGTGTGCAGCGGCGTGCTTGAGCAACTGAGCGACCCTCGCGCCAGCTTGTTCTTCTTCGCGGGTGATGCCGAGGAACTCCGCAGGAACGCCGCCGCCTTCGTACAGGCGTGCGTCGACTATGTGGCAAGCCCGCCGTCCTTGGTGAACTCGGCGTGGCCACCGCTTAGTGCCGTGGCCGCCATCGTCAGAAACGCGTGGGCGGGTTCGGTTTTTCCCAACAGCGAAGGGGCGTTGCAGGGCGTCGGGGTCCAACTTGAACAGGCCCTTCAGCGAGTGCAGCGCCTCAACGCCGAGACTTCCGCTCTTCGCAATCTCCAAGCGGAAGTTTCGGCGCAGACCACCGAACTCAAGACGCAGGTCCAAGGTCAACTCGTGGAGAACACCAGCAGCTTCCTGAGGCGCCAGACCGAGCAAGAAGAGGCATTCCAGCAGACACTGAAGACCGCCAGGGGCGGGCTCGAAGCGGCCGAGGGTCGACACCGCGAGGCGGTTGAGGAACTAAAGAGACGAGAGGACGAGTCGCTCCGGGAGTTTGCTGAGAAGAACACCGCCGCCCTCGCCGCGCTCAACTCGCTTCACGAAAACACCGTCGCGAACATCAAGGCGCAGGAACTGAAGGTAAGCGCGGCAGTGGGCGCGGTAGGTGAAACAGGACAGGCGGCAGGATTCGAGCAGACAGCCAAGGACGCTGCGATTCGAGCAAAGTGGTGGCAGGTGGGAGCTGTCGCAACGATGGTGCTGGTCGTGTCCATTGCGGTCGTAGCCCTGACGTGTGGAGCGCCCTTCGAGGCGAACGCGGCGGGCATCGCCAGCGTCATCACCAAGGTGGTTCTCGTCTTCGCGCTTGGAATCATCTCGCGGTACTGCGCAGCGATGGCTGACCGCGAACGTCGCGAGAATCTCTGGGCGAAGCAGCGCGGGCTCGAATTCCGTGCCCTCAACGCCTACCTGGAGAACCTCGGTGAGCCCAGTCGCGTGGCCATGCGGGAGAAGTTACTCGACAAGTACTTTGGCGTCGGGTCGACCATGCTGACGGAAGTTTCTTCACAGGGTCCAGTCGCTACAGGGTCACACGACGCCGCCGTGGAGGGTCTGAAGTTTCTGCTCGAAAAGATCCCCAAGGACTCTTGGGGTCCGCTCTTTGCTGCGGTGTTGCCGCAAGGCGAGAAGAAGCCCGAAAAACCCGAGAAGACGAAGGAGTGACAGTCGGATGCCGCCTCGACGCTCAGGCCGTCTTGGCTATCCCGTCTTCCACCCCTGGTCCTGCAACTCGGCACGACATCGGTGACCTTGCCATCGAACACCCGGTCGATGCGGTTGAAGCCACCCTCCCTCTCGTACGCGTCCTCGTCGACGAGGGGCCGGTCGATGACCTCGTTCTCCCGGATGGCTTCTCCCGGATGGCTTGGCGATGCGCTTGATCCACTGGACCTGGCTTGGGAGCGGTCCACGGACGAGAACCCAAGGATGCGGTTGAGGGCTTCGTTACCCGCTGAGCGTAGGGCTTGAGCGGCTTCCAAGCGCACGCTGGCGGATGTAGCCCATAACCGACGCCGCCATGTCGATGTTGGTGGTCTCCCCGAGTTCGCAGGGAGAGGGAGCACACGGTGACCTAGTTGCGCTTGTACATCGTCATCACGCACGCACCACCGAGCCCCAGGTTGTGCTGCACGGCGACCTTCGCGTTCTCCACCTGGCGATCACCCGCCGTGCCGCGCAGGTGCCACACCAGCTCGGTGCACTGCGCCAGACCGGTCGCACCCAGCGGGTGACCCTTCGAGAGCAGACCACCCGACGGGTTCACCACCACCTGGCCGCCATAGGTGTTGTCGTTCGCTTCGATGAACTTCTCGGCGCCGCCTTCGGGGCACAGGCCGATCGCCTCGTAGGTGAGCAGCTCGTTCGCGGTGAAGCAGTCGTGCAGCTCGACCACCTGCACGTCTTTCGGGCCCGTGCCGGTCTTCTCGTACAGCTGCGTGGCCGCCGCCTTGGCCATGTCGTAGCCGATCATCTTCATCATCGACTTACCGTCGAAGCTCGAGGCGAAGTCGGTGGTCATCACCTGACCTGCGATGTGCACCATCGGCTTGAGGCCCTTCCGCTTGGCGAAGTCATCGCTGCAGAGAATGGCCGCCGCTGCGCCGCAGGTGGGCGGGCAGCACTGGAACCGGGTCAACGGATCGAAGACCTCGGGCGAGGCCATGATCTCCTCGACCGACAGGATCTCCTTGAACAGCGCGTACGGGTTCTTCGACGCGTGCTGGCGCGCCTTCGCCGAGATCTTGGCGAAGGTCTCCTTCTTGGTGCCGTACTTCCAGCGGTACTCGCGGCCGGCGCCGCCGAACATCTGCGCGGCGGGCGGGGCGCCGTTGAAGCCCTGCTCCTCGTTCATCACGTTGACGAACTTGTCGAGCGGGTTCGCGCGATCGGTCCACTTGGCGGCGAGGGCGCCGGCTTCCATCTGCTCGAAGCCAACGACGAGGACGCACTCGGCCATTCCGCCGGCGACGGCCTGGGCACCGAGCATGAGCGCGG